>JAGHHM010000005.1 GCA_017887695.1 Oscillospiraceae bacterium | reverse complement strand
TTGAGAATGTGTCCACTGCCCAGATCACCTACGCTGCTCGCAACAGCGACTTTGACGGCTTTGCCATTAACGAGGGCGATTACCTCTCCCTGATGAACGGGAAGCTCTTCGGCACTGACAAGGATATTTCTGTACTGCTGGAGAAGCTGGCCCAGGAGGCTGCCGACCGCAGCGCCGAGTTTGTCACCCTGTTCTACGGCGAGGACGTCACCGAGGAGCAGGCTGCAGCGGCTGAGACAATCTTCTCTCGGCTCTGCCCCAGCGCGGAACTGTCCGTTCTTCCCGGCGGTCAGCCTGTATACTACTATATCATCAGCATTGAGTAAGAATTTAAACTGGGCGGCACGCATAGCGTGCCGCCCAGTTTCATTCAGTATTCCCAACGCCTTTTGAAGATATATTTCTAAAGCAATTATTGTTAGCAGTGCCTCCGAGGACAGCATCTATTCTCTATGTACATACATTCGTGCCATATTTTTCTCTCCATCTTCTTGTACCATACACAGGAATTCCCATCCGTACCGTTCATAAAATTCCGTGTGATCTGTTACCAAATACAAAGTCGGAATCCCTAGTTCCTTCATATCCGAACAGGCATGTTTCAGCAGCGCTCCTGCCACACCCTGACATCGCTTATCTTGCTCCACATAAACGGCGCACACATTGGGTGTTAGATCTTTTCGGTTATGAAAATCATTCTCTATAACCCCTAGGCCCCCAATTATCCGCTCCCCATCCATCGCAAGGTACCACTGGGGCACCGCTGTTCTGCCAGCAATACAGGCCTCCATACTGTCCCTATACGCCATCAGCGGAACTCCCCATTTTGCATGAAACCACTCTGCAGCTTTCTCCTTTACAGACGGTATATCCCGCAGCTTAACAATAATATGTTTCATGTTCTTCTCCTCTCATGCCACGCTTTGCCCGATTGTACCATACCCCCTGGTACTTTACAATAAAAGTCCGGCCTGTAAAACCGATGAACCTCTCCCATATTCTTTAAAATTTGTCATTGTTTTTACCAGCAATATGTGGTAAAATAAAAAAAGGTGTGAGCATTTTTATGTCTCGCGCTGCTATCTGTACATAGAATCTGAAAGTTTACGATATTGGGGGACAAACGTATGTTAACTGCAATCGTGGGCATCAACTGGGGTGACGAGGGCAAGGGCCGGATGGTAGACCTCCTCACCAGTGAATACGACGTGGTGGTGCGTTACCAGGGAGGCGGCAATGCCGGACACACCGTGGTCAACGAGCTGGGCAAGTTTGCCCTGCACCTGCTCCCCTCCGGTATCTTCCGCAAGGATGTGGTGAACATCCTGGGCAATGGCGTGGCCCTGGATTGCGAGAGCCTGTGGACCGAGATGCAGGATGTCATCAGCAAGGGCGTGGCCATTACCCCTGAGAACCTGAAGATCAGCGACCGCGCCTCCCTGCTGCTGCCCTGGCACCGTGATCTGGACAGCCTGGAGGAAGCCCGCCTGGCTGATAAAAAATATGGTTCCACCAAGCAGGGTATCGCTCCCTTCTATTCCGATAAGTACCAGAAGAAGACCGTCATGGCCGGCGAGCTTCTCTACCCCGACAAGCTCTGGGAGCACCTGGAGGGGATCCTGGAATGGAAGAACCTGATCCTGGAGAAGGTCTATGGCGCAAAGCCCTACACCATGGATGACCTCCGGGCCTGGGTGGCCGATTACGGCGAGAAGATCAAGCCCTTTGTCTGTGACACCGGCGCCTTCCTCCGTGAGGCTCAGGCCCAGGGTAAAAATATCCTCTTTGAGGCCCAGCTGGGTTCTCTCCGGGATCTGGACTACGGTATCTACCCCTATACTACCTCTTCCAACGCCATTGCCGCTTACGCTCCTGTGGGTTCCGGTCTTCCCAGCACCCATGTAGAGAAGGTCATCGGCGTGGTGAAGGCCTACTCCTCCTGCGTGGGTGAAGGCCCCTTCACCTGCGAGTGGTTCGGCGAGGAGGCTGAGAAGCTCCGTGAGGCCGGCGGCGAGTACGGCGCCAAGACCGGACGTCCCCGCCGGGTGGGCCCCATCGACATCGTGGCCACTCGCTACGGCGTACAGTGCCAGGGCGCTACCGACATCGCCCTGACCAAGATGGACGTCCTCAGCTATATGGACAAGATTCCTGTCTGTGCCCATTATGAGCTGGACGGCCAGCAGATCGACTACTTCCCCTTCCCCGCTGTCCTCCCCGACGCCAAGCCCGTTATGGAGTACATGGATGGCTGGAACTGTGACATCTCCGGCGTGCGCAAGTGGGAGGACCTCCCCGAGGCTGCCCGGAAGTACGTGGAGTATGTGGAGCAGCAGATCGGCTGCCATATCACCTACGTCTCCGTGGGCCCCGAGCGGGATTCCATCATTATCCGGTAACGATTGCCGGGGCACTCCTTCTTTTTCTTGAAAGAAAAAGAAGCAAAAAGAACTTTTTGCGCGAAACTCCGTTTCGCTTATCCTGGTTTCCATATAGGACAACGCTATATAACAACAGCCCCGGATGCGGCCGCATCCGGGGCTGTTGTCATGTCTTGAGAATCATGGGGCAATCGCTAATTTCCTATCTCTTCGGCAAAACAGCGTTTTGCCGGCAAAAGTTTTGATCAAGCTTTTACAAAAGCTTGCGGGGTCCAGGGGCAGCGCCCCTGGGGCTCTTACTGCTTCCTAGAAGCCTTGATCCCATCGATAAGGGCCTGGAGCTCCTGGGCAGAAAACTGGTGGACCTTATCGCAGAACTGGCAGGTAAGCTCACAGCCGCCCTGCTCCTGAAGGATCTTCTCCAGCTCATCCGCTCCCAGACTGATGAGGGCCCGCTCTACCCGCTCCCGGCTGCAGTAGCAGCGATACTCCACCGGGGAGGTTTCCAGGATCTCCACCTCGAAGTCCGACAGCACGGTCCGCAGCAGGGCCTCCGGGTCGCTGTTCTTTTCCAGCAGGGCGGTCACCGGCCCCGCGGCCATCACGCCGCCCTCTACCTTGGTGATTACATCTTCCCCGGCGCCGGGCAGGAGCTGGATAATATAGCCGCCGGCGGCCTTCACACTCTGATCCCGGTCCACCAGCACTCCCAGGGCACAGGCGGTAGGAATCTGCTCACTCTCCACAAAATAGGCCGCCAGATCCTCAGCGATCTCGCCTCCCAGCAGCTGGACGCTGCCCACATAGGGCTCCTTCATGCAAAGATCCTTGATAACAGTAAGGGTGCCGTCGCAGCCTACCGCGCTGCCCACATCCAGCTTTCCGTCCGGCCGGAGAGGTAAATCCACATGAGGCTGCTGCACATAGCCCCGGACATTGCCTTGAGCGTCAGACACCGTGAGAATGGTACCCAAGGGGCCGCCGCCCTTGATCTGGAGGGTGAGGCTGGCATCTTCCTCCTTGAGGGCATTGCCCATCATGGAGGCCGCCGCCAAAGCCCGGCCCAGGGCCGCCGTGGCTACCGGCAGAGTGGTGTGGATCTGCCGGGCCCGCTCGGTCAGGTCCCGGGTGGACACCGCCACCGCCTGCACCATGCCATCTGTTGTAATTGCTCGTACTAACTTATCCATTTTTGTATTAATCCCTTCTTATGCTTTCCCAGCAGCCGGAAGCCTTTACTCCTTTCCCCGGATGGCCGTAAAGCAGATGCGCCTGGCCCCTTCCCGGGGAGCGCTCATACGACAATCGCCATAGGTGCGAACATGGGTGAAGCCCGCCTCCATGAGCCAGGTGCGCAGTTCCTCCACCTCGTAGGCCCGCTCGCGGTGCTCCTCAATGTTCCGATCCCATGCGCCATCTTCCCGCTGGGTAAAAATGTCCATCCAATAGGTGCAGATCCGGCTGCGCTTTTCAAAGTCCGCCCGCCACACACAGTAGACATCCTCCCGCTCGTCCAGGAACACCTGGCCGTCCAGCTCCTGCAGCCCCGAAAGACTGAGAATGTCAAACACCAGGAGCCCGCCAGGCGCAATGAACAGATGCAGCCGCTGGAATGTGCGCTGTACATCCTTGGGACTTGTCAGGTAATTGAGGCTGTCCAGGCAGCACACCGCGGCATCCACCGTGCCGTACAGGTCCAGCTCCGGCATGGACTGGCAGAGATACACCGGCGCGATCCCCGGCTTTCCCTCCGTCTTTTCCCGGGCGGCAGCCAGCATGTCCGGACTGGCATCCGCCGCAATCATTTCGTAGCCCCGCTCCATAAGCAGCTCCGTAATGGAGCCGGTACCGCAGGCCAGATCCAGCACCGTATGAACGGGGATCCGGCTCTTCTTGAACAGCTTCTCCAGATAGTCCGCCCGGCGCTCATATCCCACATCCTCTGTCAGCCGGTCATAGACCCCGGCCAGGGCTTCATAGGCGCTCACGGTTTCTCCTCCTGCTGCGGCTGCTCCGCCTCCTGCCTGTCAAAAAAGGTCTGATACCCGCCGTAGCCAAAGGCCAGAGAACGGTTGACCCGGCTGATGGTGGCGCTGGAGGCGCCGGTACGCTCCAGGATGTCGTTATAGATCATACCCTCATGGAGAAGCACCGCCACCTCGAAGCGCTGCTCCATGGCCCGCAGCTCTGTTATCGTACAAAGATCCTGGAAGAAGTTATAGACCTCCTCCTCCGTTTTCAGCGTCAAAATCGCCCGGTAAAGGCCGTCACTTTTCTCCTTTTTCGCTATCCGTGCCATCACTCTACCTCCACGGTCATTATAATGTTTATATTTTAACACTTCACCCCATGAAAGTAAACACTCCGACCGAAAAATTCATAATCTATTCAATTTCCCACCTGTCGGCGGCACCTCATGCCGCCTCCTGGTGGGCCCGGCGGTACCAGACATAGCTCATCACAATGCCTGCCCCCGTGGAAAGCAGCATTCCCATTCCAAAAATAACCGCAAAAAACCGCTCCGGCAACCAAAGGGCACAAGGGATAGTCACCACCCCCACCAGAAACCACAGCCGCCCCGTAAACCGGTGGGTCCGGTTCCACACATCCGGATCCGCCAATGTCCAGGGAGTCTTAATGCCCATAAAGTAATTATGCTTGATCTTGCCCATCATGTTGCCAATAAAAACAAACAGCAGGGAAACCGCCACAGTGGCCGCCCGGGCAATGGATACCGTGCCGGGGCGCAGGCATTCTGTCAGAGTCATGGCCATGAACACCGCCATAGCCAGCTCCATCAGCAGGGCAAAGCCGTCATAATACTTCTGAAAAACAACATAGCTGCGGCGCTTCGGATCCGCAAAAGGCAG
>JAGHHM010000075.1 GCA_017887695.1 Oscillospiraceae bacterium | reverse complement strand
GGTATATCCCATACCCTTATAAATGGGAATTTCCCATAAAATAAAAAGAGCCATTTCTGGCTCTTTCATAAAGATATATCCAATTTTACAAAAAAGCAGATTCGCTTATCCCTTCAAAAGGGCGTCAGCCGAAGCATCGACGAGAAACCCGGTACAGATCAAATGCCCGAAGGGACTGGTGATTCAGTGGCAGGGCAGTGGCTCAACTTGATAAGACCGATTGGGCAAAAAAGGGGGGTCTGGGGTCTCCCCAGCGCCTTTTGGGTACTTTTGTGCGTACAAAAGTACCCCGCCCGTGGGTGCGGGAACCCACAAAGGAACCCCACGCCGGGGCGCGGAACTCCCCTAAAGCAGTGTTTTGGGCGTCCAAAAATGGGGCCGTCGGAGGCAAACACAACCAGCAAAAAGAAACGGCAAAGGGAAAAAAGAACGAGGTAAGGAGAGAAAAATAAAGAAGGAGGTCTAGGGGTGCCTCACCCCTGGCCTCCTTTTTTCAGTCGCCACCGGAGGCCGGAATACCGCCTCTGCTGGCGGTCGTTCTCCGCCATACGTCCCAGGGCGGCGTCGTCCCCCACCACGATCAGCAGCTCCCGGGCCCGGGTAAGGCCGGTGTACAGCACCCCCCGCACCATCAGCGCCGGGGCGGCGGGGAGCGCTACCAGCACCACCGCCCTGTACTCGCTGCCCTGGGCCTTATGTACCGTCACCGCGTAGGCCAGCTCCAGCTCCGAGAGCATGTCCGTGGTGTAGGTGGCCACCCGGTCGTCAAACCGGACGCTCATCAGCTCGCCGCTGGGATCAATTTCCTCCACCAGGCCCACGTCGCCGTTGAACATGGCGCTGCCGGTGACGCCGTCGTCCCGGATCCACAGTACATCGTAGTTGTTTTTGATCTGCATGACCCGGTCGCCGGTGCGGAACACCGTCTCCCCCCATACCTTCTGCCGCTTGTCCGGAGCAGGGGGATTCAGGGCCGCTTGTAAGGCCCGGTTCAGCGCGGCGGTGCCCCAGGCCCCCTTCCGGGTGGGGCAGAGGACCTGAATCTGCCGGGGATCTACTCCCATGTTCTTGGGCAGGCGATCCCGGCACAGCTCCACCACCAGCTCCACCGCCGCCTGGGGATCCCGGCGGCGCAGGAAAAAGAAATCGCTGTCGCTGAGGTTCTTCAGCGGCGGCAGGCTGCCGCCGTTTACCGCGTGGGCCGCCCGGATGATGGCGCTGGACTGGGCCTGGCGGAAGATCTCCGTCAGGGCCACCACCGGGATCCGTCCGCTGCGGATGAGATCGGAAAATACATTTCCTGGCCCTACTGAGGGCAGCTGGTCCGGGTCGCCTACCATAATGAGCCGGCAGTCCGGCCGCAGGGCGGCCAGAAGAGCGTCCATCAGGGGCAGATCCACCATGCTCATCTCGTCCACAATTACCGCCCCGGCCTCCAGGGGCTCCTTCTCATTCTTCTGGAAGGTCACCTCGCCGGTATCCTCCCGCCAGCTCATGCCTAGGCATCGGTGGATGGTCTGGGCCTCCCGGCCGCACAGCTCTCCCAGGCGCTTGGCCGCCCGGCCCGTGGGGGCCAGCAGCAGCGTGTCGCAGCCCAGTTTGTCCAGCATGGCCACGATGGCCCGCACCGAGGTGGTCTTGCCGGTGCCGGGACCGCCGGTGAGAAGCAGGACCCCCTCCTGGGCCGCCAGCTCCACCGCCCGGCGCTGGGCCTGGGCGTAGACAATGCCCTGCTCGGCTTGGATCTGATCAATGGTCTTGTCCACCTGGCGGCAGCGGTCGCCCCGGCAGCGGAGGAGAGCCTCTATCCGGGTGGTAACCCCCGTTTCCGCCTGGTAAAGGCGGGTAAGATAACAGGCGGTAACCTTGGCCACCGGCTCCTGGTGAATGGCGCCCCGGCCGATCAGGTCGTCCAGAGCAATTTCCGCCGTGTCCGCCGGGCAGTCGATGAGCTGTACCGCCGCGGCAATCAGCTTTTCCCGGGGCAGGAACACATGGCCGTTATTGAGGTTGTAGGTCAGCTCAAAGAGGACGGCGGCCTCCACCCGGCGGCGGCTGTCGCCGGCCACCCCCATGGACAGGGCGATCTCGTCCATAACGGCAAAATCCACCCCGTAGAGCTCGTCCACCAGCAGATAGGGGTTGTCCCGGAGGGCGTCCATGGCGGATACGCCGTAGCGCCGGTAGAGCCGCAGTCCCAAGTACAGCGGCAGGTCGTTAACGGCTAAAAAGTCCAGGAGCCGCCGCATCCCTGTCTGGGCCCGGTAGCTCTCGCCGATCTCCATAGCCTTCCGGGCGGTAATGCCTTTGATCTTGCTGAGGAGCTCCGGCTCTTCCTCCAGAATCCGCAGTGTGTTTTCCCCAAAGCGCTGCACCAGCTTCTCCGCCGTGGCGGGGCCTACCCCCTTGACCACGCCGGAGGAGAGGTAGCTGAGAATGTCGCTTTCCGTGGTGGGCATATAGCGTTCCACCTGGTGGGCTTGCAGCTGCTCACCGTGGACGGGGTGGGTCATCCACTGGCCGGTGACCACCAGACTCTCGCCGGGGGCGGCGCAGGGGATGGTGCCTACCACCGTTACCACCTCGCCGTCGGTAGTCACCAGGCGCAGGACGGTATAGCCGTTTTCCTCGTTCTGGAAGATAAGATTGAGTATGGTACCGTCCACAGTGTACTGTTCGCTCATGCCGCGTGCTCCTTGGTGATCTCGCCGGTATAGGGGGCCCCGGCGGCGGGCCCTGCTTCAGGGACTGGGGGAGGAGAAGCGCTCCTCCAAAAGGCCGGAAAGCTCCTCCCGGCCGCAGAAAATAACCATCCGGCTGTCCCGGGCCAGCAGCGCCGCGGCCTGCCGCCCCTCCTCCGTCAGGCCGCAGTCCGCCACCACAACAGCGTCGAAGCAGCCCTCCTCCCGGCCCAATGCGGCCAGGTACCGGATCTGTTCCTCCAGGTGCTCCCCGTTCCCCCGGACGGGGACCAGGGCCAGGGCGTCTCCCCGGCGGGGGGTGGGACGCCCGCAGAAAAGCCAGCGCACCGCCGCCCATAAAAGGGAGCTCAGGCCGATGGCTGCCAGCAGGGCCAGAAGGCCGTCCTGCCACAGATGCATAGGTTTCCTCCGTTCCGCCGCCGCGCGGCTGATGGATTTTGCTTACGCCAGTCTATGCGGCGGAAGGGGGAGGTGTTAAAAGAGGTTGGCAATGCCGAAGGTGAGAATGCTGATGGCGACGCCGGCCACCAAAACCCCGGCAAAAATAGAGGGCAGGGCCTTCCTTAGGGGCATGTCCAGGAAGGCGGCGGCCAGGGCGCCGGTCCAGGCCCCGGTGCCGGGAAGGGGGATAGCCACGAAGATAGCCAGACCTAAATACTTATATTTGGTAACTTTTTTGCCCTTTAGATGGGCTTTTTCTTCCAGCTTTGACACCAGATGGTTCAGCCGGGGCAGATGGCGGCGCATCCACTGAAAGATCCGCCGGATGTACACCACGATAAAGGGAATCGGCAGCATGTTGCCAATAATAGCAGCCAGGTAGGCCATCCATACCGGCAGGCCCACGCTGACGCCGAAGGGGATGCCGCCCCGCAGTTCGATAACGGGGATCATGGAAACCAGGACGGTGAAGCAGAATTCGCCGCCCAGGGTGTCGTTGAGCCAGTGCAGGATATCCATAGGGGACCTCTTTTCTTGAGATAGACGGCGGGCTGCCGGAAAGGAAAGAGCGCCGGTTTCCGCCGCCGGGGAGGCGGCCGCCTGAATGGCGGCAGGGGGACTTGCCCCTTTTTCGCCGGCAGGAAAGGAAACCCACGCCTGCGGAAAAGGGGCAAAAGGGCCGGCGGCTTACCGACGGGTGAGCATTTTCTTCAGGTACTGCCCGGTGTAGCTCTGGGGGCAGGCCGCCACGGCCTCCGGGGTACCGGTGCAGACGACCTCGCCGCCGCCGTCGCCCCCCTCGGGGCCCAGGTCGATAATGTGATCGGCGCACTTAATCACGTCCAGGTTGTGCTCGATGACCACCACGGTGTTGCCCGCGTCCACCAGCCGCTGGAGCACCTCCAGAAGCTTGCCCACATCGTCGGTATGGAGGCCGGTGGTGGGCTCGTCCAGGATATAGATGGTCTGGCCGGGGGAGCGCTTAGAGAGCTCCGTGGCCAGCTTAACCCGCTGGGCTTCGCCGCCGGAAAGGGTGGTGGAGGCCTGGCCCAGCTTCACATACCCCAGCCCCACGTCGCACAGGGTTTCCACCCGGGCGGCGATCTTGGGGATGGGCTTGAAGAAGGTGCGGGCCTCCTCGGCGGTCATCTCCAGCACCTCGTGGATGTTCTTGCCCTTGTAGCGGACCTCCAGGGTCTCCCGGTTGTACCGCTTGCCCTTGCACACCTCGCAGGGGACGTAGAGGTCCGGCAAAAAGTGCATCTCGATCTTCAGAAGGCCGTCGCCGGCGCAGGCTTCGCACCGGCCGCCCCGGGTGTTGAAGGAGAAGCGCCCGGCGTTGTAGCCCCGGGCCTTGGCCTCCGCCGTGGAGGCGAACAGCTCCCGGATGTCGTTGAACACGCCGGTGTAGGTGGCAGGGTTGGACCGGGGGGTGCGGCCGATGGGGCTCTGGTCGATGTTGATGACTTTGTCCAGGTACTCCTCCCCCTCGATGGCCTTGTGCTTGCCGGGGCGGCACTTCATGCGGTTGAGGTCAGATCCCAGCCGCTTGAAGAGGATCTCATTGACCAGGGAGCTCTTGCCGCTGCCGCTGACGCCGGTGACGCAGGTGAAGGTGCCTAAGGGGATGGATACGTCGATGTTCTTCAGGTTGTTTTCCGCCGCCCCACGGATGGTGAGGGTGTGGCCGTTGCCCGGTCGCCGTGTCTCCGGCACGGCAATGTACCGCTTGCCGGAGAGATACTGGCCGGTAAGGGAGGCGGGGTTTGCCATGACCTCCTCCGGGGTGCCGGCGGCCACAATCTGCCCGCCGTGGATCCCCGCTCCGGGGCCCACGTCGATGATATAGTCGGCGGCCCGCATGGTGTCCTCGTCGTGCTCCACCACCACCAGGGTGTTGCCCAGATCCCGCAGTCGCTGGAGGGTGGCCAGCAGCTTGTCGTTGTCCCGCTGGGGCAGACCGATGGAGTGCTCGTCCAGGATATAGAGCACCCCCATCAGGGAGGAGCCAATCTGGGTGGCCAGGCGGATACGCTGGCTCTCGCCGCCGGAGAGGGTGGCGGCGCTGCGGCTGAGGGTCAGGTACTCCAGGCCCACGCTGCGCAGAAATCCCAGCCGTTCCCGGATCTCCTTGAGGATCCGGTCGGCGATCATCAGCTGGGTGTTGGTGAGGGTGAGGCCATCCAGGAACCGGAGGGCCTGGTTCACCGGCAGCGTGGTGTAGTCGTAGATGCTCATATCCCCCACGGTCACCGCCAGGCTCTCCATCTTCAGCCGCTTGCCCCGGCACACGGGGCAGGGGCACTGGCTCATGGTTTCCTCCAGCTCCCGGCGCACGCCGTCGCTCTGGGTCTCCTTGTACCGCCGCTCCAGGTTGTTGCAGATGCCCTCGAAGGGCTGATGGAGGACCCCCTTGCCCCGGGGCTGGTCATAGTGGAGCTCCAGGTTCTCCCCCTTGGTGCCGTAGAGGATCACGTCCTTGACGTTCTCCGGCAGGTCCTTCCAGGGGGTGGTGAGCTGAAAGTGGTACTTCTTGGAAAGGGCGTCGAAATACATCCGGGAGATGCCGTCCCCCCGGATATTGCTCCAGCCGCTGGCGGTGATGGCCCCGTCCAGGATAGATTTGTCCTCGTCAGGCACCACCAGCATGGGGTCCACCTTCAGCTGGCTGCCCAGGCCCGTGCAGGCGGGGCAGGCGCCATAGGGGTTGTTGAAGGAGAACATCCGGGGGGTCAGCTCCTCGATGCTGACGCCGCAGTCCTCGCAGGCGTAGTTCTGGCTGAAGAGAATGTCCCGGTCCTCCTGGAGGACGTTGCAGATGACAATGCCTCCCGCCAGGGCGGAGGCGGTCTCCACACTGTCAGTGAGCCGCTGGCGGACGTCGGGCCGGATGATGAGCCGGTCCACCACGATCTCAATGTTGTGCTTTTTGTTTTTCTCCAGCTTGATTTCCTCGGTGAGCTCGTAGAGACTGCCGTCCACCCGGACCCGGACATAGCCGGACTTCCGGGCGTCCTCAAAGACCTTCTGGTACTCACCCTTCCGGGCACGGACCACCGGGGAGAGGATCTGTACCCGGCTGCCCTCCGGCAGCTCCAGGATCTGGTCAATGATCTGGTCAATGGTCTGCTGACGGATCTCCTTACCGCAGATGGGGCAGTGGGGAGTGCCTACCCGGGCCCAGAGAAGGCGCAGGTAGTCGTAGATCTCCGTCACCGTGCCCACGGTGGAGCGGGGGTTCTTGCTGGTGGTTTTCTGGTCAATGGAGATGGCGGGGGAGAGGCCGTCGATGTAGTCCACATCCGGCTTCTCCATCTGGCCCAGGAACATCCGGGCGTAGGAGGAGAGGCTCTCTACGTACCGCCGCTGGCCCTCGGCGTAGATGGTGTCGAAGGCCAGGGAGCTCTTGCCGCTGCCGGAGAGGCCGGTGACCACCACCAGCTTGTCCCGGGGGATCTCCACATCCACATTTTTGAGGTTGTTCTCCCTGGCGCCTTTGATAAAAATTTTATCCTGCATAGCTTACGTTTCCTTTTTCTGCTCTCGTATCATCCCCGCCAGACGGAGGACGCCCCGGCAGAGGAGCTGTACGTTGTCCTCCTCCAGCACTGTGTCCCGGCGGGTATGTATTCTGTCCATATAATATCCAATCAGCGGCGCTTTTTTCAGAGCCGCCACGCCTACGCCCCGGCGAAACCGGGCCTGGTCCGAGGGGTAAAGCCCCAAACCCCGGACCACTTCCACCACTTTTTTGCCCTCGGAGAGGAAGGCGCTTTCCAGCAGCGCCACGGTTTCACTGTCCTTTTTCACCACGCCGCTGGGGAAAAACTGGAGGTAATCCCCGTCCCCCACGCAGTCGAAGTTGAGGGTGAGGGTGTCGGCCCGCACCCGGCGGTGGGCGCCGGCAAAGGCGGAGGAGCCGAAAAGGCCCTTCTCCTCGTTGTCGAACCATACGAAGCACACGGCGTCCCGGTCCTCCGGCGGCAGGGCGGCGGCCATCTCCAGAAGGGCGATGACGCCGCTGGTGTTGTCGTTGGCGGTGCGGCGGTTGGCCTTCCCCGCCAGCATCCACCAGATGCAGAAGGCCAGCGCTGCGTACACCGTCAGCAGGGCCACCCATAGGGGCGGGTCAAAGGCCAGCAGCACCGCTGTCTCCACCGCCGCCGCCAGGATCAGGATCACTGCCGCCACCGCCAGCTGGTAGAGGAGGAATACGGGAAGGTTCCGGGGGGTGATGAAGTTGGGGAAGGGGAGGACGGCGCAGGTGTCGTAGTGGGCGGTGAGAAGGACCCTGGCCTTCTCCGGGTCCCCGGCCACCACGTTGTGGCTGGTGACCAGGGAGCGGCCTGACTCCACCCGGGGCTCGTAGCCCAGCTTCCCCAGCTCCCGGCATAAAAAGGCCCGGAAGGCCTCCTTCTGCCCTTTGGTTTTCCGCACTTCATAGGCGGTGAGGACGGTCTTTGCCGCTTCTGTCATAGAGGGGCGTTCCTTTCTTTGGATTTACCGGGTCCCCGGCGGGTTATCCAGCGATAATATCCGCCGCTTTGCCCCGCACCAGGTCCATCAGGGCCTGGGGGGCCAGGGCCACCTGCCAGCCGATCTTCCCAGCGGACACCATAATGACCTCCTGCTCCAGGGCGGAGGCGTGAAAGACGGTGGGGTAGAGCTTCTTCATGCCCACGGGGCTGCATCCCCCCCGGACATAGCCAGTGAGGCCGTTGATTTCGCTGACATGGATCATGGCGATGGACTTTTCGCCCACTGCCTTGGCGGCCTTCTTGAGGTCGAGGCTCTCTTCTACCGGCACTACGAATACGTAGATGCCCCCTGTGGCCCCTCGGGCCACCAGGGTCTTGAATACCGCCGCCGGGTCCTGGCCCAGGCTCCGGGCCACCGTGGCTCCGTCCACCGGCACCCCCTCCTCGTGGGGGTAGGTGTAGGCGGTGTAGGGGATCTTCTTCTGTTCCAGCGTCCGCATGACGTTGGTTTTTTCTTCCTTATGCTTTGCCATTGGTGATTTCCTCGCTGTGATTATGAAATGATGGTAATGCCCCAGATGTACATTACCAGAACCAGGGCCGTCAGCAGGATCCAGCATCCCTTCTCTATGGAGAAATAGAGATCCGTCGGCTCCGGATTCTGGACGGAGAAGTGGTAGCGGAAACGAAACAGCGCCAGGGGAAAGGCTACGTTCACCGCCGTGACCAGGCTTAGGAGCAGGGCCATGAAATAGACGCCCCAGCTGCCCCGGTAGGCAGGCTCCGGCCCCAGGGCGAAGGCGGCGATGTCGGAGGCCAGGGGGGAGAAATATTCCACATCCGGGGCGTGATAGCCGTCCAGCCCCTGGGAAAGGGAGGTGTCAATACTGCCGTCCTCCCGGAAAAATCCCGGGAAGATCCCGGCATTTTCGTTGCAGCCGCCGGAGAAGAGGAGCCGGTCGTTGAGGTATACCTCAAACCGGGGCACGCTGCCGCTGAAGGCAGTGGAGATCCGCCCCTCAGGCCAGGTAATGCGGCCTACCTGGGGATCCCGGCCGGCAATGGTGAACTCCGCCAGGGTGTCATCTCCGTCGGGGTAGACCCGGATGGAGACGTCCTTGCCGTAAGCGGTGCCGGTGTAGAGGGTGGCGTTTCCCTCCCGGCTGATCCGCAGCAGGCTGTCGCACCACTCCACCCCGGGCATAAAGCGGAAAACCAGGGTGAGGACGCCGAAGATGACCGCCATGGCGGCCAGCAGGGCCAGCAGGACCTTTTGCAGCATAGCGGGGCTCCCTGTAATGTCGTCGTATCGGTACATAATGAGATCCTCCTTTTCTCCGGCCTGAGGCCGGAACTGTGTTGGTGTGATACTATCGCTGGCCCGGGTCTATCAGAAAACAGGTGGCTGGATATGCTTGCCCGTCGGCAAAAGCCGGGTCAGGGAACCCAGGTAACGCCCCAGATGTACAGGCCCAGGATCACCGCTATCCCGACTACCCAGCCCACCTTCTGCATGGAGAGATAGAAATCCGAGGGCTCAGGATTATTGACGGAAAAGCTGTACCGGAAGTAGAAAAAGGCCAGGGGGAAGGCAATATCCACCGCCGTCAGCAGGCTTATGAACAGGGTGACGCCCCAGATGGCCCAGTTGCCCCGATGGACGGTGGCGGGCCCCATGGCGAAAAAGATGACGTCAAAGGCGTCCACCTGATAGCTGCTCCAATAGGAGGAGGTATTGAAGATTACGGAGAGCCCCGATTCCCGGGAGCCGTCCTTGCGGTAGAGACTGCCGGATTCCTTGTCGCAGCCGCCGGAGAAAATCAGCAGGTCATCCAGAAAGATGTCCACCCGGGGCACAGCGCCGCCGTATTCCCGGGAAATCATCCCGTCAGGCCAGGTTACCCGGCCGGTATGGTGCCGGAGGCTGCCGATGGTAAAGTCCACCACCGTGTCCGTCCCGTCGGGATACACCCGGACGGCCACATCCGAACCGTGGATGCTGCCGGTGTAGAGGTTGGCGGTTCCCTCTGCCGAGGGGCGCAGCAGGCCGTCGGCCCACTTTACCTGGGGCTGGCTTTTGACGACGGCCATGAGGATCGTGAAGATAATGGCCAAGGCCAGCAGCAATATAAGCAGGGTCTTTTGCAGCAGGGTGCGGTCGGTGGTTTCCTCGTACATAGGGGCCTCCTTTTTCTCTGCCATAAAAAGTTTCCACGTGCCTACTATATCACACAGGCGGTCCGCAGTGCATCTCTGCCTGTCAGAATCGATGCGTATTCGAACTCCAGCATCTTCGACGTGCCTCCCCACGGAGCGCCGCTCCGTGGGGGCAGTGACGGCATTTCACCTGCGGGTTGGAAATGAATTCCGCCTCGGGCCGAGGGCTTGCCCTCTGGGCAAACCGCTTGTACGGCGCAGCCGCGCTGGGGAAAGAGGCGGCTAGCTGAGCTCCTTGCGCAGCTCCACCAAGCGATCCCGCAAAATCGCTGCATATTCGAACTCCAGCATCTTCGCCGCCTCTTTCATCTGCTTTTCGGTGCGCTCGATCTCCTCCTCCACCTCCCGGCGGGTGAGCTTGCGCCCGGCCTTCCGCTGGGTCTCCTCGGCGGACTTGGAGATCTCCAGGATCTCCCGGACAG
>JAGHHM010000074.1 GCA_017887695.1 Oscillospiraceae bacterium | reverse complement strand
TCATGTTCATGGCCCCGATGCGCAGCATGGTGCGGTCCATGTCGTAGCCGTGGAACATGTGGTTCATGTAGTGGTCCTTCTTGGTCCGGTCGAAGAAGATTTCCTCCTTGCGGTTCTCCTTCAGGTACTCACCGGCCGACACCAGGAAGCCACCGGTGCCGCAGGCCGGGTCGCAGATCACGTCGTCCGCCCGGGGGGCCATCATATCCACCATCATGCGGATGATGTGCCGGGGGGTGCGGAACTGGCCGTTGACCCCGGCAGTGGCGATCTTGGACAGGAGGTATTCGTAGATGTCGCCCCGGACGTCGGCGTCGTGGAGCTTGTCCGCCTGGTCGTAGATCTCATCCATGGCAGTGACGATCTTGTCCAGCATCAGGGGAGTGGGGATCTTGAAAATGGCATCCCCCATGTACTTGGCGTAGGCGCTGTCCTTGTCGGCGTGGAGGTTTTTGATGAAGGGGAACACCCACTCCTGCATCACAGAATACATCTGCCCGGCGGGGAAGTCGTGGAACACCGACCACTTGAGTTGGTTGCCCGGGGTGGTCCGCTCGCCCACCTGCACCTCGCCGGCAAAGATGCTCTTGTGAGGTAGGCCCAACATGGCGCTCTCCTTGGCACGCTGGTTGTCGGCGGCGTCCAGGTCGTGGATGAACATGAGATAGGTCATCTGCTCCACCACATCCAAGGGGTTGGTAATGCCGCCGGTCCAGAAGGTCTCCCAGAGGCGGTCAATCTTGTTTTTCAGTTCTCCAGTGATCATGTTCTCTTACTCCTTTTCCCGGTTCCAGATATAGGCGGTATAGCGTCCGCCGCTGAGTTTCAGAATTTCTCTGCTCTTCTGCAGGTCGGCCAGGGTGCGCTGCACGGTGATCTGGCTGATGTCGGGGCACTTCTCAATAATCTCGGCCTTGGTGATCTTCCCGAGAGTGCCCTTGATGATTTCCCGGATGCGGTCCGGCTTGCTCATGCCGCTGACGGCCAGAGCCTGTACCCGGGCGGAAAAGTCCCGATAGGCCGCCGCCACCACACCCAGGGTATAGCGCGCAAAGGGGGCGTAATCGTTGCTTCCCTCGTGCCAGCCCTGAGAACTCTCCTGGAGGGCTTCATAGTAGGTTTCCTTGCTCTCCTCGATGAGTTTTTCGATACTGATATACTTGCCCACGATATAGCCCGCCCGATAGAGCAGCAGCAATGTCAACAGGCGGCTCATACGACCATTCCCGTCGTTAAAGGGATGGATACAGAGGAAGTCCAAAATGAACATGGGAATCAGCAGCAGCGGGTCCATCTCACCCTTCCCCACAGCTTCCTCGTAGGCCCGGCAGAGGCAGTCCACCGCCTCCGGCGTCTCCCAGGCCGGAAGGGGCTGAAAACGGACGGTTTTGTTTCCCTGGGCATCTGTTTCCGCGATCACATTGTCTGAGGTTTTATACTGCCCGCCGTAGGATGCGCCGCTGAATTTATAGAGATCCCGGTGGAGCTGCAGGATCATAGAGGACTTGGGCGGGATATAATCAAAGCTCTCGTGGATCGTGGCCAGCACATCCCGGTAACCGGCGATCTCCTGCTCGTTCCGGGTGCGGGGGGTGGTTTTGTCCTGCACCAGCTTTTTCAGACGCTCATCCGAGGTGTAGATCCCCTCGATTTTATTGGAGGCCTCGGTGCTCTGGATTTTGGCGATCTCCACCAGCTTGGAGAGGGTATCGGCCTTGGCCTCGATAAACAGGGCTTGTTCGCCTTTGTACTCGTGGATCTGGGTCAGCAGGGCCACAATATCCGGTGTGAGCAGCTTCTCATATTTTGGGGTGAAATCATAAGTGTGCATCTGTGCGCCTCACTTCAGTAAATTATATCATTTTTATCTTAATGATGTAATTAAAATGATAACGGATTAATACGTACCTGTCAACAAGTAATTACATCAATTTGAGAGAAATGATATAATTAAAATGCAAAGAGAATAAATTACCGCTGTGGAGGTAGATCTCCACAGCGGTAATTTTCCTTATCTGGACACAGGCTTAACTATTTTTGGTAACTTTGGCGGCTACCCACAAAATTCCGCCAATTACAGCGAGTACCAGTCCTACTTTCAGGAGAACTGCCAGTATTTTCCCTACGACACTGAGAATACCTCCCAACGCCATAAAAGCCACGCCTACCAAAATATAAGCGGTCAGCCATGCGGCGCCGATCTCTCCCAGTACGCCCCAGAACACGTCCCGGTAAAACACAATGAAAACCTTATGGTAGAGCCGCCAAAGCGGTATTGCCAGAATAACAGATAGAATCATATGTAATGAATCCATATTTCCCTCCCGTTCGAGTTTTCTCTACCATATCATATATCTATAAAGATTTCAATTGCATTATATAATATCTCTTTAGAGATGTATTGCGCATGGTATTCCGGACAGGACGGGATATCTGCTATATACTATAAATACGAAGCTGCCCGGGGCATTGCCCCGGGCAGTTATCTCATTTTATGGAGGAATTTCCTATGACAATCCTACTAATATCTCCTGTCCAGTCACCCCGAAAAATTACCATTGATGATACCCTAGACGCCATGCAGCGTATCGTCGGCGGCCCCATCCAGGCGGTCTATCCCTTTAAGGAGCCGGTAGCCCTCATCTGCCACGAGGAGGGCAAGCTCCTGCGCCTCCCCCTCAACCGAGCCCTTCGTTCCCCGGACACCGGCGAGATCTACGACATCATCGCCGGTGACTTCTTTCTCTGCACTGCGCCGCCGGACAGCGATCGCTTCGAGAGCCTCACAAACGACCAGCTGGAACAGTACACACAGGTCTTCCGCATCCCGGAGCTGTTTCTCTCCGGCCCCAGCGGCAGTATCATCGTCCTACCAACGCCTGGTGCCTCTCATCTCAGTCCTGATGAGACAGTGCTTCCAGAAAATCCGTCAGCGCCTTCCGCTGACCATCCGTAAGCTTCCCGATCTGCATCAGCAGTCTATCCTCCTGCCGGATATCTCCTTCCGGCACCGCAAAAAACTGCTGGAGGCTGATCTGCAGCGCATCACATACCACCTGCAGATTCTCTACCGAAATTCCCTTTTCCCCCAGCTCCACAGCCCGGAGAAAGCTCTGGGACAAACCGCACATATTTGCCAGCCGGTTGGTGGTCCATCCCCGGGCCTCCCGAAGTTGGGCAATTCGTTTTCCTACATCCATAAAAATACCTCCGTTGCTTAGCTATAACTTTAGCAAAGTAACGGCGCATTATTTACATTTATAGTTATAAGTGCTATTATTAAAGAACTAGATTGGAGGAGGAAGTATTCCTATGCGCAAATGCTGTATTGCCTGCGGCGCTGAGCTGCCGGACTCTGCCCTGTCCTGTATTCCATGCAGCGCAGGAGGACTGGCGACATACGTCTGCCGTTCCCGAACTGAATTTTCCCTCAGCACAAAAAAGATAACATAGAAAATAACAGGAGGAAAAAGGCATCATGTATTGTACGAACTGCGGACATCCGCTGAAACCTGGGGCGTCCTTTTGCACAGAATGCGGCGAACCGGTCCCAAAGGAGAACTATACCCCCAAAGCAGGAAAAGAGATCAAGTTGTCCGTATCCAAAAAACAGCGTACGAGAAAACGAGTCCTGCTTTGGATCGTGTTTCCCGCGGCACTGTTGATTCTTTTCGTCTTGCTGGTAAATAACCCCGTAGAAAACACAAAGGCTATCGTATTTGATTCCTACGGGGATCTCCCCATCGGAGAGGCCGCAGACAAGTATCTGAAGAATGTGAAATGGGACTCTGAAAAAAACAGCGACGGCTCCTATACGGTGACGATTCGCGGAACCTATCCGGAACTGAATGCCCGGATCGGTGTGGACTTCCACTATACAGAGGACGAGGAGTACTGCTGGGCAAGCGCGGATCAAGTATATATCAACGGTACGAAGTTTACAGATGGGGCAACGATTGCCATGGTGATGGCGCTGATCTACGGAGATGAAGATACCGCCGCTGCGGCTATGGCCTGGTCTATATTCGCTTAAGTAAAGAGGAGGGACAATTCGTGTACTGCGAAAAGTGTGGAGAAAAGATTCCGGATGGTGTAGAAAGCTGTCCAAACTGCACCAAGAAAAAGTTGGAACTGGACGGGGAAGTATTTAAGTTCCGTCATGCGGCGGGAGCAGGATCCTTGTCCGTGAGTGAGATCCATCATGCGGTTGTTTTTCAGGACAATCAGATGGTCATCACGCGGCAGAAAAGCTTTACCGCCTTTACCCGGAAATCCAAGCCTGCCGTATCCCAAACCGTAGCCTATCAAGATATCCGAGGTGTTCGGACAAGGACAGATATTACGCCAGTGGAAATTCCCTTCATTCTCATGTGTATCCTTTTTATGATTGCATCAGGGGAGTTTTTTTACACGATTCTATGGCTTGCTGCTGCCGTCGTTTCTATTATAATGTCCATCCGCACCGTAATTATTTTGGAACTGAACGGCGACGAGATCCTGGAGATCCCCTATTCCGGGGGAAAAAGCATTGGGACAGAATTTGTAAAAGCGGTCCAAACCGTAATGGCCTAAGGAGGGAAAGTCTTATGTATTGTCCGAACTGTGGCCATCAAATTCCAGATCGCGCGGTCTTCTGTCCCGCCTGCGGCGGCAGGGTGACCGGGAAAAGGCCAACAGCGCAGGAACCGGGACAAACAGAGCCTGATGTGCAGGGTGTCCTTCATTTGACAAAGGAGAAAAATGTATCGCCCTCTGATTCATCTTTCCAGCCAGAAGTGGTATTGTCCCATCCTAAGCGAAGCCGGCAGCCGTGGCTGATTGGCGTCGGGGTGTTTCTTCTGATTGGGGCTGTGGTGCTCCTCCTGGTGTTTCGGCCATGGAGCAAGAAAACCGCCGACGAGGAATTACCCCTGGAACAGACAGATGGAGCAAGTTCCGCTGTCGGCAGTACCGATGACTATCAGCAGCTTTATGCTGGTATCCTAACGCAGTACGCTGTGGCCATGGGGGAGCGGTGGGATCAGGCAAAGCTGGCGGAGGCCGGCCTCAACACCCTGTGCAGTTACTATACCGATCCTTCGGAGATTGGATACACCTATTTAGACATAGACCAAAACGGATCCACGGAACTTCTGGTGGGAGAAGTTGGTACCTATGGCGGCGATGCCAGAATGTTCTTTGATCTGTATACGATTGTGGATCACCAGGTAGTGCAGGTGGCGTCCAGCCAAGAGCGGGATCGGTATTATCTTTGTAAAGACGGACTGATATATAATGAGGGGTCTGGCGGCGCAGAACAATCCTTCTACAGCTATTATGGCATTGGTGGAGACGGACAGCTGATCCTCACGGAGGCAGTCCTGTTTGACAGTGCTTACGGAGGTGATTCACCGTGGTTCTACAGCACCTCCAATCTGGACGTTACACAGGCCTCTGTAATTACCCAGGCAGCCGCTCAGGAAATCATGGACAAGCACGCGTTGTCAGCAATCTCATTTACACCGCTGTCAACGCCTTCGGCTGAGGACAGTTCCCATTCCGAGGGCAGCTTTAATCCGGATGACTATGTGTTCCTGTGTCCCAATTTTGACTATGACGATCCGACATTCCGGGGAGATGATGCGTATTACTGGGAAGAAACGTATGGGGCCTGGGTTCTGAAAGAATTGAAAGGGGATCCTGCCGGGATTTCCGACTATTTAACCATGTGCCAGCTCATGTGGGAGGAAACCGGGGGAAAAGGATACTCAGATCCTACCGGTCTGGTGGAAGATCCTTTGCTCCCCTACGCGGAAATTAGCAATCCGTCGGAGGGGATATACGACCCATCCATTGACGCAAACTGGAGTGAAGAATATGAGCTGTGGATCCCAGCCAAAATCTATGGGGACTCGGAAGAGATGTTGGCATACTATGAGAAACTAATCGCCATAGGCGAAGCCAACTATGCGGCGGAGCACTGAGAAACCGGATTGCACACATTGCGCATAACGCTGGCCGGGATAATATCCCGGGCGGATTTCTCATAGCCGCGCCGCCGGACAGTGAAGTACTTCAAGAGCCTCACAGACAACCAACTGGAGAGGTACGCCTAAATCTTCCACACCCCGGAGATGTTTCTCTCCGCCCCCGACGGCAGCATCATGGTTCTACCGCTACCAGTCTGATCCTCCGCCTATTTGAGCTATATATTATAACCGTGAAGGCCTCAGGGTAGCTCCCTGGGGCCTTATTTTATTTTCAGGAGGAATGTATCATGC
>JAGHHM010000073.1 GCA_017887695.1 Oscillospiraceae bacterium | reverse complement strand
GCGATGAGCTTGATGGCGCGGATAGCATCGTCGTTGCCGGGGATGGGGTAGTCGATCTCATCGGGATCGCAGTTGGTGTCGGCGATGGCCACCACGGGAATGCCCAGCTTGTGAGACTCGGCGATAGCGTTGCTCTCCTTGCGGATGTCCACGATGAACAGAGCGCCGGGCAGCTTCTTCATTTCCTTCACGCCGCCCAGGTACTTCTCCAGCTTCTCGATCTCGCCCATGTGCTTGATGACTTCCTTCTTGGGCAGCATATCAAAGGTGCCGTCCTCCTGCATACGCTTGAGCTGGGTCAGACGATCCACACGGGTACGCATGGTCTTGAAGTTGGTCATCATGCCGCCAAGCCAGCGGGCGTTGACATAGAACATGTTGCAGCGCAGAGCCTCATCCTTGATGGCTTCCTGAGCCTGCTTCTTGGTGCCCACGAACAGCAGGGACTCACCGTTCTCGCTGAGCTGGCGGACAAAGTTATAGGCCTCCTCCAGCTTCTTGACGGTCTTCTGCAGGTCGATGATATAGATGCCGTTGCGCTCAGTGTAGATGTAGGGCGCCATCTTGGGGTTCCACCGGCGGGTCTGGTGACCGAAGTGGACACCGGCTTCCAGCAGCTGCTTCATGGATACAACACTTGCCATAATTGTTTTTTCCTCCGATAAAATTTAGTTCGTTACCTCCGAACCTCTCCCCTGCCGGGCCAACCGCCTGTGGCGGCACCGACCAGGCATCAAGGTCCGTGCGTAATGCTGAAATATAGTACCATATCCTTCCGAAAAACGCAAGGACTTTTTGATGAAAAAATGAGAAAATTTTAGATTCTTCCTCAAATGGCCCCATTTCTCTCGTCAGAACAGCCGTTTCCGCCGCCGGCGCTCCTGATAAGGTGGGCGGCGCTCCGCCGGTTTCGTAATGAGGATGATGTCGTCCCCGATCTGTTTAATGCAGTCCCAGGGGATATAGTACTCCTCCCCCCGGCCAAACAGGCCGAAAAACCGGCAGGGCCCCGGCACGATCAGCGCCGCCACCCGTCCCTCGGGGATCAGCACCTCCACATCACCTACATAGCCCAGCCGGCACCCGTCGCAGATGTTGATGACCTCTTTATATCGCAGTTCCACCATTCTGCACTGCATTTCCATCCCCCCTTACGGGATGGTATGCGGTTTTTGGATTGTCCTATGCGACAAGTTGGCCCTGCACTATATATTTTTACGGATTGTCCGCAGTGCACTTTTTTCCAGTCTGCTGACCTGAGCCTGGGAAATGCCCACTTCCTGGGAAACCTCCATCTGGGTCTTGCCTTCATAAAAGCGCAGAGCCAGGATGTGCCGCTCCCGTTCTCCCAACCGATTCATCGCGTCCTTCAAAGCAATCTTCTCCAACCACTGTTCATCCGTATTCTTCTTATCCCGTACCTGATCCATGACACACACCGTATCGCCGCTGTCAGAATAAAGGGGCTCAAAAAGGCTTACCGGCTCTGTTACCGCGTCCATGGCAAAGACCACCTCTTCCCTGGGAATCCCCAGCGTCTTTGCCAACTGCTCCACCGTGGGTTCCCGCTGACTGTCCGCCATCAGCTTTTCACGGGCCTGCATCACCCGATAAGCTGTGTCACGCAGGCTCCGGCTGACCCGCACCGCACTGTTATCCCGCAGGTAACGACGGATTTCTCCCACAATCATGGGAACGCCGTAAGTGGAAAACCGGACCGGCTGACTCAGATCAAATCCGTCGATTGCCTTGATAAGCCCCACACATCCCACTTGAAACAGGTCGTCAGGATTTTCTCCCCGTCCGCTGAATTTCTGCACCACAGACAATACCAGGCGAAGATTGCCGCTAATAAGCTCTTCCCTGGCCTGAGGGTCCCCGGATTTGGCTCTGCGCAGCAATTCCATGGTCTGTTCGTTGCTCAGCACCTTCAGCCGTGCGGTATTGACGCCGCTGACCTCCACTTTCCCCTGCACGAAACCACTCCTTGCCTTTTCATGGCATATCCCCCAGCCTAAATAGCCTTGCGGAATGCCTAGGCAAAGTATGTCCTTACCTGGACAATTTTATCCAGCTGCCCGTCAGTTCCTTTTTGCCATTCCTTTCCAATAAATTTATAATTTTTCTCTATATCCGGCAAAAAACAGGATTTTTTGATTCCTTCCTGGACAAAATACTTCACTGGTGCATATTGTCCATATTGTCCGTATATGAGCGACATTTTTTAAGGAAATTGTCTAAAACCAATAAAGCATTTCACAACAATCTGTGATATACTGTAAAAAAATCGGCGAATATGCCGAGAAAAGGAGAAGACAGATATGACATATGGTGTCGAAGTAATCAACCAGGTGGACCCTGAGGTTGCCAGTGCCATTCAGGCGGAGGTTGACCGTCAGGAAAGCCACATCGAACTGATCGCCTCTGAAAATTTTACCAGCCGCGCTGTCCAGCTGGCTGCCGGCAACCCCCTTACCAACAAGTATGCTGAAGGGTATCCCGGCAACCGTTACTACGGCGGCTGCGAATATGTGGACGTGGTAGAAAATATTGCCATTGACCGCGCCAAGCAGATCTTTGGCTGCACCTACGCCAACGTCCAGCCCCACTCCGGCGCCCAGGCCAACATGGCTGTGGAAATGGCCCTGTGCGAGCCCGGCGACACGGTGATGGGCATGAAACTGGCCCATGGCGGTCATCTTACCCACGGCAGCCCCGTGAACTTTTCCGGCCATAACTTCAAGATCGTGGGCTATGGCGTCAATGAGCAGGGCTACATTGACTACGACGAGGTAGAGCGTCTGGCTATGGAGCATAAGCCCAAGCTCATCATCTGCGGCGCCAGCGCCTATCCCAGGATTATCGACTTCAAGCGCTTCCGCGAGATTGCTGACAAGTGCGGCGCATATCTCATGAGCGATATCGCCCATATCGCCGGCCTGGTGGCAGCCGGACTTCACCCCAGTCCCTTCCCCTGGGTGGATGTGGCTACCTCCACCACCCACAAGACCCTTCGCGGCCCCCGCGGTGGTTTGATCCTCTCCACCAAGGAGTTTGCTGAGGAGCACAAGCTCAACAAGTGGGTATTCCCCGGTGTCCAGGGTGGTCCTCTCATGCACATCATCGCTGCCAAGGCCGTTGCCTTCAAAGAGGCTCTGGATCCCTCCTTTGTTGACTATCAGAAGCTGGTCCTGGCCAACAGCCAGGCTCTGGCCAACGCCCTGATGGCCCGTGGCTTCAACCTGGTATCCGGCGGCACGGACAACCACCTGATGCTGGTGGATCTGCGCAGCAAGGGCATTACCGGTCAGGAGTGCGAGGAGCTGATGGACAGCGCTAACATCACCTGCAACAAGAACTCCATCCCCTATGACACCGCCGGCGCCAACCGGCCCAACGGCATCCGTCTGGGTACCGCTGCTGTCTCCGCCCGTGGCCTGCAGCCCGAGGATATGGAGACTATCGCCGAGTGCATCGACATGTTGGTCTCCCAGCGTGAGGCCGGCGTGAAGGAAGCCCGTGCCAAGGTTGCGGAGATTACTGTAAAATACCCCCTCTACTGGGATCGCTGATTTCCCGGTTCAGGATAGAAAAAGCAACCCCCCGCAGGCAATACCTGCGGGGGGTTGCTTTCTTATTTTGACTGTAAGGAATCAACCCGGAGGCCAGGTCATATCCCGTCCCGCCAGCACATGGAAATGCAGGTGGGGCACGGTCTGCTGGCCCTGCTCACCAATGTTGGACACCACCCGGTAGCCCGCCGCCGCAAAGCCCAGCTCCTCAGCCAGCTTGGCAATGACGGCGAAAATGTGACCCACGATAGGGGCATTTTCTTCCGTCACCGCGCTGACAGACTGGATGTGGGCCTTGGGCACCACCAGAAAGTGGGTGGGCGCCTGGGGATTGATGTCATAAAAGGCATAGCAGAGGTCGTCCTCATAGACCTTGTTGCTGGGGATCTCCCCAGCAATGATCTTGCAGAACAGGCAATCACTCATGGAATCATCCTCCCTTTCCTTAAAATTACTGCTCCGGTACCACCGCGAAGAAAATGAGATCCGCAGCGCTGTCGTTGATGAGGCTGTGGGCATGGCCCTTGGGGCAGTAGTGGCAGGAGCCGGCGGCAAGCGGCTCATAGGCCCCGTCGCACAGCACCTTCCCCGTCCCCTCCAGAACATAGATGATCTCACTGTTGGTCTCATGGGTATGCAGTCCAATGGACGCACCGGGAATCAGCCGTCCCTTCATGATCTTTCCCATCGCATCCGTGTAGATCCGCATGGCGGCTTCCTTCTCGCCGCCCCGCATATGGGGGATGACTTGCTCCTCCATAGCCGCAAAATCGATCAGCATAGGCACTGCTCCTTTCTTTGTATCTCGCAGCTGGTATTACGAAATAAACTGGTTACGCCCGGCATCATAGCGATAATCCAGAGCCGCCAGCGCCGCTGTAATGGCAGCGGGATCAGCATCCAAATCAGCACACAGATCCTCCAGGCTGGTATAGCTGTCCCGGAGCTTCATGTTGACAAAACTCAGCAGGATAGCGGGATCTTTGGGTAACAAGAGGTCTTCCTCCCTATATTGAAATTACTTGGCCTTCTCCGCCACAAAATCGTCCAGAGCCGCCAGCGCATCGTCCAGCTTGAGCAGATCGCTGCCGCCGCCCATGGCGCTGTCGGGCTTTCCGCCACCCTTGCCGCCGCAGATAGGCGCAATGGCCTTGATGATATCCCCGGCCTTGACGCCCCGGGCCACAGCCTCCTTGCCGCAAACCGCCAGGAAGGTGATCTTCTCACCGCTGACACTGGCCAGCAGGGCTGCCACCGTAGGCTCCTTATCCCGGAGGAAATCACCCATCTTCCGCATATCGTCGGCGCTGAGATCCTTTTGGCTCATGGCTACCACCTTGAGGCCCTTCACATCCTTGGCGGAGAGGAGGAACTGGTCGGCCTTACTGAGGAACTCCCGGGCCTTCAGCTTTTCAATGGTCTGGCGCATCTCCCGGATCTCCTGGACCTGCTGCTCCGCCTTCTGGAGAAGCTCGGCGGGATTGGCCTTGAGGACCTCCGCAATCTTCAGGAGGGTGGTGTGGTTACGGTTGAGGATGGCCAGAGTACCGTAGCCGGTGCTGGCCTCAATACGGCGCACACCGCTGGCCACAGAAAACTCGGAAGTAATCCGGAAGGGACCAGCCTTGGCAGTATCGTTGAGGTGGGTACCACCGCACAGCTCCACGGAGCAGTTGCCCATGGTAACTACCCGCACCACGTCGCCATACTTCTCACTGAACAATGCCATAGCGCCCCGGGCTTTGGCCTCCTTAATGGGCAGCTCTTCGGTGGTAACGCCGTAGCCCGCCAGGATATACTCGTTGACCTGGTGCTCCACCGCCGCAATCTCTTCGGCGGTCATAGGCGCGAAGTGGGTAAAGTCAAAGCGCAGGAAGTCAGGCTCTACCAAAGAGCCGGCCTGCTGAACATGATCCCCCAGGACCTTCCGCAGAGCGGCATGGAGCAGATGGGTGGCACTGTGGGCACGGCTCACCGCCTGGCGGCGTTCCTCGTCAATGGAGACCGTGCAGGTATTCCCCACCTTCAGCTCACCGGAACGCACCACGCCGTAGTGCATATACTTACCGCCCTTGTTTTTCTGAACGTCGGTGACCTCAAACACGCCGCCGGAGCAGGCAATCACACCGTGATCCGCTACCTGACCGCCCATCTCAGCGTACATGCTGGTCTGATCCAGCACCACAATGGCCTCCACGCCGGCCACCACGGACTCCTGCAGCTCCTCGCCGGCCACGATAGCCAGCACCTTGCCCTCAGTAGTGGTATTGTCGTAGCCCACGAACTTGGTAGCGGGCATATCCTTGCCGAACTCGATGCCGCTCCAGCCCAGGTCACCCAGAGCCTCCCGGGCCTTCCGGGCCCGGATACGCTGCTCCTCCATGAGGGCGTGGAAAGCATCCATATCCACGGCCATGCCCTCTTCCTCTGCCATCTCGGCAGTCAGGTCGATGGGGAAGCCATAGGTATCGTAAAGCTTGAAGGCGTCGGCGCCGGAGAAGGTCTTCTCCCCTGCCGCCTTGTGGCCCTGGAGCATCTCGGCGTAGATCTTCATACCGCCGTCGATGGTCTTGGCAAAGCTCTCCTCCTCCAGCTTGATGATGCGGGTGATGTAGGCCTGCTTCTCCCGAAGGTCAGGATAAGCGGACTCATTCTCATGAATCACCGTGTCGCAGACCTCGTAGAGGAAGGGACGATCCACTCCCAGGAGCTTGCCGTGGCGGGCAGCCCGGCGGAGAAGACGGCGGAGCACATAACCACGGCCCTCATTGCTGGGCAGAACGCCGTCGCAGATCATCATGGTGGCGGAGCGGATGTGGTCGGTGATGACCCGGAGGCTCACGTCGATCTTGGGACTCTGCTCATATTTGGCGCCGGTGATCTCGCTGACCTTGTTAGTGATGTTCATCACCGTGTCGACGTCAAAGAGGCTGGCCACATTCTGGCTGACGCAGGCCAGACGCTCCAGGCCCATGCCGGTGTCGATGTTCTTCTGCTTGAGTTCGGTGTAATGGCCCTGGCCGTCGTTATCAAACTGAGAAAAGACGATGTTCCACACCTCGATATACCGGTCACACTCGCAGCCCACAGTGCAGCCCGGCTTGCCGCAGCCATACTCGGGGCCCCGGTCATAGTAGATCTCAGAACAGGGACCGCAGGGACCGGAGCCGTGCTCCCAGAAGTTGTCTTCCTTACCAAACTTGAAAATGCGCTCGGCGGGAATACCGATATCCTTGTTCCAGATAGCAAAAGCCTCGTCATCAGCGGGCGTGGTCTCGTTACCGGCAAAGACGGAGGGATACAGCCGATCGGGCTCCAGGCCCACCCACTCGGGGCTGGTCAAAAATTCCCAGCTCCAGGCAATGGCCTCCTTCTTAAAGTAGTCGCCGAAGGAGAAGTTGCCCAGCATCTCAAAATAGGTGCCGTGGCGGGCGGTCTTGCCGATGTTCTCGATGTCGCCGGTGCGGATGCACTTCTGGCAGGTGCACACCCGGGTGCGGGGGGGCTCCATCTCACCGGTGAAAAAGGGTTTCATCGGGGCCATGCCGCTGTTAATGAGCAGCAGGGACGGGTCATTCTTGGGAATCAGGGAAAAACTGGGCAGGCGCAGGTGCCCTTTGCTTTCAAAGAAGCGCAGGAACATCTCCCGCAGTTCATTTACGCCATAGGACTTATGCATGGGTCTCTCTCCTTTATTTATATAAATTTTAATTTTCTGATACCGAAATGGCTTCCAGGCCGATATTATCGACGGCGGCTTCTCCGCTGCCATCAAAGGTGAAGGTGATCTCCGTCACTTCCTTGAGATTCACTGTCTCCCCCTCTCCCACAAAATCTCCGGCAGGAATGGATACAGTGGCAAATGCTTTTTTATAGGTACAGGTGTCAAAGAGGAAATCCAGCTTGTCCGTTCGGACAGGCAGGATCGGAAACACCGCGGCAAAATCGCTGATCCGTGCGGAGGCAGTATGACCGGTGGCGTCGGTGATGGCAACCGTACCATCCAGCAGGGACAGGTTGCCCCGCTCCACCGAGTAGCTGTCCATATCACACAGGTCAAATACCAGAGCGCTGTCCGTCATATCCAGGCCCGGCAGAGTCAGCGTATACTTCCCCTGGCCCGCCCAGCGCAGCCGCAGGGCGTGGGTTCCCTGGTCCGTCTCGCCGTCAATGTTGATCTGTTCCTCCGTCCACAATGTCACGCCGGTGGCTTCCGCCACCACGCCATCCATGGTAAGGGTAGTAAGGTCGGAATCCTCCTCAAAGTCGGCGATGGGAACAAAGGAGGAGGTCTCATAGCACTGGACATACACCGTTTCCGGCAGCTGCCCGGCGCAGGTATCCCGGTCGGTAAGAAGACTGCGGCAGCTATCGTCCCCCAGGAGAGTTACATCCAAAAACACTTTGATGAACACCTTGGCAATCTCCTGCTGATCCTCTTCGCTGAGAAGGCTCTCTACATTCAGCAGGGAGCTGAAGGGACCCCGCTGGTCATAAGCGCCCCAGAGGGAATTGAACTGGCCATGGTTGGCCCCGGCAATATAGAGGGCGGTTTTAAGATAGTCCCCCTGGCCGGTATAGGAAATATGCTCGTACTGGGCCATGCCCTGGAAATTGCTTACATCCCGGTCGCAGGCGCCGTGAAGCAGGAGGTAATTGACATCCTCCAGTTCCACGCTGTGGTCGGCGGGACGGTACTGATCCACTGTGGGAGCAATGGCGATAATGGAGCGAATGGAATAGTGATAGTCAAAGTCCACGCTGCCGTTTTCCGGGTAGTTGTCGTAGCCATTGAAGAGGTAGGCCGTGGCCACCATCTCCCCGCCCCGGCTGTGGCCGGCAATGGCAATATTGTCCGGATCAAGAACACCTTCCAGCGGGTTTCCTGCTTCCTCATTGTAACCCAGAAGCAAACCAATATTCTCCAGCAGCAGCACCGCCCGGCCATCGTTCTCACCAGAGAGCATATTACAGGCGTTTTGGTCCACTGATACCACTACATAGCCGTGAGAGGCCAGGTATTCCCCCAGATAGGCATAGCCCAGGTAGGATTCCGTGGTAATCTCATGATTGCCGTGGGCAATAAACAGTACGGGGCAGTTTTCCCCGCCTGCGGGATACCACACCCTGCCCCGAAGAGGCACCTGGCTGAGGCTGTAATCAAGGTAGGTGTCCACATACTTGCCGGACAACTCGTCTGTATCCCGGTGCATATAGCGGGTAAGGCTGACAGTGCCCGCCTCCAATTCCTCCTCCGGGCCGTAGTCGATGGTCTCCACATCATAGGGGCCTGTCCCCAAGGAGGGCTCCAGGGCCGCCAGAGTAGCCGGCGGCTGCGGCGCCAGGGCCAGATATCGTTGGATATAGTGGTCATCAAAGCCATCCGTAAAGAGGAACACGGCTATCACTGCCGTAGCCGCTCCGCCCAGAAGAAAGCTCAGCAGCACGGTGGGCCGGATCCGATGGTGGCGCAGCAGACTCCAGAAGGATGCGGTCAGCAGCCACAGGGCCGCCGCTACTACGGCAGCAAAGAAGTACACCCGCCAGGTCCACCCCTCGCCAGCCCCCCGGCGCACCGTCCGGGCCAGGGCATAGTACAGAGTCAGCAGACTCATCAGCCACCCCAGGCCATGGCCTAAAGTACGCCGCAGAATCCAACGGGCCAGAAACAGTACCAGTTCTAAAATTGCCAAAGTCCCCAAAATAAACAGGACTCCGCCGGGCAGGCCCGGCCAATAGGTGGCGTTGAGTTCCAGCCCCACAATCATGGCCGTCACCAGAAGAGACATTTGGCACAGAGCAGGCTCCGTACCGGAAAAGCTGCGATCATACCAGCGGCGCAGCCATCGCAGCACAACAGCACCGCGCCGGGTCAAAACGTTGTTCAAGGGAATTCCTCCAGAGTGTCATGGGACTTATGGCTGCTGGATATCAATGCCGACGAGGGTCATATCTGCGTCAAATGCCACCCGGAACAGCACGTCCTTTTCAGAAAACTGGCAGTACAGCACTGCAATGCCGTAATTCTCTCCATCGCCGGATTGGCCGGTGGTCATGGATTCTTCAATCTGCTTATAGACGCCCGCTCCGTCCAGCTGCCGCAGAGCCAGGGCCTGAATATCCTCCACGGCAATGGTCTCCCGGACATCAGGCCGGAACAGCTCCAATACCGCCTCATAGTCCCCCTGGACCACCAGCAGCATCACATCTTTTCCCGCTTCCAGCAAGGCGTCTTCGTCCATTCCTTCGGGCAAAGCCTTTCCCTGGCAGCCCGCCAGCAATGCAAAACACAGCATAACCCCCACAGCGGAGCACAAAACCTTTCTCATGATCCGTTCCTCCTGTCGCCGGAAAATAAAAAAGCCCTCGCCACCATAATAGGGGCGAAGGTCTTCGCGGTACCACCCTAATTTATTCCCCGCAAAGGGAATATCTCAAGCTGCCCGATAACGGGGGCATCACCGTACGGCTCCTCGCCGTCCGCTCGGAAGTGGCCGCATCGGGCGCTGTGCCGCAGGGCTTACACCGTCCCCCGCTCGCTTCGGCCGCGCGTCGATACTCGTTTCCTCATGGCATTTTTCTCTGTTCGCCATTATATCACACATTTTCCCCTTGTCAACAGGGATTCCCTGGCGCAAATTGCAGCAATTTCCCCTTTGTCTGGCCCATAATACAGCAGTCGCCCATTCCCACCTTGCACCCAGAGCTGTCTGCTGCCCTCCCCCTCTTAAAGCCTGCCTTCAGACAAGGAGAAAGGCATATTGGCCCGGAAACCGACAGGCAAAACAGCAGATGCGCTTCCCCCGTTATTGTATAATAGCTGTTTGTACAATTATATTGTCCCTCTCCCTCAGAGCAAGGGCTCCGCGTTGTATAGCAGCACCGTATTTTTCTATTTCTTCTTCCTGTTTTTGAGATGTTTCCCGAAATTTTGTATCTTCTCTTGCATTTTTCTTGGGCCACAGCTATACTGTTCACGGTAAAAAGGGAGGTATCATCTATGGTAAAAGATTTGACGGAAGGGCAACCCGGTCGGGCATTGGCCCTCTTCTCCATCCCGTCTCTTATTAGTGTTGTATTCCAGCAGCTCTACAACATGGCCGATAATGTAGTGGCAGGACAATTTATCGGCGACGACGCTTTGTCGGCAGTATCTGTGTCTTACCCCGTGACCATGATCTACATGGCGGTAGCACTGGGAATCAACATTGGATGCAGCGTTGTCATTTCCCAGCTTTTCGGAGCCAAGCGCATGGAGCGGATGAAAACCGCAGTCAGCACCTCCCTCATCTCCACAGCTGCCCTGGCTCTGGCCCTGACAGCACTGGGACTGATCTTCTGCGGTCCCCTGCTGCGGCTGCTCAACACCCCGGAGAACATTATGGCCCCCACATCCCAATACCTCCGGATTTATACCTGCGGCCTGCTGTTCATATTTATCTATAATACCTGCACAGGTATCTTCACTGCTCTGGGTGACACCATGACCCCGTTGATTTTCCTGGTGGTCTCCTCACTATCCAACATTGGACTGGACATCGTCTTTGTGGTATACACGGATATGGGGGTAGCCGGTCTGGCTCTGGCAACGCTGCTGTGTCAGGCAGTGGCAGCCATTATCTCCTTTCTGGTGCTGCTTGCTCGTCTAGGGCGTATTCCCTCCGAGAAATGGGGATATTTCTCCCGCCCTCTGCTCCAAACGATTTCCACCCTGGCGATCCCCGGCATCCTGCAAAAGAGTTTTGTCTCTGTGGGAAACCTGATGGTGCAGGGGCTGGTAAACAGCTACGAAGCAACTGTTCCCGGCATCATCGGCGGTTTTTCCTCCGCCACCAAACTCATCTACCTGGTAGTGTATGTCAACTCTGCCATGGGCAGTGCCGTGGCCAGCTTCACGGCACAAAACATCGGCGCCAATAAATTTGACCGCCTTGGCCGGGGGCTGCGCAGCGGAATCCTCATCTGCCTGTGCGTATCTATCCCCGCTCTGGTGTTCTTCTGCGGCTTCCCCCAGGCCGCTATGTGCATCTTTGTCCCGGCGGACAGTACCGCCATCATTCAAGCCGGCGTTACATATCTCCGGATCGTCGCTCCCTTTATTGCCGTGGTGGCGGTAAAGCAGTGCTGTGACGGGATCCTTCAGGGCGCCGGCTCTGCCCGGGAGTTTATGGCTACCACCTTCTCTGACCTGGTACTGCGGGTGGGTCTGGCCTATATTCTCCCCTTGCTCATGGGCTACCTCGGCATCTGGTGGGCCTGGCCCATCGGCTGGTTCCTGGGCGCTCTTCTCTCCTTTTTCTTCTACCGCAGAGGGAAATGGAAGGAAGTCCACCTGCTGGAACGGGTGTAAATGTATACAGCGTCCCCGGTAGGCTGTTGCGCCGCCGGGGACGCTGCCCTTTACTCTCATGCCTTGTCCGACGTGTATACACCCCTTTCTTCAATTCATAATTATAAATACAGCAGGTTGGCTGTACTCCTCTGAAAAACCCGCACTTGACGGATCTGCCGTTTTGGTATAAGATGTATAAATATTCCGCCGCATATCCATTGCAGGAACGCGGAAAAGAAAGGACCCTGTCACACATTATGAAAACGCTGATCAAGAACGGCCTGGTAATCGACCCGGCCAACCGTGTCCAATCCCGGCTGAATCTGCTGCTGGACGGCGGTAAGGTGGCTGCGGTGACCTCCGGGGAACCTGCTGCCGACCAGGTAGTGGACGCCACGGGAAAAATTGTTTCCCCAGGTTTTATCGATATCCATATGCATGAGGATCCGGTAGGCCCCGACGGCAAACTGGTGAAAACCGAGGATACCGCCATCTTTAATTGTATGCTCCGCATGGGTGTTACCACTGCTATTGCCGGCCAGTGCGGCCTCAATCAGTATGACCCGGGCGCTTATCTGGACCTCATCGACCGTGACGGCGCCGCCGTCAATGTGGGGATGCTGGCAGGCCACGCCTTTTTCCGGGAACGGGCAGGGCATATGGACAAATATACGCCGGTAACAGAGGCAGAGCTTGCCGCCATGGAGACGGATCTGGCCCGGGCCCTGGAGCAGGGGTGCCTGGGCATCTCCTACGGTATCCGCTATGTACCTGGTATTGACCGCCGGGAACTGGAGCGTACCGCCGCCCTGTGCCGGAAGCAGGACAAAATGATTGCCGCCCATATCCGCAGCGACGCAGGCGAGGTGCTGGATGCTGCCCGGGAGTTCCTGGACGTAGGAGATGCTCTGGGCCTTTCTACCCAGGTGTCCCACATCGGTTCCATGGCTGGCTTTGGCCAGATGGAAGAATTCCTGGCACTGGTGGACCGCCGCCGCATGAACGGTATGCGGGTGTCCTGCGACTGCTATCCTTACTATGCCTTCTCCACTACTCTGGGCTCCGCCACCTATGATCCAGGCTGGATGGAGCGTTACCACTGCGGCTATGACGTAGTGGAGCTGTGCGAGGGCAAGTACAAGGGCCAGCGTTGCACCAAAGAAATTTTTGACGAGGTCCGCCGCGACAATCCCGGCTGCATGACCGTGTGCTATGTAATGCAGGATCAGGATGTGGACATGGCTTTTCGTCACCCCAACGTCATGCTGGGCAGCGACGGCATCATGAACTGCGGCCAGGGCCATCCCCGAGCTTCCGGTTCTTTCCTGCGGCTGCTGGCCAAATTTGCCCGGCCAGGTAAACTCTCTCTCTTCGACGCTGTCAACCGCATGACCGCCATGCCCGCAGAAAAGCTGGGCCTTACCAAAAAGGGACGGTTGAATGTAGGGGCAGATGCTGATGTGGTAGTTTTTGATCTGGATAAGGTGGAGGATCTTGCCACCTTCCAGAACCCCACCCTGCCCGGAAGGGGCATTGACTATGTCTGGATCGGCGGCCGCCTGGCTGCCAGGGACTGCCGGATCATTGAGGGGGATCTGGGCCGGTCCGTTCGGAAATAAAGCAATTAATCAACGAGTACATTTTTTGTTGGAGGGAAAATCAATATGGAATATGGATTCTTATCCGTCATCCCACCCCTGGTTACCATTGTGCTGGCCCTTGTGCTGAAAAACGTCTTTGTTTCTCTGCTCATCGGTCTCTTCCTTTCGTCCTTTATTCTTTCTGGTTTCAACCTTTTCTCCGGGCTTAACGGCACCTTTTACGGCCTGGTGAACACCTTCTCCAGCAGCGGCAACACCATCGTCCTTATGTCCATGCTGCTCATCGGCGCCCTCATCTATATGATTGAGCGCTCCGGCGGTATTGCCGGCTTCGTGGACATCATGGTAAAGAAGCGGGGCATTATCAAATCCAAGCGGGCTGCCGCTCTCTTTACCTGGCTCCTGGGCATCGTGGTGTTTACCTCCGGCTCCCTCAGCTGCATGGTCACCGGCTCCGTGTCCCGGCCTCTCAACGACAGTATGCGCCTGTCCCATGAGAAGGCGGCGTTCCTGGTACATACCACTTCTACTCCCTGGTGCGTCCTCTTCCCCCTCAGCGGCTGGCTGGCCTCCATGACCGGCTATCTGACCTCCGGCGGCGTTGAGGAAGCAAACGCCATCCAGACCCTGCTTTACTCCATCCCCCTCAATTTCTACTGCATCATCGCTGTCATCTTCGCCCTGATTGCCGCCGCTGGCCCTGTGGACTTCGGTCCTATGAAAAAAGCAGAGCTGCGGGCTGACACCACCGGCCAGCTGGACAACCCTGCCAGCGCCCCCGATGAAGATCCCACAGCCACCGCTGCCTCCAGCGGCGTAAAGCCCCGGGCCAAAAATATGCTCATTCCCATGCTGGTGATGATTGTTACCATTCTGGCTGTCCTGATGGTTTCCGGCGGCGGCAACCCCACCCAGGGCGACGGTATGCAGGCTCTCCTTTGGGGCTGCATGGTCTCTGTCCTGGTGATCTCTGTCATGTGCCTGGTGGAACGGCTGTTTACTCTGGAGCAGCTGACCAGTGAGCTGATGAAGGGCATGGCCACCATGCTGCCCATTGCCTGCGTTCTGCTCTTTGGTCTGACCATGGGCACCCAGGTCAAGGCGCTGGATACCGGTAATTATCTCTCCTCTATCTTTATGCAGCTTCTCACCCCGGCCCTGCTGCCCCTGCTGACCTTTATCATCTCCATGCTGCTCTCCTTTGCCACCGGCACCTCTATGGGTACCATGGCAATTATGGCCACCATCGCCCTGCCCATGGCCATCAACATGGGTGTCAGCGTCCCTCTGGTGGCTGGCGCCATGTTCGGCGGCTCCATCTTCGGTGACCACGCCTCCCCCATTTCTGATACCACCATCATGTCTTGCGCCACCACCGGCTGCAACATCATCGACCATGTTAAAACCCAGATGCCCTATGTATGCTGCTTTGCCGGGGCATCCATGATCCTGTATGTGATCTTTGGCTTTATTCTGTAAATCTGCCGCGGCACAGCAAAGCCGGCGGAGCGATTGTTCCCGCTCCGCCGGCTTTATCCTGTTGTGTTGCGTACCGTTAAAATGCAGCTCTTTTCTGAAAAAAATCCCGGCGCACTAAATGCGCCGGGATTTCATTTCACATTATTCGTCGTGGGGGCAAAAGGGCAACCGCCACCCCTTTGGGGTACAGCGCAAACGGGCAGGAACTTATTCCTCCTCGTCGCCCTCCTCATCCTCATCTACCTCTTCGCCGTCCAGGTCAAACTCCAGCTTCTCGCCGCAGTTGGGGCACTCTACGGAGCCGTCTGCCAGGATCGTCTCATCAAAGAAGATCTCTTCCTCGCAGTTGGGGCAGGTGGTCTCATAGACCTCCTCATCCTCGTCCCCGTCGTCCTCATCCTCTTCGTCCTCATCGTCGTACTCGCCCTCCATCTCATAGATGTAGGTCTCCACGTCGTTGAGGTCGTCACTGACAGCATCCAGGCACTCTTCCATTTCGCTCTGATCGTCCCGGATATCCTGCAGCTCCAGGGCAATGTCGTCCAGAATGTCGATCATTACGGTGAGGAGCTTGCCCTCCTTGGACTTGGTGTCAAGGCCCAGGCCCTCGGCCAAGCCCTTCATATACGCGACCTTTTCCAGAATTTCCATCGTTTTTCTCCTTTCAAAGTGTCATGTCTTTCGGGACTCTCCCCTTACCGCACACACGGCATATGTTCAGCTGTACGTCAGCTTGGGAACCCTTTTAGTTCTTGCAGCGGGACAGATACTCGCCAGTACGGGTATCAATGGTGATCTTGTCGCCGATGTCGATAAACAGGGGCACCTTGATCTCCGCGCCGGTCTCCAGAACGGCAGGCTTGGTAACGTTGGTGGCAGTGTTGCCGGCAAAACCAGGCTCAGTCTCGGTAACCACCAGATCCATGAAGTTGGGGCACTCAATGCCAAATACGTTGCCCTTGTAGGACAGGATCTTGCACACAGTATTCTCCTTGACGAAGCGGAAAGCATCGCCCAGCAGATCCTTGTTCAGAGGGATCATGTCATAGGTCTCCTGATCCATGAAGTAGTACAGATCACCGTCGTTATAGCTATATTCCATATCCTTGCGCTCAATGAAGGCTTCCTCAAACTTTGCGGTGGGGTTGAAGGACGTCTCCGTCACAGCACCGGTAACCACATTCTTCATCTTGGTGCGGACAAATGCGGCACCCTTGCCAGGCTTAACATGCTGGAACTCGATGACCTGCATCACCTTGCCGTCCATCTCAAAAGTCTTGCCGTTGCGAAAATCACCGGCAGTAATCGTTGCCATATTTTATATCCTCCTGTTGGAATGAATTTACCCATCGGCCATTCTATCGTATTCCCGTTGTAATTGCAAGTATTTTGTGGTAAATTCGTATTGATTTCTCAAAGTGTTATCCTTTTTCATGGTAGGTGTGCCCTTATGATACCGATTTTATTCGAAGACCGGGATGTTCTGGTGTGTCTGAAGAGCCCCGGACTGCTCTCGCAGGATGGCCCCCAGGCCAGCCTTCCCGCTTTGCTTCGTGAGCAATGCCAGTGTGAGATTTTCCCTGTCCACCGTCTGGACCGTGAGGCCGGCGGCGTAATGGCTTATGCTAAGACCTCCCGCTCTGCCGCTGCTCTTTCCGCAGCCATTCAACAAAAAGAGCTGGGAAAGGAATATCTCTGTGTAACCGCGGGGATTCCGGCAGAATCCCAGGGCACATACCGTGATTTGCTGCTTCACGACAAACTGCGCAATAAAACCTTTGTGGTTAACAGAATGCGAGGCGGTGTAAAGGAAGCTTCCCTCTCCTACCGCGTATTGGACACCAAGGACAGCGCAGCACTGATATTGGTCTCCCTTCACACAGGGCGGACCCATCAGATCCGCGTTCAGTTTGCCAGCCGCGGCACTCCTTTGTTCGGAGACAGAAAATATGGCGGCGGCCCTGGCCAATTGGCCCTGTGGAGCTTCCGCCTTTCCTTTCCCCATCCCTGCACCGGAAAAGCAATGACATTTTCCTGCCTTCCCCAAGATGCTCCCTGGTCGTCTTTTCCTCTGGCAGAATTACTGTAACAGTCCCGGCCACCTGCCGCTCTTCCGTACATACTCGGCCACATTCAGGTTCTCACCAGCCACGAATCGCTTCCTTTCTAGTGTTATTTAAAAATTTTTCCAAAATAGCGAAAAATCTGTTGACAAATGAAGAGTCACATGGTATAGTCTTGCTTGTTCCGGCGATGAGCCGCGAACAGCAAGACAATATGGGGGTATAGCTCAGCTGGGAGAGCGCTTGAATGGCATTCAAGAGGTCAGCGGTTCGATCCCGCTTATCTCCACCATAGACAACTGAATATTGTATGTGGGGGTATAGCTCAGCTGGGAGAGCGCTTGAATGGCATTCAAGAGGTCAGCGGTTCGATCCCGCTTATCTCCACCAAAACAATAACTCACACAGTCAATGCTGTGTGAGTTATTGTTTTATCCAAG
>JAGHHM010000072.1 GCA_017887695.1 Oscillospiraceae bacterium | reverse complement strand
CCCCTCCGGCGGAAATTACCGCTGGAGGGGCCTTTTCGTAGTTCCTCTATTCACTTTGCAATCCCAGGCTGTGGAAGAAGCAGGGCTTCCATCTCCGCCCAGGTGTCTCGGTCTTTACAGCCGCTCCAGCAGGGAAGCGGGAGCCTCCTGCCACATGGCCAGGAGCGTACCCTTCCGGACAGACACCCGGGCGCTGACGCCGGTAAATTGATTGCTGACTCCCAGGGGGAAGCCGCTGGTCAAGACCGCGTTTTGGAGGGGATAGTAGAGGCCCTCAATGGTCACGCCCTCCGCCTTCTCTCCCGGGCAGAACACCGACACCGGGCCCGCAAGGCCGGCGGGGAAGTCCAGGGCGCCGTCCTTCCAGGCAGTAGCGACGAAGCCATCCCCCAGGAGGTACCCCCGGGCCCCGTGATCCGACAGGTAGGCCAGGGTCTGGAGGTTGGCGTAGGTGTGATCCAGCCGCCCGCCGATACCGCCATAGAGGACAAAAGTACGGCAGCCCCGCCCAAGGCCCGTCTTTACCGCCAGCATCATGTCGGTGTCATCCTTTTCCACCGGGTGCTGTATCACATTCTCTCCCGAGGGCACCTGCCCCAGGGAATCAAAATCCCCCACGATCAGATCCGGCACAACTCCTGTCTTTTCCAAGTGCCGCAAACCTTGGTCTGCGGCAATAATAAGAGAAGGGCAGTCCTGGACAAAGGCCATGGGCCCCGGCGGGCAGGCCCCCACAATATAGCAAACAGGTTCCATCGCCACTTTACCTCCTTGATCGCGTAAAGCATAACAAAAAGAAACACCAGCCTGTGGGCTGGTGTTTCTTTTCTTTCTGGAGGCGACACCCGGATTTGAACCGGGGAATCAGGGTTTTGCAGACCCATGCCTTACCACTTGGCTATGTCGCCGTACCTGGGGGCAGAGCGTTTTCCCTTCCCCCATCAGCATATGCACACCAGCAGCCCGGTATTCAGCCAGGGGCCCGGCCAGCGGCGGTTGCTTGCAAAACAATGCGGCGCCTGTGGATCTTGCTATATTCTATACATCCACAAGCCCCAGGGTGCTCCAATAATAAATGGAGCGGGCGACGGGGCTCGAACCCGCTACCTCCACCTTGGCAAGGTGGCGCTCTACCAGATGAGCTACGCCCGCATGGTGCGCGGCAGGTCAACCGCGCATGGTGCCTCCGGTCGGAATCGAACCAACGACACGAGGATTTTCAGTCCTCTGCTCTACCAACTGAGCTACAGAGGCATATGGGGTACGAATCGTACCCTTTATAAAGATGGCGACCCAGAACGGGCTCGAACCGTCGACCTCCAGCGTGACAGGCTGGCGTTCTAACCAACTGAACTACTGGGCCATTCTTTGGTGGGAACAACTGGACTCGAACCAGTGACCCCCTGCTTGTAAGGCAGGTGCTCTAACCAGCTGAGCTATGCTCCCAAGCTTCCGTCTCGCCGAACGGCAAGGGTTATTATACTAAAAGCCCCCCCATCTGTCAATAACAATTTTCATTTTTCAGGAAATTTTTTTCGGGGGGCGGTTTTCCGCCCCCCGGCGCCCTTTTTCAGGGTTACACAGTCTTCTCAAAATAGTAAAATGTCTCGTCCTCACCGTCGGGCCGCATACAGGCGGAGAGCATCTTACGGGATGCCTCATTCTCCTTGTAGCACTTTCCCTTCAGCCGGTACAGCCCCAGCTGGTAAATACTCCACTCCGCCGCCCGCCGGAAGGCTTCCGCCCCATAGCCGCTGCCTGCGTACTCCGGCAGGATCCGGCAGCCCAGCTCCGCACTGCCCTTATAATCAAAATTATAGAGCACGGCCTCGCCGATAAAGGTTCCCTCCCGCCGAATGGCAAAGTTTACCGCCAGCTTATTTTGGAAGTCCTGCTTTGTCACCTCCAGGAAGTAGTCCTCTGTGAGCTCTCCCTTCAGATCCTTCCGGTAGTCATATCCCCACCAGCGGTTGCGCTCATCATCCAGGCACAGGCGGTTATAGGTCTCTTTATCCCCCTCGTTCATGGCGTCCAGGGTCAGCCGCTCACTTGTCAGCAGGGGAATCTTATCAAGATACGCCAGCTCATTGCGGACCCGGATGCGGACCTTGGCCCCCAGCTCCGCCGGAAGGTACTGAAGCTTGCTGGTGCGAAGGCCCTTGTCTCCGGCATCATCCTCCCGATTGATCCACCGCAGCCCCTGGGCGTTGGCAGCGGCAAAAGCCTGGACCATAGCAGGATAAACTCCCTCATACTGAGGAAGGCCCTTTTCTATGTGGCACACCAGGGTGTCCCCACAGATCTCCCCCAGGGAGATGGCGATGAACTTCCCCTCCAGTTCAATGGCTCCGGCCCTGACCCAGGGCTTGCCTACCTGCCGCATAAGCTTGCGGGCATAGCACAGCTCCTTTTTTGCCAGGGCATTTTCCTTGTTGAAAATCTGGTGAAACTCCTCCCAAAAAGCCTCCACCTTGTCTGCGTCCTCTCTGGTGATGGGGCGATAGACCGCATCGGGATAGAGCTTGCGGAACTTATTAATGTGGTTGCGCTGGCCGGAGTACCGCCGCCCGGCAAAGGTCATAAGGTCCTCCGCCCGATAGAGATAATCCTGCCACAGCCGGTCGTTGTCCACAATGGTGTAGGGGTAGCGCTCCAGCAGCCGCTCCCGCTCCTCCGCCGGCACCACGCCAAAGGCCGGGGCCACACCGTTTTCCCGGCACCAGCTGTCAATCTCGTCCAGAGCCGCTTCCACGTCCCCCACCCCCGGCAGAGGCACCGGATAGTCAAAGATATGGCCGAAATGGTGGCTGTGGTTTAAGACCACCAGGCAGCCGTGGCTCTCGGCATAGGCGGGATGCCAGTGCTGCCGCCACATCAGCTTGATTCCCACGGAATATTCGCACAGCCGGTAGTCACACTTGCTGTAATACTTCCGCAGGCGGGGAACATTTTTTACTTGGATGGGTTTGAATTCCAGCATACAAATATCAGTCTCACTTTTCTTCTGTTGTTGTCCTGTCCATAATGTGGACATTAAGATGGTTATAGGTCATGGTAACGCCGTCCTCGGCAAAGCAGCGGCGAATCTCCTCCAAAGAGGTATTATAGGCATCCCAGAAATAGGCAATATCCGCCCAAAAGCGCACATGGTACTCTATGGCACTGTCCTTGTAAGCGGTCAGCACCACTGCCGGCGCCGGATCCGGGCGCACATGGGGCGTGCGGGACACCGCCCGCAGGCAGGCGGAGCGGACCGCTTCCGTGCTGTCGTCATAGGAAGCGGTAATGGTGTGGTCCACCCGGCGGATCCCCCGGGCGGAGTAGTTGATGATCTTGCCGGCCACCACCGCCTTGTTGGGCAGCATCACCCGCTGGCCGCCGTAAGTATCCAGTTTGGTATGGGTGAGGCTGATCTCCACCACATCTCCCTCGCCGTCGGTGGTCTCGATATAGTCCCCCAGGGAGAAGGGCTTGGAAAAGAGGATCACCATGCCCCCGGCCACATTGCTGAGGACGTCCTGGATAGCCAGAGATACCGCCAGGCCAAATACGCTCACCAAGGCAATGAGGGATGTTACCGGGATGCCAAGGCTCTGGGCCACAATGAGGATCGTCACCACATACAGCATGGCCTTAACCCCACCCAGAATATACCGGCGTACCCGGTCATCCATCTTGGATTTTCCTGTAAGACGGCGGGCCAGGGCCATAATGAGCTTTACCGCCACCAGGCAGGCCACCAAAATAATGAGGGACGTGAGCAGCTGCTCCAGGGTCATCTTGCCCCAGCTTTTCTGCATGACCTCCTCCAGGGTGGAGGTGTCGATACTACTGTTCATAGACACTCCCTTTCTGGCCCGTTTGCGGGCCTTTTCTCTGCCCATAGGATACCACATTTTCGGTCACGGGAAAAGGAATATTTCTTCAACCGCCTCAAAAAGGAGAATTTTAGACAATATGTGCTATGGAAAACCGTTATGTTGTACAAATCCTGGTAGAGGTGCCTGAAAGGGGGTTTTCATTTTCATCCAAATCGTGTAAAATGTGGCTATCACACAGGGGCGTATTCCGCCCCCGCGACGCTGTAAAAGGAGGAGAAAATATGGATAAGTTCTTCAAGATCTCTGAACGGGGCAGCAGCTTCCGGGCGGAGATCGTAGGCGGCATTACCACATTCTTTGCCATGGCCTACATCATCTTCGTCAACCCCGGACTTCTCAGCCAGACCGGTATGGACTTCAACGCCGTGCTGCTGGCCACCTGCATTTCCGCCTCTATCGGTACCGCTCTCACCGGTCTGATGGCCAACGTTCCCTTTGCTCAGGCCCCCGGCATGGGCCTCAACGCCTTCTTCACCTACACCATCTGCTTCGGCATGGGCTACACCTGGCAGCAGGGTCTGGCCATCGTGCTGCTCAGCGGTATCCTGTTCTTCATCGTGGCGGTGAGCCCCCTGCGCAGCAAGATCATCGCCTCCATCCCCGGCTTCCTGAAGAACGCTATTTCCGCCGGTATCGGCCTGTTTATCGCCTTCATTGGCCTGCTGAATGTTGGTCTGGTGGGCTTTGGCGGCGGCGTGCCCGCTCTGCAGTTCTCCCTCACCGGTGAGGACGGCCTGAAGGTCATGAACTCCGCCGGTATCCTGGCTATCATCGGCCTGCTGATCACCGCCATCCTCCTGGCCTACAAGGTCAAGGGTGCTATTTTCCTCGGCATTATCATCACCACCATTATTGGCATTCCCATGGGCCAGACGGTATACAGCCCCGATGCCTTCAGCTTCTCCGTCCTTGGCGAGATCTTCGGCAAGCTCAGCTTTACCGGCCTGACTTCCGTGGACGGCGGCATCGTGGCTCTCATCACCGCTGTCATCAGCTTCGCCCTGGTTGACTGCTTCGATACCGTAGGTACCCTCATTGGTACCGCCACCAACGCCGGCATGACCGACAAGCACGGCAACCTGCCCGGCGGCGACCGCGCCCTGATCGCCGACGCCATCGCCACCTGCTGCGGCGCTGTCATCGGTACCTCCACCGTCACCACCTTCGTGGAGTCCTCCACCGGTATCGCCGAAGGCGCCCGGACCGGCTTCTCCTCCCTGGTTGTGGCCCTGCTGTTCCTGCTGAGCTGTTTTGCCGCTCCTGTGGCCCATGTGGTGCCTTCTGCCGCCACCGCCCCCGCCCTCATCATTGTGGGCGTGCTGATGCTCAAGGGCGCTACCGGCATCAACTGGAGTGACTTCGAAGAGGCCTGCCCCGCTTTCCTGATCATTGCCATGATGCCCTTCGCCTACTCCATCTCTGATGGTATTGGCTTTGGCTTCATCAGCTACTCCATCATCAAGGTTGCCCGCGGCAAGGCCAAGGACGTTCCCGTCCTGGTGTACATCATTTCCATTCTCTTTATCCTCAAGTACATCCTGGGCAACATCAACCTCTAATTCTATCCTGTCAGCAGCGCGCCTCCGCCGGCAACGGTGGAGGCGCTTTTTTATGTCCAAGCGATGACGCAGGCATACCGGAAACATCTGCCGGGTTCCTTTAGAGCGTCAAAAGCGGGCTGGAAAGCGGCCTTTCCCACCGCCGTCACAGAAAGAAATCAAAAGAGATTTCAGGCTATTTCAAAAAAGAGTACTGCCCCCAGAGGCATTACACATAGCCGGGAGCCCGATCATTCTTTAGGCCCCCAAAAATGCCCGCCCGGCTAGGCCGGACGGGCATCTTATTTATATACATCAGAGATTATTTCTTGGGAGCAGTCACCCGGTTGAGAATGGCCACCAGGGCCCAAATCACCAGGATTACCACGAAGATGCCCAGCATACCCTTGCCCATGATGCCAAGGCAGGCCAGCACCAGATCCGGATCAAAGTTAAACATACCGCTTTTCCTCCTTACAGCAGGTTTTCCACCAGGGTGATGATGAGGCCGCCGGCAATCACAGAGGCAATCTGACCGCTGACATTGGCGCCGGCAGCGTGCATGAGCAGGAAGTTATAGGGATCCTCGTCCCGGCCCATCTTATGGACCATCCGGGAGGCCATGGGGAAAGCGGAAATACCCGCCGCACCGATCATGGGGTTAACCTTCTTCTTGCTGAAGAGGTTGAGGAGCTTGGCAAAGAACACGCCGCCCACGGTATCAAACACGAAGCCCACCAGGCCCAGGGCCAGGATCAGCAGAGTCTGCCAGGTGATGAAGGCTTCTGCCTGCATCCGGAAGGATACGCTCAGGCCCAGCAGCAGGGTAATGAGGTTGGCCAGCTCATGCTGGGCACTCTGGCTGAGGCTGTCCAGCACGCCGCACTCGCGGATCAGGTTGCCGAACATAAGGAAGCCGATGAGCTCTGCGCTCTTGGGCGCCACAGTGCCGGCAATGATGGTGACAAAGATGGGGAAGAGGATGCGGGTGGTCTTGGAGACGTTGCTGGGGGTGTACTCCATGCGGATCATCCGCTCTTTCTTGGTGGTAATGGCCTTGATAATGGGGGGCTGGATAATGGGCACCAGGGCCATATAGGAATACGCGGCCACCATGATGGCGCCCTGATAGGTGCTCTTAAAATAGTTGGCCACATAGATACTGGTGGGGCCGTCAGCCGCGGCGATAATGGCGGTGGACGCCGCATCCTTCAGATCAAAACCCAGGATCACCGCCACCACCAGGGTGAAGAAGATGCCAAACTGTGCCGCCGCGCCAAAGAGGAACATCTTGGGGTTGGACAGCAGCGGGCCAAAGTCGATCATGGCACCAATGCCGATGAAAAGGAGCAGGGGGAACAGCTCGCTGGCAATACCTGCGTTGAACAGCGTCTCAATAGCCTCCGTGTTCACAAAGGGCAGGTTCACCAGCACCGCGCCGAAGCCCATAGGCAGCAGCAGGGACGGCTCCATTTCCCGCTTTACCGCCAGGTAAATGAGCAGGCATCCAATCAGGATCATCACTGCCTCCTGCCAGGTAAAGTTCAGGACGTTGGCAAACAGGTCGTAAAACAGCTGCATGGAAAAAAGACCTCCTGATTCAGGGCCGCGGCAGGTCGCCGGGCCGGATTTTATAAGAGGGCAGGCAACAAAAAAGACCTTTGCGGCACATACGCTGTATGTACCGCAAAAGTCTTGTCATTTCAGGCGGAAGCGGGCTGTATAGCCGTCTTGACGCTCTCTGCCGCGCCCATGGCGCTGACTACTCCCTCTTGCGACTTATTATGATAAGGCACGGTCAGGGGATCTGTCAAGGTGTTTTTGTCCAAAAGTGAAAGATATTTCCTACTTTCCCTCCCGGTCCCGCTGGATCAGCAGCTTCAGCGCCTCTACACCCACCCGCACAGCGGCGCTGGTGTCCTCGCCCCCAGCGGGGCCAGCCCCGCCAGGCCCCCACTATATGAAATGCTCGGGCGGAGTAAATCCGCCCTCCGCCAAGATGTTCCTTCGGAACATACTTGTACGCCGGACTCCCGGCGGCATGAGCGAGGCCTTACGCCCCCTGCCGGTCCCGCTGGATCAGCAGCTTCAGCGCCTCTACACCCACCCGCACAGCGGCGCTGGTGTCCTCGCTCATGTTCTGATCCAGGCCGGCGGCTTCCCGCTCCTGGTTCCAGATCACATGAAAGCAGCTGCCGCAGCGGACGTGCAGGGCGGCGGCCACCACAAACAGCGCGGCGGATTCCATCTCACTGGCCTTGACCCCCAGGCGCTTCCACGCCTCCCACTTATTGAGCAGCTCATAGCTCACCGGCATCCGGGCAGGGCTGTGCTGGCCATAAAAACTGTCCTTGCACTGGACCACACCGGCGTGGCAGGTTTTGCCCATAGCCTTGGCCGCCTCAATGAGTGCATTGGTGATACCGATATCCGACACGGCGGGGAACTCAATGGGCGCATACTCTCGGCTGGTCCCCTCATGGCGGATAGCGCCGGTGGCCACCACAATATCCCCGGACTGGACCTCCAGATCAATGCCGCCGCAGGTGCCTACCCGGATAAACGTATCCGCGCCGATGGCCGTCAGCTCCTCCATGGCAATGGCGGCGGAGGGGCCTCCGATGCCCGTGGAGCAGACGGAGACTTTTTCTCCCAGCAGCGTTCCGGTATAAATGGTATATTCCCGGTTCTGGCTTACCAGCACCGCATTGTCAAACAGCGCCGCAATGGACGCGCACCGGCCCGGATCACCGGGCAAAATGCAGTACCGGCCCACATCCCCTTGGACGCAATTAATGTGAAACTGTTTCTCTAACTGCTGCATACGCTCCTCCTTTTCCCGTCGTGTCCACCGGCTATCCTTTTTGGAATCTTCCGGCCTTTCTCTTTCCCAATTTTCGCATCCTGCGCGAAAGCAGTATGGCATATTATAGCATGAAGCCACTGCCCTTTCAAGGCGGCGCGGCGGAGCCCGGAAAAGTTTTCCTGTGCCCGGAGGTGGACATTTCCAGGAAGCTGTGGTATAGTGGGAATGTTGTTATTATGTCACCCACCCCGCACTTACTAGCAGAAAAGGAGATCCTAATGAAGAGAGCCGTTTCCCTGATCCTGGCGCTGGCCTTGGTCCTGTCCCTGGCCCCCGTCACCGCCCAAGCCGCCTCTCCTGCCTACGGTAATGAGGTCTGGCTTCAGGACACCGTCCTCCACGAGGGCGTCACCCTCAGCGACAACATCTACTGGAGTACTTACTACTCTCAACTGCGCCACGAGTATTACATGACATATACCCCCGGCCAGCAGGTGCGGGCCGTGACCGCCTACGGTGCATCCGTATGTGACCGCATCACCGCCTCTACCGCCGCCCAGACCTATGAGGCCATGGGCTACCGGGTGGTAGGCGCCATCAACGGCGACTTTTATGATACAGCCACCGGCTACCCTCTGGGCCTGCTGGTATCCGGCGGTAAGATCCTCTCCGGTTCCTCCAACTACTATGCTGTGGGCTTCCGCGCTGACGGTTCCGCTGTGATGGGCAGCCCTAATCTTAAGATCACCGCCACCACCCGCGGACAGGCGCTGTCCCTGGCGGCCATCAACAAGCCCCGGGTGGAAAACGGCGGTGTCACCATGCTGACCTATGACTTCCGCACCGACCACACCACCGGCGCCACCACCGCCGGTGTCAGTGTCCTGGCCACCATTCTCTCCGGCACCGCTGCCATCGGCGGCGAGATGCTGCTGCGGGTGGATCAGGTGGTGGAGGATACCTCCGCCCTGACCATTGGTGAAAACCAGGTGGTCCTGACCACCTCCCTTACCGGCTATGCCCAGGGGCTCACTACGCTGCGCTCCATGGTGCCCGGCGAAACCTTTACCGTCAGCTTTACCGCCAACCCCGAATGGATGGGCGTCACCGAAGCCATTGGCGCCATGTATCTGCTGGTCAACAACGGTACCGCCATCCAGGGAGGTTTCCCCTCCGGCAACGCTCCCCGCACCGCCATCGGCCTCAAGGCCAACGGTGAGGCGGTTCTCTACACTGTAGACGGCCGCCAGAGCGGGTACAGCATGGGCTCCTCTATGAATGTACTGGCTCAGCGAATGGCGGAACTGGGCTGCGTTACCGCCATCTGTCTGGACGGCGGCGGCTCCACCACTATGGTGTCTGCCACTCCCGACAGCTCTGTTTCTCAGCTCATCAATTCCCCCAGTGATGGCTCCCAGCGGAAAGTAAGCAACCATCTGCTGCTGATTGCCTCCGGCATGCCCACCAACATTCCCCACCATGTTTACCTCTCCGCCAGCGCACCGGTGGTGCTGGCCGGACATACCGTGGAACTCACCGCTAATGTAGTAGACAGTGCCTACTTCCCCATGAGCGGCCAGCCGGTGACCCTTACCGCCAGCAGCGGCGTCATTGAGGGCAACACTTTCATTGCCCCCGCCCAGGGCGGCACCGTGACCATTACCGCCACCTCCGGCGGCATGAGCGCCACGGTAAACATCCTGGTTATCGACAGCCCCGACAGTATGACCATTAAGCGGGGCAACTCCGCTATCTCCTCCCTGACCATGGTTCCTGGCAGCACCGCCGAGCTGTCGGTGTCTGTGGTGTACAACCATATGGAGCTGGAGACCACTCCCGCTGACTTTATCTGGAGCGTGGATCCCGCTTTGGGCACCATTGATGAAAATGGCGTCCTGCGCACCAGCTACACCGAGGGTAAGGGAACCATCACCGTCACCAAGGGCACTTCTACCGTGACGATTCCTCTGACCGTTGACGCCGATTCCCCCTTTGTGGATACGGAAGGCCACTGGGGCAGCGCCTATATGGCAGCCTTGTACCACCAGGGTGTCCTCACCGGCGTGACGGAGGGCGACCAGCTGTATGCCTACCCTGACCAGGGTGTGACCCGTAAGGAATTTGCGGTGCTCCTCAGCCGCTACATTGGCATCAACACCGCCGATTATGCCTCTGTTGAGGTGCCCTTTGCCGACATGGATCAGGTGGACACCTGGGCCACCGATGCTGTGCGGGCCATGTATGCCCTGGGCATCGTAGGTGGCTCCACCGTCAACGGCCAGCAGGTCTTTGATCCCAACAGTATCCTGACCCGGGCCCAGGCAGTGACCATGCTGGGCCGGATGCAAAATACAGAAGGCATTGTCCCTGCGGATCTCTCCGTGTTCTCTGACGCGGCCTCCGTACCGTCCTACGCCCTGGAGCATTTCCAGACCATGGTCTCCCTGGGCGTCATCAGCGGCAACGACGGAAAGCTGGATCCCAACGGCACCATGACCCGGGCCGCTATCTGCAAGATCCTGGCCACCATGCCCTGATCTCCCTGCCATAAAAAATCCGCCCCGAAGCGTTATGAAACGCTTCGGGGCGGTTATTTTTTTGTTCTCCGGCGGGCTCCGGGGGATCTCACACTTTTCAAAAGAGAATGGTCACCGCCACAGCTCCGGAACAAGCGGTTGCATCCGCCGTGTCACCAGCTCATGGGGTCCCATGTGTTTCAGTGTCTCCCCACTGACCCATCGATATCCCATTGTTTCCCCCTCCTGGAGGGTGATGGCCTCCTTGTCTCCGTCCGTTACGCACAGGAACTCCACATAGAGGGAGCGGGTCTCCCGGCTCACCAACCGTCCCAGCTCCGTGAGGGTATGGGAGATGATTCCCGTCTCCTCCCGCAGCTCCCGCTCCGCACACTTCAGAGGATCCTCGCCCCGCAGGGCCGAGCCGCCGGCGGTGGCCTCCCACAGTCCGCCGCCCTTCTTGCTCAGATCCCGCTGCATCAGCAGATAGGTCCCGTCGGTGTGCCGGACCAGCACGTCGCACACCAGGTGGAACAGCCCCTCCGGCACCGGCTCCCCCCGCACCAGAGTTCTGCCTTCCACTCGGCGAAAGTTCTCATCATAGGCATCCCACAGCTCCATCGTCCCATTCCTCCTGTTTTTCTTTTGCTCCTTACACCCCGGTCAGGTCGAAGGGCGGAGTGTACTCCTCCTTGGCAGAAGAGGAGTCCTGACGGTAGCCGTCGGTAATACCCAGGTTCTCCATATACTGAAGGGCCGCACGGTACTCCGCCCCGGTGACCCGGCGGCGGAGCAGGCCCTCCGCCCCTGGCTGGGGCGTGTACTGGGACATCAGGGAAAAAAGGACCTGGCCTGGCCGGAAGTGCTCCGCCACCCAGTCCATGACCCGTTTGGCGTTGTCCAGGGCCCCGGGCAGCAGCAGATGCCGGATCACCACCCCCCGGCGCAAGAGGCCGTCCTCCAGCACATAGTCCCCTGCCTGGCGGTACATCTCCAGGATGGCATCCGCCGCCACAGGAAAGTAGTCCGCCGCGCCGCTGTACCGCGCCGCCAGATCTCCGTCGGCGTACTTGAGGTCCGGCAGCCAGATCTGCACCTTTCCCTCCAGGCTCCGCAGGGTCTCCACTCGTTCATAGCCCCCGGTATTCCATACCACCGGTACCGGCAGAGGATCCTCCAGGGTTTCCCTGATCACATGGGCATAGGGGGTGGGGCTCACCAGATTGATATTGTGGGCCCCCTGGGCAATGAGTTCCTCAAATATTTCCCGCAGCCGCTCCACGGTCACGGTTTTCCCAAAGCCGCCGTGGCTAATGCTGCCGTTCTGGCAGAACACGCAGCCCAGCACGCAGCCAGAGAAAAATACGGTGCCGCTGCCGCTGCTGCCGCTGATGGAGGGCTCCTCCCAGTGGTGGAGGGCCGCCCGGGCCACCACCGGCAATGCGGGCATACCGCAGAAGCCCTCCCCTCGCGCCTCCGTTCGCACCGCGCCGCAGCGCCGGGGGCAGAGGGTACAGATCATGGTCATGGGTCTTTGCTCCTTCCGGCGGATAAAGCCGCCTGTTTTTTCCTATTGTAGCGGAAAGACCGCGGCGGCGCAAGACGACGTCCGGTTTTCCCGTCTATTTCCCATCTATTCTCCCGCGGGCTGTTCCCCGGTCCCTGCCGACTGTGGGCGTACAGTTTTTCATCTGTTTGCTGCTTCTCATTTCAGCGTGCTTCCTTCCGCTGTGGATTGCCGCCTTCTTTCAAAACGATGTCCCAACTTCATTTACCAAGGCTTTGCAAGCCATTATCAATAAATAGTAAATCGTTTTTTTATTTATTTTAAACAAATAATTTACGTTGATTTTTTTGTAATATTGATATAGCATACAAAATAATAAATGACTAATTAGAATATAGCAGAGAGGATGATGAATATATGATCAAATTATAAAAAATATACAGAATAAAACGATAAATATCATTTAAAAAATTAAATATTAGTCGTATAGGGTACATAACAGAAACATCAGCCGAAGTGGAAAGGGTTT
>JAGHHM010000071.1 GCA_017887695.1 Oscillospiraceae bacterium | reverse complement strand
GGGATTTGAACCCACGGCCTCATGGACCCGAACCATGCGCGCTACCAACTGCGCTACACCCGGATGGCTTTATCATTATAGTGTCAGAAATGCATTCTGTCAAGTAAAAGATTACCTGACCACCTCTGTTACTGGCGGTACCGTGCCTGTGCGATACCGCCAGCGGCAGAGATCCTAGTGTTTCGCCGTTTTTAAAGCTCCCGCATCAGGTGAAATGTCTGCATGAGCTGGATAGCCCCGTAGCCCCATTGTACGTTAGGATACGTCATAGCGGGACTCCGGAGGCAACCCCGGATCAAGTACGCCCGAATCTGATAAGTACTCATAGCGGGGTCGTTTTCTTCAATAATACCCCATTGGAGCAGTAGGGCACAGGCTCCTGCCAGTACCGCTGCTGCGGCGCTGGTACCAGTCATTATGCCATAACCAAAAGGGTAGTAACCGCCCACTGAGACTCCGGGCGCAACAAGATCCGGGAGAATCTGCCCCAGTCGGGAGGGCCCGCGGGAAGAACGGGGATAAATGCTCTGATTAGCACTGTTGTAAGCGCCGCAGCAGATGAGGCCAGTGGTGGTAGCGGGGACGGTAATGGTGTAATCCGGGGAGGCATATAAAAATTCTACCGTAGGGGACACAAAGCCAGTCATAGGCAGCCAGGCATGATATCCTCCATTGAGTACAATATCCCCATATAGGGTGATTGTCCATATACCTGGAGTAGCATCCAGAATACGAATTATGGTCAATTGGCCGCCGCTGCCCTCTACTGGGAAATGGTACTCTATCTGGACCTTTGTCCGTTCCAGAATCAGCTTCACTTCTGTCATATTTCCGCTTCTTGCCGGAACTCTCCCTACCAATTCACCGGAAGGGGAGCGGACAGATGCGGAAAAGCGGTCGGAAATGGTGTTCCAGATGGCAAGGTAAATGTCACCTGCTTGCTCGCCTACCTTTATGTCAATGGCAGCGGTTTCGCCGGCAAGAAGAGTGCCTTGGCAATGGTGGCGGGCCTGACTTTCGTTACCTGCGGCGGCGCAGAGGCATACGCCTTTCTGAATGGACACGCCCTCCAGATATTCTTCAAAAACGCTGAAGCCATCATGGCTGCCAAAATTGGTGCCCATGCCAAGGCAGATTACTACCGGCCTTCCCAGGGCCTGGGCTTTTTTCAGAATATACTCCACACCCACCATCACGGCACTGGATTCGTATGCCTCATTTTGCCAGGGAGGGACGCAGTATTTCTGTCGGTAGAAGGGACGAGCTTTCCGCATTTTTACCGCAATAATTTCTGCATCGGGAGCCGCGCCAATAAAATCTTCTACCGGCAGTCCAGCTGCCACAGAGGCCAGAAACGTGCCATGGCCATTTTCATCTTTTGAGGGAACCACCGAATAGGGATCATCAGAAGCAAGGGCCTGGTCGATATCCGCAGCGGTGTATTCCGCACCAGTGGAAAACCCTTTTGGCGGTGTCCCCTCTGCAGTTTGATCATACAGGTACTGTATCTTAGTGGTCCCGTCATCATAGCGAAAGACGGGAAGGGTATAGTCAATACCGGTATCTACAAAGCCCAACAGAACACCTCGCCCTTTCAGGCTCAGATAGGGCTGATTCTGCACCTGAATAATACCGGCTGCCTCCAGGGCGGGGCGGTCCAGAGGCCCAAGGATTACAGAGAGAGAACTGACAAATCCGGCGCCAAGAGCTTCCTCCAGATGGGGGAAATTTTTTTCTTTAATGTATCCCAGAACATAACGGCCGGAGAGAATTTGCCCTACGATTACCTCGCCGCTGTCCCGGACAAAATTGAAGAAAGCATCGGTGGCACGGGTAACAAAATCCACGGTGTCCGGCGCATTAATAAAGTCTTGCATTTCTTCCGGAAGCTTCACAGCGTCCCCCTTTCCCACTGGCGGACCAGATCTGCCAGCGTTTGACAAAGATTCAGCTTACCGTACCCCCAAACAGGATCCGGATATTGGATAAAAGGGCTTCTGGCGGCATTGGCGCAGAGAAAGGCTTTGATCCGCTGACCAAAGAGGAAAGGATCGTAGCCCTGCACAATGCCCCACTCCATCAATAGCGCTCCACACCCTGAGACGAAAGGCGCCGCCATACTGGTGCCGGTATAGGTATCATATCCTCCTCCGGCTTTGGCCGTATAAACCTGTTCCGCGGGGGCGCAGAGATCCAGCAGTGCGTTGCCCAAACAGGGTGCGGCTCCTCGTCCAGAGAAGGGGCTGGCGGTACCGGTGCCGGAGCGATAGCCGCCTACGGCGATGGGGAGCCTGGCGGTAGCAGGCAGGGTAATGGTAAGATTAGGGTCCGGAAGCAGGAAAGCAGTCTCCCGGCCTACTTCTTCCACCGTGGGCAGCCAAATGTCAAAGCGCCCTTCCACAATTCTATCCCCATAACAGCGGAGGATCCAGAGCCCATTGAGACCTCCGGAGGGAGCAGAAAGCTCGAAATAAACCTCTTGTGCGGTAGAAAAATGGGTAGGACCGTTGAAGGCAGCGGCCAGGCTGATACCACCGAACGTGAAGCGCCGTACGGCGCCAGGGGAGAGGGGGCCGGTGGAAGCGCCGGATGGCAGGATCATCTCAAACCGGGCTATGTCGGCAAAGCTTTTCCAAAGAGTGAGAAAGATGCGTTCCCGGGGCGTGGATACAGTAAATTCCACGTCCAAGAAGCTGCCTTCCGGCAGCTGTCCCTGAAAATGGTGGCCGCTGTCGCCTTCGTTGCCCGAAGCACAGACAATAACGCTTTTTCCCTGTTGTGCCATGGCATCCATATAGGTCTCAAATAGGGACTGTCCCTGGTGGGAACCATTGTTGGTGCCATAGCTGAGATTGACGACACAAGGCATGGCAGCTTCCGCAGCACAGTCAAAAATGAATTTGATACCGCGCATGACATCGGTGGAGGTAGCGCTGCCGCTTCCCATCTTCACTGCGACAATAGCCGCTTCAGGAGCGATTCCGCTGCTGCCTGCGGCAATGCCGGCAGCAGCTGTACCATGGCCTGAGAGATCCCTGCTGGGGACAATTCCTGCATCGATTTCCCCGGAAGAAAAAACAGCACCCTTGCGGAATCCAGTCGGAGGCGTACCGGAAAGGGTCATATCCCAGAGTTTTAGTACACGGGTGGCTCCGCTTTCCGTCAGAAACTCGGGATGGGTAAGGTCGATGCCGGAATCGATAAACCCTATGATGACGCCTTTGCCGGTAAGCCCCAGCACATCATCCCGGAGAACCGGAGTAATGCAGGCGCTGTCCAGCCCGGAACGCAGAAACGGGGACAGGCCTTCTGAGGGCTCCAGGTACTCCACCTGAGGGTATTGGGGAAGGCTGGCAGCTTCTTCTGGGGTTAGCTCCAGAATAGCATACTGATGTCCCAGCAGCTCAGTAGGATAGCCCAGCGCCAGGATATCTCCGTTATATTTGACAATGAATTCCATATGACGACTCCACATCTGGATTTCACGACGGAAGCCATAGGACCCGCGCCGCATAGAATAGTATACGGAAAGGAGGGCTGCCCTTATGAATCCAGCTTATACAGGACAGGGGCGTTTACAGGTAACGGTGACTACGGAGAGCCGGGTGGTGCCCATCAGCGGGGCAACCGTACGGATCAGTGATCCCGCTGACGCATCGGTGCGCCTGGAGCTCACCACAGATTCTTCCGGCCAGACACAGGCGGTAGAGTTACCGACACCACCTGCTGCCGATTCCATCAACAAAGGGGACAGCAAGCCCTATGCGTCCTATTCAGTGACGGTTTTGGCAGAGGGGTTTGAGACGCTCCATATCGGAGGTGTACAGCTGTTGCCGGATGGGTTGGCGGTACAGCCGGCGGCGCTGAGTCCTGCCAGATCCGGCGGGTTTAATGTACGCAATTTGTACATAGCACCCCACACTCTTTGGGGAGATTTTCCGCCCAAGATTCCGGAGGCGGATGTTAAACCTTTGCCGGATCCCGGCGGCTTGGTAGTTTTGCCGGAACCGGTAATCCCGGAGTATATCATCGTCCATCTGGGAAAACCGGATGATGAAGGAGCACCCAATGAATGGGTACTGTTCCGGGACTATATCAAGAATGTGGCATGCAGTGAGATTTATGCCACCTGGGCCACAGAAACCATCAAAGCCAATGTGTTGGCTATTATTTCCTTTACGCTGAACCGGGTATATACCGAGTGGTATCGTGGCAAGGGATATGACTTTACAATTACTAATTCCACAGCCTATGATCAGTCTTTTGTGCCTGGGAGAACCATTTTTGAGCAGATTTCCGTTGTAGTGGATGATCTGTTCAATACCTACATTACCCGGGAAGGGGCGGGCCAGCCGTTGCTGACCCAATATTGTGATGGACGTCGGACCCAATGCGACGGCCTGTCCCAATGGGGCTCTCAGGCTTTGGGGGAGCAGGGCTGGGATGCGATCAGCATTCTGCGGCGCTACTATGGTTCCGATATCTATCTGGCTCCGGCAGAAAAGGTGGAAGGCGTTCCCATGTCGTTTGGGGGCACGACCCTGTCTCTTGGTTCCGCCGGAGAGGATGTGCGCACTATCCAGCTCCAGCTCAACCGGATCCGTGAGAATTTCCCGGCACTGCCGGCTGTCCGGGCGGATGGTGTCTACGGCGAGGAAACAGAAGAGGCGGTACGGACTTTCCAGAGCATTTTCCATATGCCTCAGACCGGGGAAGTGGATTTTGCCACCTGGTACAGTATTTCCAATATTTATGTGGCGGTCGCCAAACTGGCGGCATAAAGAAACCCCGCCCCGGTTTTGGCCCCGGGGCGGGGTGATTTTCGGAATGTTGCCTCTTGAAGAGAAGCAGGGAAAGGTGGTACACTTAAAGGCGTGAAGAGGGAAACATAGCAGCAGCCCCACAATCACACTTGCGACTGTGGGGCTACTGCACGTATTCGGTTGTCAAATGTTGTGTCCACCTTTCGTGGGTTCCCTTGCGCGGATTGTCGCTTTTGCCGTACGGTTAGACAGTGCTTCTTGAGAGTCGAACTCTTCTCTGGATACGGTCATCCATGGCTGCTTTCGTGTGCGAAAAGGTTCCGCTTGCTTGGGAAACTGGATTTGTTTGATCCGCTGAACAACTTAAGCATCCTTGCGGATCAGGCTACGTTGTACATTGGACCGTACCTCCTTGGTAGATTTGCAGGGACATGACTAAGGACACTTGCCAGGGATCTTCTTTGCTGAGTCCTTACTTTTTGACTTTGTCTTCCTGTGATTAAAATATACAATAGATCAATAGAAATGTCAACGGCTTTTATGCGGATTTAACAATTTGTTAATAAGTAAATGACTGATGAAGCGTCGCCTGATCATGCAGATCCGTGCGGCAGGGAAGGAGCGCAGGGAAAATGTACGATGAACTGACGGAAGTAGATATTCAGAAAATGAAGGAAGAGGTGGACTACCGGGTCCGGGTCCTGCGGCCCAAGCTGATTGAGGACGTTCAGATTGCCAGGGGGTTTGGGGATCTCAGTGAAAACTTCGAATACAAGTGCGCCAAGCAGGAGAAAAACCGTAATGAGAGCCGCATCCGCTATCTGGAGCGGATGATCCGTACGGCCAAGGTGATTTCGGCCTCCTCTGATGAAGCAGAGGTGGGGCTTTTTGACAAGGTTACCATCTTTAATGAGATGCTGAATAAGGAAATGACGATCCAGCTCGTTACGACTCTCCGGCAGGATGCGCTGAAAGGTCTTATCAGCAAGGAGTCGCCGGTTGGCAAAGCGGTGCTGGGACATCAGGTAGGGGATCGGGTCCAGGTTACCGTCAGAGACGACCTGAAGTATTTTGTGGTGATCCGTGCCATAGAGAAAGGTGAGGACGATGCTTCCATGGCCATCAGTTCTTACTGAGTGGTAATGGCTGTGGGCGTTAAGATGCTGTTAATGTCCTGCAACGGGTATTGACGTTCCCCTTTCCATTCTGTATACTAATAAAATTATTCAGAAGGGAGGACGATAGACCACATGGACAGTGACGAAGGCGATTACCACAGTATTGATTTCACACAATCCTGTTTATTATATCGGGCATGTCTGCTCCGCGGTCAGTGGGACAGGCGTGCCTTTTTGCGCCTTGGCCGCCTGCTGCAGTAATGCTGGCCTGGGCCCCGCGCCTGCGGGGGATGGGAACAAGGTTTGGATAGGAATAAACAGGAGGATTTTTACTTTATGGAGACCCAATTAATAAGTGAATTGTTGGCGATGGCAATATGTATCGCTTTTTCTGCCTATTTTTCCGCGTCAGAAACGGCGTTTTCCTCTCTTAACAGGGCCAGGATGAAGGCTATGGCTGAGCAGGGCGACAAGCGGGCAGAACGCACTCTGGCGCTGGCAGAGCAGTATGACCGGCTGCTGTCCACGCTGCTGATCGGCAACAATATTGTGAATATTGCCGTGGCCTCGATTGGTACTGTGATGTTTGTACGTTATTACGGCGACCTGGGAGCCACGATTTCCACGGTTGTCATTACCATCGTCGTGTTGATTTTCGGCGAGATATCCCCCAAGAGTCTGGCTAAGGACAGCCCCGAGCGGTTTGCCATGCTGTCGGCTCCGCTGCTGCGGGTACTTATGTGGGTGCTGGCGCCACTGAACTTCCTTTTTACCCAGTGGAAACGTCTGCTTACGCTGATCTTCCGGGTGAAGGATGACCGGAAGCTGACCCAGCAGGAGCTGCTGGTGCTGGTGGATGAAGTCGAGCAGGAGGGCGGCATTGACCGGGATGAGGGCGAGCTGCTGCGCAGCGCCATTGAGTTCCCGGACCAGGAGGCAGGAGACATCCTGACCCACCGGGTGGATCTGGAGGCGGTGCCTATTTCCGCCTCCCGGGAAGAGGTATCCCGGGTATTCCGGGAATCCCGTTATTCCCGGCTGCTGGTTTATGGTGAGGATTTGGATGATATCCGGGGCGTGGTACATCTCAAAGATTTTTGTGAAGCTGGAGAGAGCACTAAGCTGAGCGACATCATGACTGCGCCTCTCTTTGTCCCGCCCACGGTGAAGATCAGCGCCCTGCTCCGGCAGCTTCAGCGGAGTAAGTCCCATGTGGCGATTATCAGCGATGAATTTGGCGGCACCCTGGGTATCGTTACTATGGAGGACATCCTGGAGGAGCTGGTAGGTGAGATCTGGGACGAGCATGATGAAGTGGAGGAGCCTGTCCGCCAGACCGGGGAGGGGGCTTACCTTATCTCTTGCGCAGAAAGTCCTGAGATTCTTAAGGAGCTGTTCCATGCAGATGCCGGCGATGACAACTCCACTTTGGGAGGATGGGTGGCTGAACAGCTGGGCCGGATCCCTGTCCAGGGCGATACGTTCCTTTGGGAGGATCTGAAGGTAACAGTGACGAAAACCGATGGCCACCGGGTACTGGAAGCAGAAGTTCGAAAAATGGATGAGACCGCAGAAGCCACCGCATAATATAAAACAACGCCCGTCTGGAAGAAGTATTCCAGACGGGCGTTTCCTTTTGGGTTACACGTCAAAGCGGCTGTACGCATTGGCACAGTCCAGGCAAAGCTTTTTGCCATTTTCCAGGCGGATCATATTTTCTGCTGTGGTTTCACCGCAGCACTCGCATTTGACAGACTGGAACAGCCGGGCAGTTTCCGGCAGCTGAACCGTGGTCTCCTTCACATCGAACATATCCCGGGGGGAGAGGGACTGATAGTAGGCGAAGGATTCCGCACGGCTCATGCCCTGAGGGCGATCCTTCAGGACCAGGCGGACAGAGCGGCCGGTGGTGCGGTTGTAGAAGGAAAAGGCCTGCTTGCCCCGCAGGTGGAAGAGAAGGTTGCCCTTACCCACGCTGCAGCCAAGGATAACCTGAATGGCATCCACGCCGCAGGCATCGTTCTCCGTCACGCACACCACCTGCTCATCATCGGAAAAGTGGAGATCCAGCAGTTCAATGGCATACAGGGCAGCCTTGTAGCCGATGGTCAGGCCGCCGCACTCATGGCCGTGAAAGGCCGCGCATTTTTCCCAAAGCTCACGTTCGTTCATATTTTTATACTCCTTACCGGTTTGATTTTACTTCAGTCCACTAGAACTACGGATTTTCCTTCCACGGTCACTACATGGGCATCTACACCATAAACATCCCGCAAAGCCTGGCGGTCCAGAATGGAACTGTCCCCGGAACGATACACACGTCCGTCCTTGAGCAGGAGAAAGCGGTCACAGAAGCGAAGGGCCAGGTTCAGGTCATGAATCACCATGACAGCAGTGATAGAGGAGGTGCGGCAAATATCCCGTACAATATCCAGCACCTGGTACTGGTTCTGAATATCCAGGCTGCTGGTTGGTTCGTCCAGCAGGAGCACCTTGGGCTGCTGGGCCAGAGCCCGGGCCAGCATCACTTTCTGCCGCTCACCACCGCTGAGTTCATTAAGAAAGCGGCCCCGCATAGCGGAGAGGTTCAGGCGGTCCATGGCCTGGTGGACGATCCGGTGATCTTCTTCAGTGAAGCCCCATTGCATATACGGACGACGGCCCAGCATCACCACGTCGTGGACAGTCATCTGGGTGCTGGGGATCGTCTGGGAGACAAAGGCTACCCGTCGGGCCACTTCCCGATGGGTCATGGTGAGAAGGTCCTCGCCGTCCATCCAGACGTGGCCCCCTTTTACCCGGAGGATCTGGTTGAAACACTTGAGCATGGTGCTCTTCCCGGCGCCGTTATTGCCTAAAATAGCCAGGAACTGCCCTTCCTCCAGGGAAAAGCTGATCTGACGCAGGATCTCGGGGCCGCTGCGGTAGTGAAAACTCAGATTTTCAACGTTCAGCATTGCGGCGGCCTCCCTTGAAAAGAAGATACAGGAACAGCGGTCCGCCCAGGAAAGAGGTGATGGCGCCGATGGGCAGGATCACGGGGCTGATAGCCACCCGGGCGAAAAGATCTCCCAGCAGCAGCAGGGTAGAACCCGCCAGAATGGAGCCGGGGAGGAGGTAGACGTGGTTGTTGCCTACTACCATCCGGACGATGTGGGGCGCTACCAAACCGATGAAGTTGATAAGGCCGATGTAGGAGACGATGGTGGAGGCGGTAAGGCAGCAGAGGATCATGTCCACCATGGTCAGCCGCCGGACATTGATGCCAAGACTTACCGCAGTCTCGGTGCCGCTGAGGAGAGCGTTATAGTCCCAGCGATGAAGAAGAAAAACAACGCTGGTCAGGAGTACTACAATCCCCATGATCCGCAGGTCAGACCAGGTTGTGCTGCCCAGGCTGCCGAAGGTCCAAAACACCAGGCTGGCCAGTTCAATCTCATCGGCAAAATACTGGATAAGAGTAGTGGCGCCGGTAAACATAGAGCTGATGGCAACGCCTGCCAAAACGATCCCCTCCGGGGAGATCTGCCGGAATCGGGACAGTCCAAAAATCACCAGGGCCACCGCCATGCTGCCGGCAAAGGCACAGACAGGGATCATGGCGGTGCCGGCGGCGCCGACGGTTCCGGCATTAAGGACGATGATGGCAAAAGCGGCGCCAAAGCTGGCCCCTTGGGACACGCCCAGAGTGGAAGCGGAAGCCAGAGGGTTGCGGAGAATAGCCTGAAGCACGCAGCCGGAGATTCCCAGGCCTGCTCCTGCGATGAGCGCGGTGCAGATTCGGGGCAGGCGGTTGTTGAGGACTATCCGGTTGATGTTTTCGTCGTGTGCCGCACCGAAAATCCCTCGAATCAGTTCACTGACAGGAGTTTCATAGGAGCCTGCCCGCAGAGAGAGAAGAATAGCCACCACCAGTGCCAGGGCCAAAATCGCCAGGAAAGTGAGGCTTCGTACCCGGTTGCGGTGAAAGGCCGGGTCAATAACGCTGTGCTGATGGGGAGCATTATTCCCCGATTTGGATGGGCCTGAATTCATAGCCGGCCTCCTTCAGATCTTCATAGGGATTGGCACCCAGCAGAGTGGTAAAGATTTCGCCTGCTTTTTCCACGGGGTCAATGTCGGCAAACTGCTCCGGATAGAGGATGGTGGCAGCATAATAAGCATCCGCCAGAGCGGTTTCCAGGTTGGAAGCGCTGGAACGGAAGGAAATCTGGGAGTAGATACGGCCTTCCCGCACAGCGGTAAGCCCCTGATAGTAGTCGGGATTCTTCGCGTAGTCCTCGTTAATGAGGGACATACCGTTAAAATCCAGGAAGATTACATCGGGGTCCCAGGCCAGTACCTGTTCAGTGTCAATATCAAAGGCGCCGGTCTGTCCGGTGGTATCCGCCAGGTTGTTGGCGTGGATCAGGACAAAGGGACCGTAGCCTGCCTCTGTCCCCTCAAAGCCGTGATGTCCCTTAAAGGATACGCCGCCTACATACACAGTGGGCTTGTCTGCATCGGCAACGGAGGCGGTGCGCTCCTCAAGGTCAGCTTTGACACTGTCCAGATAGGCGGTCAGTTCCTCCGTACGCTCCTCCTTGCCGTAAACCTCTCCCATAATGCGGATGGTTTCATAGGCGCCCTTATCCAGGGTAGTGTCGCTGCCGGGTACCACTACCACAGGAATGCCGGTCTTGTCCTGGAGGCTGTTGGCATCCTTGTCGTCGGAAGCGGTCATGATGATTACGTCAGGATCGGCGGTAATAATGGCCTCGGGATAATGTTCCCCGTTGCTGCCGACAACGGGCAGGCTGGAGAATTGGTCAAAGTTAACGTAGTTATAGAGACGGGACATGGTGGGTTCCTGCTCGTAGTCCTCTACGCCCACCACCAGATCCTGAGCCTGCATATAGCAGGTATACCGCAGGGCGCCTACATTGACGCAGACGATCCGCTCCACTGTTTCAGGGATCTCCACGGTACGGCCAGCACTGTCGGTAATGGTGCGGGTATTGGCCTGGCTGCTTCCGTTGTCGGTATTTGTTTCGGCGTTATCTGCTGTGTTGCCTCCGCAGGCGGCCAGAATGAGAATCAGGGCCATCGAAAGCAGCAGGGCAGGGTAGTGTTTCCATTTTTTCATAAGAACGCTCCTTTTCGTAAACCCGGCGCCCGGAAGGATGCCGCGGCCTGATCATGATGTCAGGCTAAACAGCTATCCTGGGGCGCCGTTCCTTGTCCGCAGTGTAGTATAAAGGAAGACCGGAACAGATACAAGCTACCGGGGGGGATATTTTTTAATCCTTTTGCTGCTCTGGAAAGATATACTTTCTCACCTCTTGTCCTGACGCAGTCGGCGCGGTACAATGGGATATACCGGCTGCCTGCCCGGCCTGCCGGAATGATTGTGTATCAGATAGGAGACAAACCATGCGGATTGGTGGATTGCAGAAGCTGGCTATGGTGGATTTCCCGGGAAAAGTGGCGGCCACGGTATTTACCAGTGGCTGTAATCTGCGTTGCCCGTTTTGCCATAACGCACCTCTGGTTACCCGGCCGGAGGAGGCAGAGGATCTGACAGAGGAGGCAGTCCTGGATTTCCTTGCAGGACGGAAGGGGCTTTTGGACGGCGTGGTCCTCAGCGGCGGCGAGCCTTTGCTCCAGCCGGGGGTGGAGGAATTCCTGGCCCGGGTTCGGGACATGGGATACGCCATCAAGTTGGATACCAACGGCTGCTACCCCCGAAGGCTGCGGGAACTGCTGGAGCGGGGGATGGTGGACTATGTGGCAATGGATATCAAAAACAGCTTGGAAAAATACGCTGAGACCGTTGGATGCCCAGGCTTTGATATGACCGCGGTAAAGGAAAGCGCGGCGCTCCTGATGGAGAGTGATGTAGACTTTGAATTTCGAACCACTGCCGTGAAGCCGTTTCATACTGCGGAGGATATGGAAGCAATTGGACAGTGGCTTTCCGGAGCGCCTCGGTATTTTCTACAAACCTTTGTGGATTCCGGTAACCTGGTGGGGGAGGGGTGTGCCCCCTTTTCCCCCTCAGAAATGCAGGAATTGGCCGAGAAAGCCCGGCCTTGGTTCAAAACAGTGGCAATTCGCGGCATATAACGATATTTTGTGACATGCACAACTTGCCATACTATATATTGTGTTCTTTCTATTGACACAAGAGTAGATAGCGCCTATAATAAAAACCGTTCCGAGTCTTAGAAGGGAGTTTGGCTGCCGCCGGGTTCCCCGGATGATATTATTACTAAAGAAAGCAGGGCGGTTTGATGTATCAGGTAGTAAAGCGGGATGGTAAGGTCACAGAGTTTCAGCTTTCCAAGATCAGTGTGGCGATTACCAAGGCCTTTGAGGCGACCCAAACGGCATATAACCAGGATATTATTGATCTGTTGGCGTTGCGGGTGACCGCTGATTATCAGGAAAAAATCCGTGATGGAAGAATTGCGGTGGAGGATATCCAGGACAGCGTGGAGAGCGTTTTGGGTAAGGCGGGCTACGACGATGTGGCCAAGGCCTATATTCTTTACCGCCGTCAGCGGGAGAAGATCCGCAACCTCAATACCACCATGCTGGACTATAAGGATCTGGTGGACAACTACCTCCAGATCAACGACTGGCGGGTAAAGGAGAATTCCACCGTCACATACTCTGTGGGTGGCCTGATCCTGTCCAACTCCGGCGCCATTACCGCCAACTACTGGCTCAGCGAGATCTATGACGATGAGATCGCCAGCGCCCATAAGAACGGAGACATCCATCTCCATGACCTGAGCAGGCTCACCGGCGACTGCGCCGGCTGGAGCCTCAAGCAGCTGATCCAGGAAGGCTTGGGCGGTATTCCGGGGAAGATCACCTCCTCTCCCGCCAGCCACCTCTCCACCCTCTGCAACCAGATGGTGAACTTCCTGGGCATCATGCAGAACGAGTGGGCGGGTGCTCAGGCGTTCTCTTCCTTTGATACCTATCTGGCTCCCTTTGTCAAAGTGGACAACCTGACCCAGCGGGAAGTCAAGCAGTGCATCCAGTCTTTCGTCTATGGCGTCAATACACCCAGCCGTTGGGGCACCCAGGCGCCTTTCTCCAACATTACCTTGGACTGGACAGTGCCCAAGGATCTGGAAAACCTGCCTGCCATCGTTGGCGGCAAGGAAATGCCCTTTACATATGGCGACTGCAAGAAAGAGATGGATATGGTGAACAAAGCCTTCATCGAGATCATGATTGAGGGCGATGCCAATGGACGTGGATTCCAGTATCCTATCCCCACCTATTCCATTACCCGTGACTTTGACTGGAGCGACACAGAAAACAACAAGCTCCTCTTTGAAATGACTGCCAAGTATGGTACGCCGTATTTCTCCAACTATATTAACAGCGATATGGAGCCCTCCGATGTGCGTTCCATGTGCTGCCGACTGCGCCTGGATCTCCGGGAGCTGCGCAAAAAGTCCGGCGGCTTCTTCGGCTCCGGTGAGTCCACCGGCTCTGTGGGTGTGGTGACTATAAACCTGCCCCGGATTGCCTATCTCTCCGAGACTCCGGACGAGTTCTATGAGCGGCTGGATCACATCATGGATGTGTCCGCCCGGAGCCTTAAGACCAAGCGCACAGTCATTACCAAGCTTTTGGAAGCAGGGCTATATCCCTACACCAAGCGGTATTTGGGAACCTTTGATAACCACTTCTCCACCATTGGCCTTATCGGTATGAATGAGGTTGGTCTCAATGCCAAGTGGCTGCGCCAGGATCTGACCCACCCGGAGACCCAGGCCTTTGCAAAAGATGTCCTCAACCATATGCGGGAGCGTCTGAGTGACTATCAGGAGCTGTACGGCGACCTGTACAACCTGGAGGCGACGCCTGCGGAGTCTACTACCTATCGCCTGGCCAAGCATGATGTGGCCCGGTATCCTGATATCATTACCGCTGCCAAGACTGGCGATACGCCATACTATACCAACAGCTCCCATCTGCCGGTAGGCTATACGGAGGATATTTTCTCCGCACTGGCTATCCAGGATGAACTCCAGACGCTGTATACCTCCGGTACGGTATTCCATGCCTTCCTGGGGGAGAAGCTGCCGGACTGGAAGGCCGCGGCCAACCTGGTACGGAAGATCGCGGAGAATTTCAAATTGCCCTATTATACCATATCGCCTACCTACTCCATCTGCCCCGAGCATGGCTACATTACCGGCGAGCATTTTACTTGCCCCATCTGCGGCAAAAATGCGGAAGTGTATAGCCGGATTACCGGTTACTACCGTCCGGTGCAGAACTGGAATGATGGTAAAACCCAGGAGTTTAAGGACCGCAAGCTCTATGATGTGGCCAATTCCCATATTGAAGGCAAGCGCCTTTGTGACCGGGAGGCTGCGGGAAATGAAGCTCCCTGTGAGACAAGCGATGTTGTTTCCGGTGAGCCGGAGGAACTTTATCTCTTTACCACTGCCACCTGTCCCAATTGCCCCATTGCCAAGGATGCACTGGACAAGGCTGGGGTCATCTACCAGACGGTAGATGTCAGCAGCCATATGGATCTGGTCCGCAAATACAAGGTGCTCCAGGCTCCCACTCTGGTAGTCCGCCATGGCGACCAGGTAGAGAAGGTGGTAAACGCCTCGGACATCCGGGCCTATGCGGAAGCCCATACAGCCATGTAATGCATACCTCATTATTGCGTATATTGCGTATAACCGGCAGCCCGCCGCGGAGCATTTCTCCGCGGCGGACTGTTTGCAAAGGAGATGAATTGACATGCTGCGACATAATGGTCTGATCCAGAAATTGACTCTGAAAGAGAAGATTCGCCTGTGTACCGGAGGAGATTTTTGGCATACACGGGAGCTGTCCCGGCAGGGGATCCCGGCGGTAAAGGTTTCGGATGGCCCTCACGGTGTGCGCTGCCAGGCGGGACGGGGGGATATGCTGGGACTGAACAATTCTCTGCCATCAACCTGCTTTCCAACAGCAGTAACTGCCGCAGCCACATGGGATCCATGCCTTCTGGAGCAGGAGGGAAGAGCTATCGGGGAGGAGGGGGCCGCCCTGGGCCTCTCAGCGGTTCTGGGACCCGGAGCCAATATCAAGCGGGATCCACGGTGCGGCCGGAATTTTGAGTACTTTTCTGAAGATCCGCTGCTTTCCGGCAAACTGGCCGCTGCCTGGATCCGGGGAGAACAGGCGGAAGGCGTGGCGTGCAGTCTCAAGCACTTTGCTGCCAATAACCAGGAGGCTTTCCGGGACAACGGCAATAGCCTGGCAGATGAGCGAACTTTGCGGGAAATCTATCTCAGGAGCTTTGAGATTGCTGTGAAGGAAGGAAATCCCCGAACCGTAATGTGTGCTTACCCCCGCCTTAACGGTGTGTTTTGCAGTGATAACCATTGGCTGTTGACCAAGGTACTGCGGGAAGAATGGGGATTTGACGGCCTGGTAATGACCGACTGGGGAGCCATGAATGACCGGGTAGCTGCATTCCGGGCCGGCTGCGATCTGAATATGCCTGGCGGCAGTACCTATATGGAAAAGGCAGTGCTTCGAGCTATAAAGGAAGGGACCTTGTCGGAACTTGATATAGATCAATCTGTGGACAGAATATTGACACTGGTGCTGGAGTCCAGCCGTATCCGCAGGCACGGTGCCTTTAACACGGAGGCCCACCATCGACTGGCCCGGGAAATAGCGGAGGCTGGGGCGGTGCTGCTCCAAAATCGGGATGGCATTCTTCCATGCAAAGGGGAGGACATGGTTCTTATCGGCCATATGGCAGGGGATATGCGATACCAGGGGGCTGGCAGCAGCCACATCAATCCCACTCGATTGACACAGCTTACAGATGCTTTGCCTCAAGTACCCTGGATACCTTGCTGCGGAGCGGATGGGACGGTAACAGAGGAAGGGCTGGCACAGGCGGTTCGGGCTGCCAAAGCAGTGCGGGTGGCGGTAGTAGTGGCAGGTCTTCCTGCTTCCTATGAGTCTGAGGGCTTTGATCGGGAGAACCTGGCATTGCCCGAGGGTCACAATCGAATGATCGAGGCAGTAGCAGCAGCTAATCCCAGAACGGTGGTTGTACTTCTGGGCGGCGGTGTGATGGAGCTTCCCTGGCAGGACAAAGTGGCTGCGATTTTGTATATGGGCCTTCCCGGGCAAGCTGGCGGAGAGGCCGCAGCCCGCCTTCTCACTGGAGAGGCGGCGCCTTCGGGCAGGTTGGCGGAAAGCTGGCCTTTCTCCCTTTCTGACGTGATCTGCCGGGATACCTTCGGAAAAAAGGCTGCGGAGTATCGGGAAGGCGTCTATGTGGGGTATCGCTATTATGAGAGCGCCGGAGTGCCGGTGCGGTTTCCCTTTGGATTCGGCCTTACCTACACGGATTTCGCATACAGTAATCTCCAGGTAGAGGGAGAGGGAACAGACCTGCGGGTTTCCGCCACAGTTACGAATATCGGTAATCAGGCTGGGGCAGAGGTAGTACAGCTCTATCTTGCACCGCCGGAGGATGGTCCCTATCGTCCGGCCAAGGAGCTGCGGGGCTTTAAAAAGATTTATTTGGAGCCCGGAGAACAAAAAACTGTGACTTTTTCTCTGAATCAGAGAGATTTTTCTATCTGGCAGAAGGGCTGGCAAATTGCAGGAGGGCGGTACCGGCTGCTGATAGGGGCATCTTGCAGGGATATTCGTCTGGCAGCAGAACGGGAAATTCCCGGAGAGAATCTGGAGGTTCCCGTATGGCAGAAAGGCTCTTGGTATAAGACGCTGCGGGGTGTCCCTGCCAGAGAAGAGTGGGAGGCGCTTATGGGCAGGACGATTGGGGTGGAACCTGAACCCAAGAAGGGCGACTTTGGGCGTAATTCTACTCTGATGGAAATGCGGGTAGCATCCAGATTGTTTGCCTTGGCCTATGTGATTACGGAGAAAGTGGTATCCAGGCAGTGTGGCGGTGACAAAGACTCTCCGGAATACAAAATGTTGCTTTCCTGTGCGGTGAATGCTCCTGTGCGCCATATCGTCATTAACAGCGGCGGCCGATTGCCGGAAGCCCTTGCGGACTGTCTGGTGCGGATAGCAAACGGAAAAGCTTCCGGTAAGACTGGCAAGAAGTCTGAATGGGAAAAGGGAGGCTCATAAACTCTCCGATAAATAAGCACAGGCTTCAGGACATGGAAATATCCTGAAGCCTGTGCTTAAATTTCTTATAAATCAATACATATAAAGTGAAAACGCTTTACAGTTCGGGCGTAGAGAAATTTCCGGAGAGATCAGTTGGATGGCCTTATAACGAAGATAGTCATCCTCTGTGCCTCCCAGCGCCAAAAGCAGCAGAGGCTTGTAGAGAGTTGCATCGGCGGCTTTGCGCAGCTTTTTGTAAATGTAGGGTACGCCGGGAGTTTCTGTTTGCCGCAGCAGCAACCCCTCCGGTGTCCGGATCAGTTTGATGGTCCGGACACTGGGCGTTTCCAGGAAAGCCAGTTGGATATAGAATACAGGGCGCTCTTCCTCGTCGTGTGTAAACCGCCCGGAGGCCGCAACCTGAAATACATTCCCATGGAAATTAAGCTGGCTGATTTCAGGGCGGCCCAGCCCCACCGGCAGTCTGTGAGTAGCGTCCTTCTCACGATAGATCAATTCCGGTTGTCCTCCCCGAACGCTGACGGCAATCGATGTGAGGCCTGAAGCATAGTTGTTGTGAAGCGCCTGGAGTGCCACGGGCAGAATGCCGACGGAGGCAGCCTTTGGATCATTGGCATCGAAGCTCTGGTCCAGGAAAGGCTCTGCCTTTTGATCCAGAGGCAGGGGGGCGCTGTGATAGGAAGAAAGTTTGGTAACAGTATTTTGCAGCTGGGCATATGCATCAGGATCCTCTGGCAGAAAATCAGGGAAATCCCCGCCAAAATAACGATCTACAATTTCAAAGTACCGGCTTTCTTGGTAGTCTGTATCCGCTCCTGCATTGGTGACTAACAGGATACCGCTGTTTCGGAATCCCAGAACATTTTGTCCCAGCATACCGTTGAAGAGGAACGCAGGGGATTTCCGGCCCACCCAGATCTGGTAACCGTAGTCAAAATCTCCCAGTTCCAGCGGGGGACTGGCATGAGCAGAAGTAGCGGCGCGGATATATTCCGCAGAGATCAGCTGTTGGCCATGCCACATCCCCTCGTCCATCACCAGCTGGCCCAGCTTGGCAATGTCCTCCGGACGGATATAGAGGCCCCAGCCGCCCTTTTCAATGCCGGCGGGGCAAGTCTCCCAAAGTATGTCAGTGATCCCCATAGGGCCAAAGAACCGCTCCTGGAGGAAATCCGTGAGTTTTTTTCCGGTTTTGCGCAGGACGATGGCAGAGAGCATGTAGGTATTGAGGCTGTTGTAGTAAAATTCCGTCCCCGGCTCGCCTTTCAGGGAAGAGTTAAGAAAAGCACGCACCCAGTCCTGCTCTGACAGGGCTTCTGCTTCTCCAAAGATGACCCCGGCGCGCATGGTGAGAAGATCCTCCACCGACATATTTTTCAGTCGGCGGCGTACAGTGGCAGTAGCCAAATCCTCAAAAAGATCCGCTACCTTGTCATCCAGATGCAGAAGGCCGTCATCTACCAGAAGCCCGATCGCCAGGGAGGTAATGCTTTTGCAGGCAGAAAAGGTGTGCTTGGGGGCAGTAATCACTTGGCTGCCATAGCTGGCAGCACACAGCAGCTGCCCACGGCGAAGGACCAACACATCCTGCATGAAAAGATCGCCGCCTCGCCCCAATTCCTCCAGAAATTTACGGATATGGTCAGAAGAGATGCCCTGAGATTCGGGGGTGACTCTGGGAAAAGGCTGCTGCGGATCACGAAGAGGCAGAGAAGCTTTCTCGGCCCTGGGAGGAAGAAATGGTTCTGTGGCATTTCGCACATCAAAAATACGGGTCAGGAGTTGATAGGTCCGGCTGGCGGTAGAGAGATTCATAAGCTGCACTCCTTTATAGAGGCCGGGAGCTACTCCGGCGAAAGCAGCCGCCCCATAGGACGGCCGATATGACAGTAGGATGGAGGTTATTGTACCACAATACTGCCGCCTTCTTCAAGAATTTCTTTCCAGAGCGCATGGTTGACCTTTTTCGGCCTATCAGGTATGATAAAAATAAGAAACAAGGAAGGGGGCGATGGAAAAATGGCGCAAGTAACACTGTATACCCGACAGAATGATAAAACGCTGGCCCAGTTGGAACGGGATGGGCGAATCATTAACCGGAGGCTGTTTGTCCGCCTCCATTTTGGGGACTGTGCAGATTTATTCCTGGAAAGCTATGATTGGTTTGCGGCAGAGGCAGCCAAGCGGGTTCCTCGGCCAGCGGATGTAGAGTTACCCATCTGGTGCTCTATCAGCCGTGAGAATTGCTTGAAACCCATTGAGGGAACGGTAGTCTATGTGCTGGAGGTACCCCAGGAGCAAGTGATTTACTTTGATGAAGCCAAATGGGACTATGTTCTCAACCGGATCTACCTGCCGGAGGGGCCTGAAGATGCTGCTGCCTACAAGGCAGATCTGCAAAAGAAGGGCTTCAGTGATGGTTTCCAATTTTTTCAGGGCCGCTATGCCGGGAAATATCCCGAGGAGACGCAGCGAATCCGGGAGAGCTGGAAGCGGGTATTTACCATCGATCATTGGGGAATTTTCAATGTCTGCGGAAATCTCTGGGAGATCCGCCGGGAGTGGGTAAAGCGGATCGTCCACCCTGGAGAGGCGATATGACAGTAAAAGGGAAGCCGGGCTGGCAATGCCAGCCCGGCTTTTGATATTTAGCGATGTTAGTGACACCTTTACGCCATTTTCTTCTTAATGTCCGCCAGACGGTTGAGGGCCTCGTAGAGAGTCTCGTCCTTCTTGGCAAAGTGGACGCGGACAATGTCGTTGACATTTTCCATGAAGAAGGAGGTGCCAGGCACACAGGCTACGCCGACCTTGTGGGCCAATTCCTCACAGAATTGGACGTCGCTCTGGCCGGGTTTCATGTAAGGCCCGATGTTGGCCAGGACGAAGTAGGCGCCCTGAGGATCAGTGAAGGGGATACCGATGCTCTTTAGGCCGTCGGTAAAGATTTTCTTCATGTGGGCGTAGTGGGCGCCAAACTCCTCGTAGTAGCTGTCAGGCATATCCAGGCCTACCACGGCGGCCTCCATCAAAGGAGCAGGGGCACCCACGGTGTTGAAGTCGTGGTACTGCTTGATACGCTCCATGATGGGCTGGGGGGCAATGGCATAACCCAAACGCCAGCCAGTGATGGAATAGGTCTTGGAGAGGCTGGAGCAGCTGACGGTACGCTCCCACATACCAGGCAGGCTGTTCATATAGACGTGCTTGTGGCCGTCGTAGATGATGTGCTCATAGACCTCGTCCATGATGGCATAGACGTCGTACTTGATGCACAGGTCAGCAATGAGTTTGAGCTCGTCATAGGTGAACACTTTGCCGCTGGGATTGGAGGGGTTGCAAATAAGGATAGCCTTGGCGCCCTGCTTGAAGGCGTCCTCCAGGACGTTGGGGTCAAAGTTAAAGGTGGGGGGTACCAGGGGAACGAAGATGGGCTCGCAATCGGCCATGATGGCCTGGGCCCGGTAGTTCTCAAAGTAGGGGGAGAACATGATGATTTTGTCGCCGGGATTGGTAAGGGCAAAGATAGTATCCACCATAGCCTCTGTGGAGCCGATGGTCACCACCATTTCCGTGTTGGGATCCAGCTTGCGGCCCATGAAACGGCCGCACTTACGGGCCAGGGCCTCCCGGAAATTGGGGGCGCCCATGGTGATGGGATACTGGTGAGGTCCCTCATAGCTCACTTCCGCCAACCGATCCAGCATGGCCTTGGGGGGATCAAAATCAGGGAAGCCCTGGGCCAGGTTGATGGCGCCGCAGTCAATGGCGATGCGGGTCATGCGGCGAATAACGGAATCAGTGAACATTTTGTTCTTTCTGCTCATTTCCTGCATGGTGATTTGTCCTTTCTCATGGGTATTCATTCTTTTTCTTGAAAGAAAAAGAATCAAAAAGAACTTTTACGCAAAACGGTGTTTTGCGTTGGAGATGACAATACGATTGATAGTCTTCTCAAGGTCAGGGTAAGCATAGATGGGGAGGCCGTTGGATTTGTCACTTTTTGCTCATCCTGATCTGAACCATAATGAATATCCCCATTGTAATGATGGTCAGGGCGATCCCGAAGCCAGGCAAATTGACGCCCGGCTCATTTTCGATCGCTGCGCCGGTTAAATAGGCGACACAGGAGCAAATGGCGGCTGCTATGATGAGCATGTCGGTTTCCCCCTTTAACGGAGCGCTTGGCTTCTATAAAGAATGGATATTTCCTGCTGCTTATCGGATGCCAAGGTTCTCGCTGGAGATAGGCTCTACACCGTTGGATTTCAGGACGGTAAGAAGCTTTTCTGTGTCCCCAACACGGAACACCATATGGGCCAGGCCATTTACCTGTCCGAATACGGAGTACATATACTCCACGTCGATGTTCTCATTGGCCAGCACGTCCAGCACCTTGGCCAGGCCGCCGGGTACGTCGGGAACACTCACCGCCACCACCGGGGTCATGGACAGGATGAAGCCGTGCTCCAGTAGGGTAGCGGCCGCCTCTTGGGGCTTGTCAGCGATCAGGCGGAGAACGCCGTAGTCGCTGGTCTCAGCGATGTTAATGGCACGAAGGTCAATTCCCTTCTGGGCCAGGATACCGGTGATCTCGGCCAGCTGGCCAGCCCGGTTTTCCAGAAATACAGAGATCTGATGAATGGTCATGTCAGTTCGCTCCCTTCTCAAATCTTGCGCTTGTCGATAACACGCACGGCCTTGCCTTCGCTGCGGGCAATGGACTTGGGGGCCACCAGGCGGACCTTGGCATAGATGCCCAGCATGGCCTTCAATGCAGCCACCAGGGATTTCTCCATATCGGTGATCTTGGCCAGGGAGTCGGAGAAGTTCTCCGGGGTCATTTCCACCATGACCTCCAGGGTATCGCTGTTGTTGACGCGGTCAACGATGATCTGATAGTTGGCGGGATAGCCCTGCTCCAGAAGAACGGTTTCGATCTGGGAGGGGAACACGTTCACACCCTTGACGATGAGCATATCATCGCTACGGCCCATAGGCTTGCACATCTTTACGAAAGTGCGGCCGCAGGAACACTTTTTACGGGAGAGAATGCAGATATCCCGGGTCCGGTAGCGCAGGAGAGGGAAGGCCTCCTTGGTAATGGAGGTAAATACCAGTTCGCCCTTGCTGCCTTCCGGCAGGACCTCGCCGGTGTCAGGGTCGATGATCTCAGCAATGAAGTGGTCCTCATTGATGTGCATACCGGTCTGTTCGCTGCATTCAAAGGCCACGCCCGGACCGCTGGTTTCCGTAAGACCGTAGATATCATAGGCCTTGATGCCCAGCTTTGCTTCGATGTCCCGGCGCATTTCCTCACTCCAGGCTTCAGCGCCGAAGATGCCGGCCTTGAGCTTAATTTTGTCCCGGAGGCCTCTCTCATGGATGCTTTCCGCCAGGTAGGCGGCGTAAGAGGGGGTGCAGCAAAGAATAGTGGAACCCAGATCCACCATGAATTGCAGCTGCCGGTCGGTGTTGCCGGAGGACATAGGCAGGGTCAGGCACCCCACCTTGTGGCTGCCGCCGTTAAGGCCGGGGCCACCAGTGAAGAGGCCGTAGCCATAGGAAACGTGACACACATCCTCATTGGTGCCGCCGGCAGCCATAATGGCACGGGCGCAGCAGTCCTCCCACAGGTCAATGTCGTGCTGGGTGTAAAAAGCCACCACCCGCCGTCCGGTAGTACCGGAGGTAGACTGGATTCGGACGCAGTCCTTCAGGGGCTTGGCCAGCAGGCCGTAGGGGTAGGCCTCCCGCAGATCGTCCTTCGTAAGGAAGGGCAGCTTGTGGAGGTCGGCCACGCTTTGGATGTCAGCAGGAGTGACGCCCTTCTCTTCCATTTTCTTGCGGTAGTAGGGGACGGAGTCCCACACATGCTGCACCTGCTTAACGAGGCGCTCGTTCTGCCAGGCCAGGATCTGTTCCCGGCTGGCGCACTCAATTTCAGGCTGGTAGTAACGTTCCATAGGTTGTATGTTCCTTTCATCCCGCCAATCAGGTGCGGGGAATCATTTGACTCATGCGCTGTCCCAGAAAAACGCCTCCAAGGCAGAGGAGAACGCTGAGGAGGATGTATAATGCTCCTGCAGCATATCGTCCATCCCGCAGAAGGGTCATGCTTTCCAGGGAGAAAGTTGAAAAAGTGGTAAAGCCGCCGCAAACTCCGGTTTTCCAGAACAAGGTCCACTGCTCCGGCAGGCGCCCGGAGAGTCCGGCGATAAAGCCGATGAGAAGCGCGCCCAGAAAATTGGTAAACAAGGTGGCCAGAGGGAAACTTCCGGTCCATGGGAGAAGGCTCACCGCGTAGCGGCCGCAGGCCCCCACAGCGCCCCCAAAGGCCACAGGCAGAAAGCCGGACATGTTATGCCTCCCGGCCCAGGGCAAAGGCCTTTTTGTTCATCTCCAGGAACTTGGCAGGGACGCTCTGCTCGATAGCGGCCATCCATTCCTCGTCAGAGAAATCAAACCATTTGGCGAGACGGCCCATCAGCACCAGGTTTACCGCCTTGGCGGAACCTGCCTTCTCCGCCAGGGAGAGGGCGTCAATGGCATCTACATCCATGCCTGCGGAGTGCATTTTCTCCACCAGGCCGTCGGGGTACTGGGCTGCGCCGGTAATAACGGGCATGGGGTTGACCTGCTGGGTGTTGGTGATGATCTTTCCGCCGGGCTTGAGGTACTCCGTCCACCGGGCAGCTTCCAGCAGCTCAAAGGAGAGGATGATATCGGCCTCCCCCTTATCAATAATGGGGGAGTAGACCTTGCTGCCGTAGCGGACATAGGTGACCACGCTGCCGCCCCGCTGACTCATGCCATGGACTTCGCTGACCTTTACGTCATAGCCCTTGCCCAGCAGCAGACGGCCCAGGAGCTTACTGGCCAGGAGGGTGCCTTGGCCGCCTACGCCGACGATCATAATGTTCTTCGTTTCCATATCTCTCAGGCCTCCTTGCCGCTTTCCAGAGCGTCGAACTTGCACAGCTGCTGACATACGCCGCAGCCCACGCACAGGGTATTGTCGATGACCGCCTTACCATCCACAATGGAGATGGCGGGGCAGCCGATGCGCATGCAGGACTTGCAGCCTACACACTTGTCATGGTTGGCCACCAGAGGCGCCTTGTGCTTAACATATTTGAGAAGGGCGCAGGGCCGGCGGGAGATGATCACGGAAGGCTCCGCTGCCGCCAGCTCCTCCTTTACCGCCTGGTCGCACTCCGCCAGGTTGTAGGGATCCACCACCCGGACACGCTTGATGCCCACGCTGCGGCACAGGCTCTCCAGGTCGATCTTGGTGCAAGGATCGCCCTTGAGGTTGAAGCCGGTGGTGGGGTTCTGCTGGTGGCCGGTCATGCCGGTGATAGAGTTGTCCAGGATAATGACCGTGGAATTGGACTCGTTGTAGGCAATGTTGATGAGGCCGGTGACGCCGGAATGCATGAAGGTGGAGTCGCCGATCACTGCCACAGACCGGCCCTCAGTTTCACCACCGCTAGCCTTGTTGAAGCCGTGAAGGCCGGAGACAGAGGCACCCATGCAGATGGTGGTGTCGATGGCTGCCAGGGGGGGCACAGCGCCCAGAGTATAGCAGCCAATGTCTCCCAGAACGGTGAGCTTGTTCTTGGCCAAGGTGTAGAAGAGACCACGGTGGGGGCACCCGGCGCACATGACCGGGGGCCGGGCGGGGATGTTCTCCTGAAGGGCAGTGCCGTTCTCATGGGAGATCCCCAGCTTCTCTGCCACGATGTTCTGACTCAGTTCGTCGATGCAGGAGAAGTAGTCCTTGCCGCTGACGGCCAGGCCCAGGTTTCGACAGTGGGCCTCGATGAAGCCGTCCAGCTCCTCTACCACCACCAGGAGATCCACCTTGGCAGCAAAGTCACGGATGAGCTTTTCCGGCATGGGCCAGATCATGCCCAGCTTCAGCACCGGGAAGCGGTCGCCGCAGACCTCCTTGACGTACTGGTAGCTGGTGGAAGAGGTAATAATGCCGATTTTATGGTCGGAGCCATCTTCCACCCGGTTGAGGGGAGTGGTCTCCGCATAGGCGATGAGGGCGTTGGTGCGCTCCTCCACTACGGGGTGGCGGCGCTTGGCGTTGCCGGGCATCATGATGTACTTGGGACCGTTCTTCTCATAGGGCTTGGCAGGGCTCTCCACCCGCTCTCCGGGCTCCACCACGCTCTGGGAGTGGGCCACCCGGGTGCACATCTTCAGCAGCACCGGGGTATCAAATTTTTCAGAGAGCTCATAAGCAAGTTTGGCAAACTGAAGGCCTTCTGCGCTGTCGGCAGGCTCCAGCATGGGGATCTTGGCAGCCATGGCATAATGGCGGGAGTCCTGCTCGTTCTGGGAGCTGTGCATGCCCGCGTCATCTGCCACAGCGATGATCATGCCGGCGTTGACGCCGGTATAGGAGATGGTGAAAAGGGGATCAGCGGCCACATTAAGGCCCACATGCTTCATGCCGCAGAAGCTGCGCTTGCCGGCAAGGCATGCGCCAAAGGCGGCCTCCATAGCCACCTTCTCGTTGGGGGCCCATTCGGCGTAGATCTCAGGATATTTGGCGGCGCACTCGGTAATCTCCGTGCTGGGGGTGCCGGGGTAGCTGGAGACGAAGGAGCAGCCGGCCTCATAGAGGCCTCTGGCAACTGCTTCGTTGCCAAGCATCAGGGTTTTCATAGGGTATCCTCCTTATCCATACCGTCCGGAAACGGTGGTGATTTCTTTTGTTTTGACAGCCTTGGAAAATAAAAAACCGTCCTCTGCAATAAAGCTTGCAGAGGACGGGGAATTTCCCGTGGTACCACCTCAATTTACCGCGTATGCGGCCTCATGGGATACGAACATATCCCTGACGCTGTATCGGGCGTCTCCCGTCGCTGCTTACTGGAGTTCGGCAGGCCGCTCAGGAAGGAATTCACGGGCCTTGCTTCTCCTGCCTCGCACCGCCCGGCAGGTCTCTGAAGGGAGCAATTGGCACGCTACTTGGTTCCGTCATTGCGTTTCAGGTATCCACAATGGAATCACTTTATCACTTTTATCCGCTGCCGTCAATGGGTAATTCTCATTTTTTCTTGCCGGAGGCCCGGGGGCGTTTCTCCGGATTGCCGATGGAATCTTTTACGGTGACTGTGATAGTGCGTTCATAGCAGGAGAAAATTTGATCCACATGATCTGCCGCCGGAGCTTTTGTTATAAGGCTCACCAGCGGTACGATCACCAGGCCTGCCAGCATACAGAAAGCGCCTGCATTGATAGGGGAGCGCAGCAGGGAAGGGAAGTATTCTCCGGCAAAAATATTGGAAAGCATAACAATCGTGGAGAAAAGGAAGCTGACCCAGCAGGCGGCCTTGGTCGTACGCTTCCAGTACAGGCCGTACAGGAAGGGCGCCAGGAAAGCGCCAGCCAGGGCGCCCCAGCTGATGCCCATGAGCTGGGCGATAAAGGTGACGCTGGAGCGGTACTGGATAATGGCCAGCACTACGGAGATAGCGATAAAGACTACCACAAGACCTCGGATCCAGCGAACCTGCCGCTTTTCATCCATGTCCCGGATCATATTGTCCTTGATGAAATCAAGGGTTAGGGTGGAGCTGGAGGCCAGCACCAGGGAGCTGAGGGTAGACATGGAGGCGGACAGCACCAGGATCACCACTACCGCGATGAGGAAAGAGGAGAGATCTGAGAGCATAGTGGGAATGATGGCGTCATACCCTTCGGCAACTACATCCACCTTTCCGGTATAGAGCCTTCCAAAGCCGCCCAAAAAGTAGCAGCCGCCTGCCACAACAGCCGCAAAAAGGGTGGAAATCACCATACCGGTGTTGATGGATTTTTCGCTTTTGATGGCGTAGAACTTTTGCACCATCTGGGGAAGGCCCCAGGTGCCCAGGCTGGTCAGCAGCACCACCCCCAGAAGGCCCAGGGGATCCGGGCCAAAGAAGGAGGCAAACACGCCGGGGGCGGAAGAGACTGTCTCGTCCTCGATTCGCGCCAGCCCTTCCAGAGCGCTGAGGAAGCCGCCGTGGTTAGCCAGTACTGCGCCGATCACTGCGATGATGCCAACGATCATGATAATACCCTGGATAAAATCGTTGATGGCGGTGGCCATGTAGCCGCCAGCGATAACATACACTCCGGTGAGCACCGCCATAACGATGACGCAGATAGCGTAGTCGATGTCAAAGGCCATGGCAAAGAGCCGGGAAAGGCCGTTGTAAAGAGAGGCAGTGTAGGGGATGAGAAAAATAAAAATAATAACGGAGGCGGTAAGCTTCAATGCGCGGCTGTTGAAGCGCCGACCGAAAAATTCCGGCATGGTGGCGCTGTCCAGATGCTGGGTCATAACCCGGGTCCGGCGGCCCAGTACCGCCCAGGCCAGCAGAGAACCCAAAAGGGCATTGCCGATACCGGCCCATGTAGCCGCAATGCCGTATTTCCAGCCAAACTGTCCGGCGTAGCCCACAAAGACTACGGCGGAAAAATAGCTGGTGCCGTAGGCAAAGGCAGTGAGCCAGGGGCCAACAGACCGCCCGCCCAGCACAAACCCGGTAACGTCGGAGGCATGGCGGCGGCAATAGAGCCCAATGCCCACCATAACGGCAAAGAATAAAAACAGCATTACGAGCTTGATGGTCATATCACCCATGAAAAAACTCCTTAGCAGTAGAATCGTGGAAACCGTCAGCTGTTGATCTGGGCTTCCACCAGCCGGCCGTGGCAGTATTTCTCCCGCAGCACCGGCTTTTCAATTTTACCGGTGGGATTGCGAGGCACCTTGTCGAAGATGATCTTCCGGGGCCGCTTATACCGGGGCAGCTCTTTACAGAACTGGTTGATCTCTTCGGCAGTACAGGTTAGGCCGTCTTTGATTTCGATAATGGCTGCGGCAATTTCGCCCAGCCGGGGGTCGGGAAGGCCAATGACGGCCACATCCTTGATCTTGTCGTACTTGCGCAGGAAGTCCTCGATCTGGACAGGATAGAGGTTCTCGCCGCCGGAGATGACCACGTCTTTCTTCCGGTCTACCAGATAGATAAAGCCTTCCTCGTCCATCCGGGCCATATCGCCGGTGTAGAGCCAACCATTTTTCAGGATCTCCGCGGTGGCCTCCGGATTCTTATAGTAGCAGAGCATAACACCGGGGCCGCTGACGATCAGCTCACCGATATCGCCCTGAGGCACTTCACGGCCCTTGTCGTCGACAATCCGGGCTTGCCAAAGGTAACCAGGCTTGCCGATGGCCCCGACCTTGCGGATATTTTCCACGCCCAGGTGTACACAGCCGGGACCAATGGATTCGCTCAGGCCGTAGTTGGTGTCGTAGGCATGGTGGGGGAAGAGCTTCTGCCAACGATGGATCAGGCTGGGGGGTACGGGCTGGGCGCCGATATGCATCAGGCGCCACTGGTCAAGAAGGTAGTTGTTGAGATCAACCTTGCCTGCCTCAATGGCATCCAGCAGATCTTGAGCCCAGGGCACCAGCAGCCATACGATGGTACACTTTTCTTCGGTGACGGCCCGGAGGATCCACTCCGGCTTCACGCCCCGCAGCAGTACCGCCTTGCTGCCGGAGATCAGGCTTCCGAACCAGTGCATCTTGGCGCCGGTGTGATAGAGGGGAGGAATACAGAGGAATACATCCTCCCGAGTCTGGCCGTGGTGTTTCTGTTCTGTGCGGCAGGAGTTGATGAGGGCACAGTGGTTGTGCAGAATAGCCTTGGGGAAGCCGGTGGTGCCGGAGGAGAAGTAGATGGCGGCATAGTCGGTTTCCTCCAGGGCTACCGGCGGTGCGCTGGAGGAGCAAAAGCCCATGAGCTTGCAGCAATCCTCGGCGTAGGCAGGCTTATCCCGGCCTACAAAGAACATCTGCTTAACCTGGGGCAGGTTATGGGCAATTGTGTCCATCCGCCCCACAAACTCCGGCCCGAACACCAGTACTTCCACGTCTGCCAGTTCCAGGCAGTATTTGATTTCATCGCTGGAGTAGCGGAAATTCAGAGGCACCGCCACACAGCCCGCTTTGAGGATGCCAAAATAGATGGGCAGCCACTCCAGGCAGTTCATCAGCAGAATTCCTACCTTAGTACCCCGCTCCAGGCTGCGGCTGAGAAGAAGGTTAGCAAAGCGGTTGGCCCGTCGATCAAAATCACGCCAACTGATTTCACGGCGGTAAGGTGCGTCCGGCTGGGCGCTTTCAATAAGGCTAGCTTCACGCCAAGTAACTGCCTTGTCACGTTCCTCCGAGGGATTGATTTCCACCAGGGCGGTGTCAGAGCTGTAGAGCCTGGCGTTTCTTTCCAATAATTCTGTAATGACCATACCGTACATCCTCCTGTATTGCTTCATTGGGCCACAAAAAAATCCTCTGCGCATTTACTGCACAGAGGACGAGAATTTCCCGTGGTACCACCTCAATTTACCGCTTTTGCGGCCTCGCGGAGCACTGACATGCTCCCGCGCTGTATCGGGCGCACCCGGCGGAGCCTACTACAACGGCAGGCCAGTGGCCCCCGGGTTCGGTCCGCTGCTCGGAAAGGTATTCAGATCCCGGCCCCGCCGCCTTGCACCACCCGGCGGCTCTCTGAAGGGGTGGAAGGGAACCTACTGGTTTTCCTCATCGCATTGGTAACATGATTACAGCGAGAACTTTACCACTTTTAACAACTAAAGTCAACAGAAATTTTCAAAAAATAATGAAAAATTTTAGGGCCTTCTTAGTGAGATGATCTTTGGAAGTGTAGATTGACCTGTATGCTGGGCTGTTCCGATATTTAAGGGGCCCCGGAGATACCTTTATTGCAAAGCACTCAAAGGAAGGGCGTCATTACGAAAGCAGCGGCGAGCATATTGCTGACACTAACAATCATGGCTATAAGTGATTGCGGCACAGAAACAGAAAAGGGGAAAAGCTTTACAGAAAAAGTCGTATGTAAAAGTCATGATATTATGGATACCATTATTTGGTAAGCCGCAAGAAATAGGGCCGGCCCTAATAGGGCCGGCCTTTCCGTTGGCTTGCGAAGAAGGGCGTCATCCCATGGTAAAGCCGTTGACTGTAACATGGGCCACCTGTGTGCCCAGATCGTCAGTAATTCTCACCTCATACAGGCACAGGGTACGTCCTGCCTTCAGGCAGGCTGCTTCCGCTCGCAGCTGTGTGCCTTTTGGGGGAGCCAGGAAGGTAATGGAGGCGTGTTGGCTTACAGTGACTCGTTCGCTAAAGCCGTTAGCGGCTACGGCAAACGCAAAATCGGCCAAAGTAAAGATAGCGCCGCCCATAGGGGTGTTATTAGCATTCATGTGAGCGGGGCGAAGCGGCAGCAGACATACAGCATGGCTCGGTTCTGCTTCCAGGATACTTGCGCCGACAACGGCAGTGGCAAAGCAGTCGTGCCGGAAACGCTGATTGAGTTCGTCCAATGTAGGCATAGGACAGGGACTCCTTTCTGTAAGGATTTGTTTGGCGAAACAAATTTATATCGAGTATATTGTAGCATGCGGTATGAACCGGAGCAAGAACAAGTTAATGATGCTCGAGTTTACATATATTTTTGTCGTTAAGAATGAAAAAAGTAGTTGAATAATGAGGAGGTGTAACGTAAACTAGGGAATATGTTGGTTACATGCTGTAACCAACATGAGTTTTGATTCACGGAAAGGAACGAGAGAAGCATGTTTTCTTATGCGGCAGAATTTCTTTCTCTCATCCTGCTGGTCCTGCTGATAGTTCACTATTATGACCCACTCCGCATCCAATCGCCGTTTGGCCGACGGTACTGGCAGTGTCTGATAGTAACGGGTGCGTCCATGGTGCTCAACGGCCTGTGCGTTTTGACTCTTCCGTACAGCAGTGAGATACCCTTATGGATAAACATGCTGCTGAATACGCTTTATTTTGCAGCGAGCTTTCTGATGTGCGAGCTTTTCAGCCTTTACCTTTTGGAAAAGCTGATGGCCCATACTGATACGCCTTTGTGCCTTACCCGAGCCCGCTATTTCATCCGCATTCTGTATGGAGCATTGTTCGCGCTTCTCTTCATAAATATTCCTACTGGCGTTCTCTTCTTTTTTGACGAAGAGATGCACTACTGCCGGGGAATATTAAATGGGGTGGGATATCTGCAAGCGATAATAGCTATTCTGCTTTTGCTTGTATGCTATTGCCGCAATCGCAGAACCGTTGATAAAGGGATGCGGCGAGTAATGCGGCTGGGCGTCCCTATGGTGCTTGCTCTGATCACATTTCAGCAGATCTATCCCCATATTCTGCTGAACGGGACTATCGGCGTATGCCTGGCCATTTTGCTTTTTTTAAATTTTCAAAGTGAGAAAATTGATATGGATCCTCTTACCGGGCTGCATAACCGCAGAAGCTTTCTGGCAGGCTTGGAAGAAGTGATGGCAAAAAAACATTCTGTACAGATTGTTTTGGTTTCATTGTGTCATTTCAGTGCAATCAATCTCGCATATGGCTATCAAAGAGGAGACGAAATCCTGTATCACATTGCCAGGTGTCTGGAGCGAAATTTTGGCCGCAAAGGACAGGTGTTTCGTTTTGGGCCGGTAACATTTCTCCTGGCATTGCCTTATCAAGGGAATGAAGAGGCGGAGTGCAATATTGCCGTCATTCAGCAGCAGCTCTCACAGCCTTGGCAGGTGGGAGGGAGATTGTGTACGGTAGAAGCAAGGGTGCTTGACCTTATTACCAACGGCGAAAGTTGGACGACACCCTGGGTGGTGGAATGCCTGGAGTATGGTCAGGTATTGCTCAAGCAGGGGCAAAAGAGGTATTTTCGTTTTGATCGCGCCGCAGCCGCGCAGCTGAGGCGGAGACGGTATTTGACTGATTTTATTCAGAGAGCCATCGCAGAAGAGCAATTCCAGGTGTGGTACCAACCGGTTTTTTGCGTTCGAACTCAGAAATTCTGTTCCGCTGAAGCTCTGGTCCGCTTGCAGGAGAAAGATGGAACGTTCATTTCTCCTATGGAATTTGTTCCTCTTTCCGAGGAGAGCGGACTGATTGATGGAATCAACCACCAGGTCATGGAGAAGGTGTGCAGCTTTTTGGAAAAAGGTCTTCCTGGAACTTTACAGGGAGTATCGATCAACTTGTCCATGAACCAGCTCAGTGATCCTCGTTTTGCCCAAGAGCTTTCCGATTTGCTGAAGCAGAAGAACATTCCTGTGGAGCATTTGCTGCTGGAAATTACCGAGCGGATGCTCATCAGCGAGGACCTTTCTGTACGAGAGAATTTTGAGCAGCTGTCCAAAGGGAATTTTCAATTTTTCCTGGATGACTTTGGAACAGGATACTCCAATTTCTCAGGTGTACTGCACTTTCCCTTTACAACTATCAAGCTGGATAAGAGCCTGATACAGGACCTGGACACAGATCAGAAGCATCGGACGTCAGTAGAAATGCTGATCGATATGTTTCACCGTACTGGGTTTGAGGTCGTGGCGGAAGGAATAGAAACCGGGGAACAGGCACAAAAGCTCGCTGACCTGGGCGTTGATTTTCTCCAGGGATTTTACTATGCTCGTCCCATGCCTGAGGATGCCTTTATTCGCTTTATGGAAAAAAATTCATAGGAGAAATGGGAGGCTGACAAAGAAAGCGTGCCAGACAACATGGTCTGGCACGCTTTTATATTGATTCTGTTGAAATAGATTTCCTGATGACGACAAAGGGAATTCAAATCTGAGAAGCCAGCAGCATAGCAGCTGCCAGCAGAACAGACAGTACCTCTTTGGCAAGGAGAACGGAATCTTTCTTTGTCATATATGCTACCTCGCTTCTGGAATGCTTTCATTCCTTAAGACGCAACCTGTGACAAAAAAGTTCCCTTAGGAAATCGAAGGCAGAAAGAAATTAGGGGAGAGAGAGCTCTTTCAGCTGGCCGTGACCGCCAAATACATGCCAATCCCCAGAGCCAAAAATTCCAGGCAGGGACTGACGCTCCAAAGCGCACAGCGCACTGTCAGTATCTACGCTTGTCATAAGATAGGGAGCGTAATGGTTATAGAAGGTCTGCTCCTGTGTCATGCCGTGAATATTGATAAAAATATCCCCGGTAAAGGCCAGGTGATGCTGACGCTCCACAAGTACCGATTCACCAGGCAGGTGGCCGCCCTGTCCCTCGTATACCTCAAACTCCAGTGTCCCAAAGGACCAGCTGCCAATGGGTTCCAGGGGCTGTGACAAACGCGCGGAGGTTCCGCCGATGACCTGCAGAATTTCAGGGCGAGGAGGCTGGTAGGAAGTGAGAATTTTGCAGATGCGGATATATGGGGCATGAAGGGGGTTCTGTTCCCGGAACCCGCCGCCGACCTCACGCTCCATAATCAGGGAATCCTGACTTTTTTTGCTGAGATAAACCGTAGAAAAGAGATCCAGAAGACCGCAGTGGTCCACATCTGCATGGGTGACAAAAGCGGCCTTTCGGCAGCTGTCAAAGTCTGGAATCAGCGAGCGTAGCAGCGACAGCATCTCCTGCCGGTAGCAGGCGTAGCCGGTATCGATAAACAGATACATGCCCTGATGGCGGAGAATACAGACATTACTGCCGCAGGGAGGCTCAATCAGGGTAATATGGAGATCATCTCCCATGGGATACTCGGTGATCCGGGGCGCAAATGCGGCGCCCCGATGGGTAGCCAGGGCTTCTGCAAAACCACGGATATAGTCAAAAGTCTTGTGAAAGGGCTTGTTCCTCTCATCCAGCATCTGCATGATGAGGTTGGCATTGATGATAAGATCTGTCCGGCTCTCCTGGCCCAGTCCCATCTGCTCCGCCAGCTCACTGGCAAAAGAAATATAGAAAATGCTGTTGTCCAGGATTTTTTCCCCTTTGTCATAATCCAAAACCCTGACCGGACACAGCCGGGAAGCCGCGTGGAGGAAATGAGAGAACTGCTCCGGCTTTTCCACGAAAAGGCCCATTTTGAACATCTGCCAACCGCTGCCGTCTGTCTGGGAACTGAGATAGGAGATGTTAAAATGGTATTTGGCGATGAGCTCCAAAATACCGGATACGCCGCCGGGAATATCCCGCAGCTTGAATTCCACCAGAAGGACCGCACTGTGCGTTCCGCCGCTTTGAAGATATCCGATTTTTCGCAGCTCCTCCGTGGCCAGCTCCAGCCGTTCCGGCTCTCCATCCGCCTCAATAAATAAGGTATGGGTGTCGATCGCTTTGTTGTAGCTTACCCGTGTAATGTTCAGCCCCAGGGCAGCCATGGCACGGCTGGCTTTGAGAAAGGCGCCGACATGATCCGGCATGGTGGTGACATAGGTTTTTTTCATAAAGGCAGACCTCACAGAAACAGCGCCATAACGATGGGGGTCACATACGCCTCCAGGAAAGCGGCGACTACCGTCATCGGCATGACCAGGAAGAGGAGAACCCGCAGCAGATTGCTAAGTAGCTCCACCATAGGGACGCGCCGGGGGCTGCTGGTAACGATCCGGCTCATATTGCGGCACAGGCATACACCGCAGGCTGCGGCAATTACCAGCGCCGGAAGCTCAAAGATGCCGTGGGGCAGGATCCCAGCCAGATATAGCCCCATGGATATGCCGTTACCGTGGTACCACGCGGCCAGAAGGCCGATCAGCAACCCGTTGGATACGATGCTGATGGCGGGGAGGAACAGGAAGGGAACAAAGCCGTATACCACCGCCAGCAGCATGGCAGACCAGTTATTGGTGAGAAGGCCAAAGGGGGAGATATTGCCGTCGCTGTCCATAATACCTGCGTCCTCCACCATAGCCATGAACTGCTCCAGTACTGTGTTCACGGTCTCCGGCGAGAGGCTGCCGACAACAAAGCCCAGAACAATGGCAAGAGCCATGGCCAGAAGACAGCCGATAAAGACTTTGCGGAAATCTGTCCGCAGGAATTGCCCCAACAGGGACAACTGCTCTTTCAGCGCGTTCATGCCTTCAGCTTCTCCAGGCCCAGGGTAAGACGGCGCAGGCACTCCTCACGGCCCAGGATGGCGCAGATCTCCACCGCGCCGCCCGGAGTGACCGCCTGACCGGCTGCGGCAATCCGCACCGGCCACATCAGGGTGGCGTTTTTCACCTCCAGCCTTTCTGCCAGGGCGATAAGACCGTCGTGAATGGCGTCAGTAGTCCACGCAGGCAGGGCTTCCAGCATAGGGATGGCAGCCTCCAGCATGGCCAGAGCTACCTGGTCATTGGTCTTGGACTTCTTGTTGGTAAAGAGGTCTTTGTCATATTCAGGAAGAGTCTCGAAAAAGGCCACTTTTTCAGGAATATCCGTCAGCCGCTCACAGCGTGCCTGGAGAAGCGCGGCAATAGCGGCGGTATCCAGCGTGGGATTTTTCACCGTCTGACGGATATAAGGCTCTGCGGTGGCGGCAAAGGCCTCGGGCGTCATAGCCCGCAGATAGAGGGCGTTAAAATGGGTAAGCTTTTCAATATCGAAAATGGCAGGAGACTTGGAGATGCCGGTGATATCGAACACCTCAGCCAGTTCCTTCAGGGAGAACACCTCCTGCTCCGCCTTGTCACCCCGAGGACTCCAACCCAGAAGAGCTACATAGTTGAGAATTGCCTCCGTAAGATAGCCCTGGGCCTTGAGATCCTCATAGGAGGGATCACCATGGCGCTTGGACATCTTGTTGTGGGCGTCCCGCATAACAGGGGAGCAGTGGACGTAAGTGGGAACCTCCCAGCCAAAGGCCTCATAAAGGAGGTTATACTTGGGGGCGCTGCTGAGGTACTCACTGCCACGGACGACATGGGTGATACCCATAAGGTGATCGTCAATCACGTTGGCAAAGTTGTAGGTGGGCAGGCCATCCCGCTTGATAAGGATCTGGTCATCCAGGGTGTCGTTATCCACGGTAATATCGCCGAAAATGGCATCGTGGAAGGTGGTGGTGCCGCAGGCAGGAATCTTCTGGCGGATTACATAGGGTTCTCCGGCGTCTACTCGGGCCTGGGCGACGGCGGGATCCAGTTCCCGGCAGGGGTCGGCGGCGCGGTTAAAGTCGCCGCTGTCCTCCTCACTCTCTGTCTTTTCACAGAAGCAGTAGTAGGCATGTCCCTTTTCTACCAGCAAACGGGCGTAGTGACCATAGGTATCCCGGCGCTGGGACTGGATATAGGGGGCCACGGGGCCGCCCACATCAGGACCTTCGTCATGATCCAGGCCACACTCAGCCATAGTGCGGTAAATAACATCGGTAGCGCCTTCTACCAGGCGGCCCTGGTCGGTATCCTCAATGCGCAGGATGAAGGTGCCGCCGGCGTTGCGGGCAATCAGCCAGGTGTACAGGGCGGTGCGGAGATTGCCCACATGCATATAGCCGGTGGGGGAGGGGGCAAAGCGGGTACGGACCTTGCCGTGGGGGATTTTTGCCTCCATGTCCGCAAAATATGTCATATCAAGAGCCATTTCAGTATCCTCCATGATGTTGGTTTCCTAAATGTCGGTTTATTATACCAAATGACAGGGGGGAGGGTCAAGGCCGAGGAAACAAATCCTGCCATCAATCCGTCTAAAATCTTGGGAATGCAGTTGTCAATTGGCGGGACATATGGTACAATAGGTTGCTAATGGATAGCTGCGCAAAAGCGATCATCATAAACAAAGGAGCAAAGAGAAATATGGACGAGAAAAAGGTCATGCTCTCCGGCATCCAGCCAAGCGGTGATTTAACCCTGGGTTCCTACCTGGGGGCCATCAAGAACTGGGCGGAGCGGGCCGAGTCGTTTGACTGTTACTATTTTATGGCGGATATGCACTCCATCACTGTCCGTCAGGACCCTGCGGCGCTGCGTCGGCGGACACTGGAGCAGCTGGCTCAGTACATCGCCTGTGGCCTGGATCCGGAAAAGAACACCCTCTTCATTCAATCCCATGTCCACCAGCATGCGGAGTTGGGCTGGGTCCTCAACTGCTACACCATGTTCGGTGAACTCAGCCGGATGACTCAGTTTAAGGATAAGTCTGCCAAGAATAAGGACAACATCAACGGCGGCCTTTTCACCTATCCCGCTCTTATGGCGGCGGATATTCTTCTCTACCAGCCGGACTATGTTCCTGTGGGAGAGGATCAGAAGCAGCACTGCGAGCTGACCCGGGACGTGGCCCAGCGGTTCAACGGCATTTACGGCGATGTGTTCAAGGTGCCCGAACCCTATATTCCCAAGGTGGGAGCCCGGATCATGAGCCTGAGCGATCCGCTCTCCAAGATGTCCAAGTCGGACAAGGATCCTGCCGGCTCCATTTATCTTATGGAGAAGCCTGAGGATATTCAGCGTAAGTTCAAGCGGGCGGTCACTGACAGTGACACGGAAAACTGTGTTCGCTATGATCCGGTCAATAAGCCCGGCGTGGCCAATCTCATGGCCATTTATGCCGCTGTTACCGGCAAGTCCTTCGATGAGATCGAGGCGGAGTTTGCCGGTCAGGGTTACGGAAAATTCAAGCCCGCCGTGGGCGAGGCTGTGGTGGAGACTCTGCGTCCCATCCGAGAGGAGGCCTCCCGCATCATGTCGGACAAGGCTTATCTGGAGAGCGTCTACCGCGCTGGCGCAGAAAGGGCCTCCTATGTGGCGGAGAAGACCCTGCGCAAGGTCTACAAGAAGATCGGTTTTGTCGCACGGTAACAGGGAGGCAAGGGTGTCATGATGTTCGAACGTGAAGATATTCTTCCTGTTATTCTGGCTCTGGGTGTGGCCATGCTCATCAGCTTTATTGCCACGCCTCTGGTCAAAAAGCTGGCCTATAAAATGGGTGCGGTGGACGTGCCTAAGGATAACCGCCGTATGCACGACCACCCCATCCCCCGAATGGGCGGCCTTGCTATTTTCATCGGCTGTGTGGTCAGCATTCTTCTCTTTGCCGACGTGGACCGCTCTCTGCGGGGCATCCTCATCGGTGCCTGCATTATTGTGGCAGTAGGTGTGGTGGATGATGGCCATCCTCTGGGAGCCGGCGTAAAGTTTATTCTTCAGATTGTTTCCGCTCTGATTGCCGTGTGGCATGGTGTCGTTATCCAAACCATTGCAAACCCTCTCTTCTTTACAGATACTCCTTACTGGAACTTTGGGATCTGGGCTGTTCCTATCACAGTAATCTGGATTGTGGCAGTGACCAACAGCGTTAACCTCATCGATGGTCTGGATGGCCTGGCTGACGGCGTGTCCACTATTGGGGCCCTTACCATGCTGATCATTGCGTTGATGATGGGGGATCTTGAGATTGCGGTGATTACGGCGGCCCTGGTGGGCGCCTGTGTGGGCTTTATTCCCTATAACCGCAATCCCGCCAAGATCTTTATGGGGGATACTGGGTCCACTTTCCTGGGGTATATGCTGGCGACGGTGTCCGTGATCGGTCTTTTCAAGCTCTATGCGGTGATTTCCTTTATTGTTCCCTTCATTATCCTGGGCTTTCCCATTTTTGATACAGCCTCTGCCTTTACCCGGCGAATCCTGAAGGGGCAAAATCCCATGAAGGCAGACCGCAGTCACACCCATCACAAGCTCATTGATATGGGTATGAATCAGAAGCAGGCTGTGGCCACGCTGTATATGGTGGCAGGCGTGCTGGGCCTTTGTGCCGTGATGATTGTTACCAGCGGCTACATCAAGGTGATTTTGTCAATCGCCGCCTTGGTGGGAGTGGCTATTACAGTAGCCAGAATTGCCCGCTATCCCCACGATCACCACAAGAAAGAGGAGTGCAGCCACGGCGCAGATCATGCTGCGCAGGGAGAAAGCAGTCCTTCTGCTGCGGAACCGCCCAAAGACAACCATAAGGAGGCAGGAAAATAATGAATAACCTGCGTGTCATGAGCGTATTCGGTACTCGCCCTGAGGCAATCAAGATGGCACCCCTGGTAAAAGAGCTGGCCTCCCGGGAGGGTGTAACCTCTATTTGCTGCGTTACCGCCCAGCACCGCGAGATGCTGGACAGCGTACTGGAGGTCTTTGATCTCAAGCCTGACTGGGATCTGGATATCATGACTCCCCGGCAGACCCTCAGCACCATTACCAGCAAATGTCTCCTTGGTATGGATGAGGCCATTGATACCCTGAAGCCGGATATGATATTGGTTCACGGGGATACTTCAACTACCTTCGCCGGGGCTCTGTCTGCGTTTTATCATAAGGTTCCCGTAGGACACGTGGAGGCGGGATTGCGGACCTATGATAAGTATTCCCCCTTCCCGGAGGAAATGAACCGCAAATTGGTCACCGCTATTGCGGACCTCTATTTCTGCCCCACGGAGAACAATCGCCGCAATCTGGAACGTGAAAATGTATCCGGTGAGGTGTTTATTACCGGAAATACGGTGATTGACGCTTTAAAAACAACGGTACGCAAGGATTACCACTTTACAACCGAAATTCTCAATCAGCTGCCCTATGACAGCAAAAAGATTCTTCTTGTTACCTGCCACCGTCGGGAAAACTACGGCCAGCCCATGGAGGACATCATGTCCGCCCTGGCAGAAATTGCCCGCACCCATGAGGATGTGGAGCTGGTGTATCCTGTGCATCTTAGCCCTGTGGTTCAGGAATGTGCCCACCGGCATCTGGATGGGATTGAAAACGTACATCTCATCGATCCGTTGGCGGCAGATGAAATGCACAATCTGATGGCCCGCTGCTACCTGGTGCTGACGGATTCCGGCGGTCTCCAGGAGGAGGCCCCTGCTCTGGGTAAGCCGGTGCTGGTATTGCGCCGGGAAACAGAGCGGCCTGAGGCGGTAGAGGCAGGTACGGTTAAGCTGGCAGGGGTAGCCAAGGAAGATATCCTGACTATGGCCCATAGTTTGATCACGGATCCTCAGGCCTATGCTGCCATGGCCCACGCGGTCAATCCCTACGGTGATGGAGAGGCCTGCCGCCGGATTGCGGATGCGATCCTGTGGCACTTTGGACGGGGCGAAAAGCCGGAGGATTTCCACGCCTGACAAATGCAGGGGATACCGGCGGGGAGGAGGCGATGCGGTTGAGCAAGCGGAAAATGAGCTACTCCATTGTGGGCATCAGCATTGTGCTGATGCTGCTGGTTCTGGTTTTAGCTCAGAGTGGCCTCCACGAATCCGGCGGTATTGTTCTTCCTGCGGAGCAGGTGGATACCGGGGACGCCGAAGATACTGGTGCCTCGGAAGGGCTTGACGTGGTGCAGATTACGCCGGATACGGTACAACCTGCCATCAACACGCTTTCGCGTCCTGTTACTTACACCAGAACGCAGAGTGTGGAGACTTTCTGGAGTGGTGGCGGCGGCACTTCTGTTTCCCAGGTATCCGTAAGCGGCGGCAGAACCCGCATCGATACCCCGCTTCCTGATGGCAGTATTTGCCATATGCTGGTGATTGGTGGCAATGCAGCAGTGTGGTACGATGATGAGACCACATGGACCGTATTGTCTGCGGAGCAGTTCACTGCGGATATTGCTCAACGGATGCTGACTTATGAAACCGTACGGGATCTGCCGGTGTCTGACATAGCAGAGGCAAACTATCAGGAGCTTGAAGGGGTAAACTGTATCTACGTGGCTACGTGTGCAGATGCAGATGGTTATGCCAGCAGCTATTGGGTCAGCGTTTCCAGCGGACTTCTGAAACAGGCTGAACGACGCTGCAACGGGGAACTGGTGTATCGCTTCACTGCGGAAGACACCAACCTGGCAGCTCCTGAGGAGGAGCTGTTCCTGCTGCCGGATGGGAGTGTTTGGGACGTGTCCTGAACGGGAACTGCCATCGGAAAGCTGTAAAATCAACACAAAAGCCGCGGCACTTTTCTGAGTGCCGCGGCTTTTCAATATGTACGCAATCATCAATGTTGGCAGCAGTGCGTTTACAGGATCAGCAGCAGTCCCAAAGCCAGGAGAAGCTCCTCATCCTCTCCGTCCCGGAACAGCAGGAACAGGATAGCCAGCAGAAGCAGATCTCCCGTGTCCAGATCATCCAGTTTTAGTTTTTCCATGATCTGTGAGAAAAAGCCGTTGAGGGATGTTCCGACATTTTTCCCGTGGGCGGAAGATTGGTTATATGCTGCCGTTTCCGGTTCGCCGGTGGGAACCCGTTGATATACGCCGCTGTCATTTCTTACATAACGGTTATACATGGGAAGAATCCCCCATAGCCGCCAGGAATTTCTTACCTAGGTGCAGAAGTCTGGCGGCTTTCACCGCCCGCTCCACTTTTTCCTGCCGTTCCGGCTTGAGGAAGGGGCGCAGGGCGTTAAGAAGCTGGAGGCGGCGATCCTGCTCCTCGCCGCCTCGCAGCTCACCAATCAGCGGCAGCAGGCGCTGGATCATGGATGGGTCAATTTGCCCCAGCAGATCGTTGAGGCCGGAGAAAGGGGAAGTACCTTCCGTCGGGGCTGACTCCTGTCCGGTATCGTGTGCTTGGGATTCCGACGTGGGAGGGCGATCTTCCTGCGGAGCACCCCCCAGGTTCAGGGACTGAGCCAGGTTCATTACCTGGGCCATAGCGTCGGGGTCGGACAGGATGGCATTCAGTTTTTCTTCTAAGTCGCTCAAAATCCCGCCCCCTTCCCGATATGCTTATTTTCCACCCATGGTTTTGTCCAAACGTTGGAGCAAGGCTGCCCCATCCGGGCTTGCAGTGATGGATTTGATCAGCTGGCGAAGCTGCTCTGTATCACCTTTGGCGGCGTCCTGAGCAGCTTTTTTCAGAGCGGCAGGATCCCTGTTCTGGGATAGCATTTTGGCTAAGGCCTGGGCATCCGGAGATTTGGCCAGAGCAGCGATGGTTTTTTTATCATTAAGCAGCTGTTGAAGCTTAGACGGGTCATTCTGTTTCATGCCGGGACCTCCCTTTCTTTGTCTTTCCAGTATATGTAGGGAAGAGGAAAAATGTGCCCCCTCCTTTGTGAAAAGGAGGGGGCAAAAACAGCCAGGGCATCGGGAGCAGGTTGATATGACGCCGACAACGGTTATGATTGCTGATTATTCTTCATGAAGTGGTCGCACCAGGGCCGCAGAGTGCAGTTGCCGCAATCCGGTCGGCGTGCGACACACACCGCCCGCCCATGGAGAACCATGCGGTGGCAGAAGTCGCTGCTTTCCTCCGGCGGAATGGCTTTGCGCAGCTGCATCTCCACTTTCAGGGGATCCTTACTGCCATCCGTAATACCCAGCAGCCCTGTGATGCGGATACAGTGGGTGTCGCAGACATACCCTTCCTTGCCGTAGACATCCCCAAGAATCAGGTTGGCAGTCTTACGGCCTACACCCGGCAGCTTCAGCAATTCTTCCATGGTATCGGGGACCCGTCCGCCGTACTCTGTCAGCAGCATCCGGCTGGCGGCCACAATATCCCGGGCTTTGGCCCGCCAGAAGCCAGTGGAGTGGATGATTTCCCCCACCTCCTCTTCTGTGGCTGCCGCCAGAGACTCCAGGGTCGGAAACCGGGCGTACAGCACGGGTGTTACCAGATTGACCCGGGCATCGGTGCATTGGGCGGCCAGTCGAACAGAAAAGAGAAGCTCATAGGCCTTTTCAGGATCGTAGTCCAGAGAGCAGACTGCATCGGGATAGAGGACCTTCAGCTCCTCAATAATAGCAGAAATCGCATTTTTGTCCTTCATCAGATCACCTCGTTCCCCATCATACCACAGTCTGGGGCAAATTTCGAGGAAAAAATCTGTGCAAAGGGAAAAAGGTGTGCTATAATTAAAAATCAGCGGCGGTGAAGGAAGAACCCCCATGAAATATACTCTGCCGCATATATGCAGCCAAACAGGAAAGGAGCAGGGGATATGGACAGACCTTTGGCGGACCGCATCCGTCCCAAGACACTGGACGAGGTAGTAGGCCAGCGCCATCTGCTGGGGCCCAACGCCCTGCTGCGCCGTTTCATCGAAAAAGGGACCGATGCCAACCTGGTGTTCTATGGTCCCTCTGGAACTGGTAAGACCACCATTGCCAATATTATCGCTACCCAGACCCACCGCACCCTTTATAAGCTCAACGCCACTACCGCATCACTGCAGGACATCAAAGATATTATGGCGGATGTGGGAACCATGATGGCTCCGGGCGGCGTATTGCTGTATCTGGATGAGATTCAGTATTTCAATAAGAAGCAGCAGCAATCCCTGCTGGAGTTTATGGAAAATGGTGCGATTACCCTTATTGCCTCTACTACGGAAAACCCCTATTTCTATGTATACAGCGCACTGCTCAGCCGGAGCACAGTATTTGAGTTCAAGCCCGTTACTGCCAGTGAAGTACGACCGGCGGTGGAACGAGCTTTGGGCATTGTCCGCCAGGAGAGCCAGCTTCCTCTCACCTGGGAAGAAGGTGTGCCGGATTATATTGCCCATGCCTGCGGCGGCGATGTACGTAAGGCGATGAATGCGGTGGAACTGCTGTATGAAGCAGCAGTTCCCTGTAAAGGGGAACTCCTTCTCACTGTTTCCGACGCAGAGCAGGTAGCCCAGCGCAGCGCCATGCGCTACGACCGGGACGGAGACGCCCACTATGATCTGCTTTCCGCTCTCCAGAAATCCATTCGGGGCAGCGACCCCGATGCCGCCGTCCATTACCTGGCCCGGCTTCTGGAAGCGGGAGATCTGCTCAGTCCCTGTCGACGGCTGCTGGTCATCGCTGCAGAAGATATTGGCCTTGCTTATCCCATGGCCATTCCCATTGTGAAAGCCTGCGTGGACTCCGCTTTGCAGCTGGGATTGCCGGAGGCCCGGCTTCCACTGGGGGATGCAGCTATCCTTCTTGCCACAGCTCCCAAATCCAATACAGGGCATAACGCTATTATTGCGGCCATGGAGGATGTCAAAAAAGGGAAGACAGGGGATATTCCTCGGCATTTGAAAAACGTACACGCCGACTCTGCCGGTACAGGTCCCGTAGAAAAATACAAGTATCCTCATGTTTATCCTAACCGCTGGGTGGAGCAGCAGTACCTGCCGGATGAACTGGTGGGAACCACCTATTACCAGTGGGGGGACAATAAGACAGAGCAAGCGGCTCGGGCTTATTGGGAGAAGATCAAGGGAAAAGTATAGTCATTTTTCAATACGTCCAGTTTTCCGTGGTTCCGTCCGTCATAAAATACCGGAAGGGGGAGGGCTTCTGAGCCCGGCCTAGCTTACGGATTACCTGCAGCTTGATCTTCCTGTTTTCCGGGCGGATGGACTTGATGTATACGGATACCACGTCTCCTGGTGCCAGCTCCCTTCGCCAGTCGGCAAGGCCGGAGAGGTTGGGCGTGAGTTCAATAAATACGCCGTATTCCTGCACACTGCGGACGATACCGGTAACAGCATCTCCCGGCGCGAAAAGAGCGGCGTTTTCCAGCCAGGTGCCCAACAGTTCCCGGTGGCTGAGGTAGATGCGGCACAGCTGCGGATCCACATCAGTAACTGTTACCAGAATATCCTGGCCTATGGAAAAACGATCCCCCGGATCGGAAATGCGGGCAGTGGAGATGCGCTCCAGAGGAATGAGAGAGATAAAGCCGCAGCCAAGATCCACGAAAGCCCCAAAATGCTCCAGGTGGGTAACCCGGGCGGGAAGGATCACGCCGGGGTGGGCATTTTCCAGCAGCCAGGCGATGGCCTGAGCTTGGGCACAGTGCCGGGAGAGCGTGAGGTGAGGACGACCTCCGCCGTCAATGCTGATCGCAGTGACTGTGCAGGAAACCGGAAGTCCTACGCGGGAAAGAACGGATATTTCCCGCTGGGCGCCGCTGATCAGCGGGTGAACCCCGTCTTCCCGTGGAATAACGCCTTCATATCCGCCCAGAAGCACCGTCAGATCACCACGACTGCTGCATCGCAGCGCGGTGCCGGTCACCACCGTCTGCCGTTCCATAGCGTCCTGCAGAACGGATAAGGGCTGGTTTTCAGGAAACAGAGGGCCGGCTCCCTCGGGAAGCAATTCATTTCTATGCAATAGCAATACACCACCCTTTTTCTGATTGGAGCAGAGGTGTGGTCCGGGGCTGTCCGGTACCGTGCCTGCTGCGCTCAAGGCTATCCTATGCGGCGCAGGGCTTGACCGTTGAAGAATTTGGGAAGGAAAGCATATAAAAACTTACTTGATCCGGAAAATGAATCCCGCCCCTGCGAAAAAGGGAGGGATTTTGGATCGGACAAGAAGGAGGCAGACTGTGGATCTGAAGCTAAATCAAAAGGTAGAGCTGAAAAAGTCCCATCCCTGCGGCAGCAAGGTATGGACAATTCTGCGGGTAGGCATGGATATCAAGCTGCGCTGTGAAGGCTGCGGGCATGAGCTGATGCTGCCCCGGAGTAAGGCCGAAAAGGCGATCAAAAAAATCCTGAGCGAGGAGGAAAGCAAATGAGTACAAAATGGGTGAAAATTGTTTCCCGGGTTATCATCGCCCTCTTGGTGCTGTCCATGGTGGCTGGCTTGATCCTGCCGCTGGTAGGCTGAGACACAGAAAACAAAGGAAACAGACAGTGTGGCGCGCTGCAGAAGAGAACTCTGCAGCGCGCCGTATCGTTTTTCCGCAAGCCTCAGGTCTTCTCCGTCAACCAATCAGCTTGTCAGCAAGATCATCCAGTGCCTCACCCACACCTTCCTCAAAGGTGGGATGGGGGCGCACGGCAGCCAGCAGCTGCTCTGCAGTCAGCCCGTTGGCTACGGCAACAGTAAGCTGGGAAATCATATCAGTAGCCCGCTCGCACATCAACTGTGCGCCTAGCACGGCGCCGGTTTCCGCGTCGGCCACGATCTTGATAAAGCCGCGCTCTCCGCCCGCGATTACGGTTTTTCCGTTGGCAAACATGACAAATTTGCCTACCTTGACCGCCCGGCCGGCAGCCTTGGCCTCATCGGCGGTGATACCGATGCAGGCGATCTCCGGGCTGGTGTAGATGCAGGAGGGGATCAGTGCCAGGTTGGCAGGGGAGGTCTTACCGGCCAACTTTTCCACGCAGGCAGTGCCCTGGGCAGAGGCCACATGGGCTAGCTGGATCCGGGCGGCCACGTCGCCGACGGCATAAATGCCAGGGACGCTGGTCTGGAAATTCTCGTCTGTCAGGATCCGCCCCCGCTCCATCTCCACGGTGAAACCCTCACCGAAGAGACCGGCGGTGTTGGGACGACGGCCGATAGCGCAGAGGACCGCCTCGCCTTGCGCTGCCTTTTCCTCGCCTTTATTGGTGTAGTGGACAGAGAGGGTACCGTCTTCCGTTTTTTCCACGGCGCTGACCATAGAAGAAGGGTAGACCTCCACGCCACGCTTTTTCAGAATCATGGTCAGATTCTGACAGATTTCACGATCCATGTTAGGCAGGATCCGATCCATGGCCTCCAGGATCGTCACATGGCATCCCAGGGCGCTGTATACCGAAGCCAACTCCACGCCAATGACACCGCCGCCGATGATGACCAGGGAAGAAAAGAGCCGCTGCTCGCCGCCCTCCAGCAGATCGTCGGAGGTGAGAGCATGCTCCAGCCCCGGAATAGGCGGCCGGGCGGGTACGGAGCCTGTGGCGATGAGGATGTGGTCGGCGGTATAGGTTGTCCCGTCCACAGACACCTGGCCCGGGGCGACAATGGTGCCGGTGCCCCGGAGGAGATCCACTTTTTTCTGCTTGAAGAGGCCCTCGATGCCGGCCCGCAGCTTATCCGTCACCTCCGCCTTCCGGCGGCGGGCGGCGGCAAAGTCCACGGAGATATCCCCGGCATTGACGCCCAGGAAAGCTCCCTCCTTGGCCTGGGTATATACTTCAGCGGTGTGGAGCAGGGCCTTGGTGGGAATACAGCCCCGGTTAAGGCAGGTGCCGCCTACCTGGCGGTTCTCCACGATGGCGGTTTTCAAGCCCAGCTTTGCCGCCCGCAGGGCAGCCACATAGCCACCGGGACCCGCGCCGATGACCAGCAGTTGGTAGTCGCTCATGGTTGTATCGCTCCTTTTGATGTCCTCTGCCAGATTCCGGCAGAGGATACTTGTCTTTCTTAGAGGTTTTGCTCTTTCAACAAGGTGCAAAGGTCCTCCCGGACCGTTTTGTCCCAGGCAAGAGACGCTGCCGCCCGGCAAAGTGCCTCTGTATGGAAGGGACAGCCGGCAAAGGCATTCTCCAGCAGGGAAGCAAAGCCTCCATCCATAGCGTCGGTATAGACTGCCGCTTCCCGGACAACACCCTCCTCTGCTTTCAGCTGTATGGTGACCTCGCCCCAGGAATATTTTCCCGCACATTGGAAGGTAAAGGGAAGCTTGCGGCCATAGAGCCATTCCCAGCTGGCATTTTTTCGGTAAAGAGTATATAACTGATCCCCATTAAGGCCGGATGCATCCATAGGCTCCGCGGGCAGGCCGTACACCTGGGAAAAGGCATCCTCCATGGCCGCCGTCATCTCCGGGATGGTCAGCTCCGGCTGCAGTTCCTTGAGGTTGACCACCCGGGAACGAACGGAGGTGACGCCTTTGGCCTGGAGTTTGGCAGGGGAGGGGCTGAGGTAGCGGCCCATCTGCTCCATATCCACGTTTACCAGAAGGGTACCGTGGTGATAGGCATGGCCCTGGTGCTCGTAAAAGGCGTTGCCGGAAAATTTCCGGCCATCAGCAGTAAGATCATTTCTTCCGGAAATCTCCGCCGGAATCCCCAGGTTTTGACAGGCCCTGGCAATTACTGAAAGCTGCCGGGGCAGGTCGTAGTTCTCTTTGCGCACAAGAAAGGTAAAATTCAGGTTTCCCAGGTCGTGGTATACCGCACCGCCGCCGGAGAGGCGGCGGGCAAGAAACCCGCCGTCCTCTTCCAACTGCTGGGTACGGCACTCCAGCCACGGGTTCTGATTGCGGCCGATCACCACAGTATGCCGGTTCTGCCAGAGGTAGAGGATACAGGTATCTTCATCCACGGTGTTGAGGAGCATCTCTTCCAGAGCCAGGTTGTAGTGGGGATCCGTGGTATCGGTCCGCAGGACGCACAAGCGGGAGATCATTGATTCTCTCCCTGGTAGCGCAGCACCGGGTTGCGGGCAGCGCCCACCTCATCCAGACGGCGGACAGGGGTGGTCTTGGGAGCGTCATGAAGGGCCTGAGGATCACTGTGGGCCAGATCCCACAGTTTCAAAAATACATCACAGGCCTCATCCAGTGTCTCCTTGCTCTCTGTTTCCGTGGGCTCAATCATCAGTGCCTCGTGAACAATGAGGGGGAAGTACATCGTGGGGGGATGAATACCGTTGTCCAAGAGACCCTTGGCGATGTCCATGGCGGAAACGCCGGTCTCATGGAGCAGATCCTCCAGGGACATGACAAACTCATGCATACAGGTCACATCATAGGCCATATGGTACTTTTCTTTCAGGCGCTTCATCATGTAATTGGCGTTGAGGACAGCGTTCTTGGCCGCATCGGGAATGCCCTCCTTACCCAAAGTCAGGATGTAGGTCAGGGCTTTCACTACCACGGTGAAGTTACCATAGAAATCCTTCACACGGCCGATGGAGTGCTCAGGCTGAGCAAACCGGAAACCGTCGCCTTCCCGCACTACCACGGGGCCGGGGAGGAAGGGACGGAGGATCTCCTTGCAGCCCACCGCGCCGGAGCCGGGGCCGCCTCCGCCGTGGGGAGTGGAGAAAGTCTTGTGGAGGTTCAGGTGGATCACGTCAAAGCCCATGTCGCCAGGCCGAACCACACCCATAACAGCGTTGAGGTTGGCGCCGTCGTAGTAGCACAGGCCGCCGGCATCATGGACGATCCTGGTGATCTCCAGAATATTTTTGTCAAAGATACCTACGGTATTGGGGTTGGTGAGCATAAGACCGGCGGTGTCAGGGCCAACAGCAGAGCGGAGCGCCTCCACGTCTACGCAGCCGTCCGGACCGGAGGGAATGTTCACCACCGTGTAGCCGGCCATCACCGCCGAGGCAGGGTTGGTACCGTGGGCGGAGTCGGGAACGATGATCTTGGTGCGCTCGCTGTCGCCCCGGTGCTGGTGATAGGCCTTAATGAGGAAAAGACCAGTGAACTCACCATGAGCACCGGCGGCAGGCTGGAAGGTCATGGCGTCCATGCCGGTGATCTCGCCCAGAAGCGCTTCCGCTGTGGCGTACACCTCCATACAGCCCTGAACGGTACTCTCAGGCTGGAGAGGATGGATCTGAGTGAATCCAGGGAGGGCCGCCATGTCCTCGTTGATCTTGGGATTGTACTTCATGGTGCAGGATCCCAGGGGGTAGAAGCCGTCATTGACGCCGTGAACCCGCTTGGCGAGAGCAGTGTAATGGCGGGTCAGTTCCGTTTCAGACACATGGGGCAGTCCCAGTTCCGGCTGCCGCTCATGGGTGAGGGATACCTCCGGCACATCGCAGGAGGGAAGAAGGTCCAGATGCTGACCGGGAGCGCCTTTTTCAAATATCAGCTTCATATCAGCACACCTCCTTGATAATAGCTGCGGCCTTGTCCAGTTCCTCCCGGCTCACCATCTCGGTGACGCACCAGAGGATGCCGTCCTTCACCGGCAAACCGCCCAGGATGCCTGCCTTGTCCAGAGCCTCCAGAACAGCGTCGGTATTACCGCAGGTGGTAACGAACTCGTGGAAGAACTCTCCGCTGTGAACACGCTTGAGGCCGATCTTCTCCAGCTCAGCAGCCAGATAGTGAGCCTTGGAAAGGGAGAGCCGGGCTGCCTGACGAAGGCCTTCGTCACCCATAGCCGTAAGGTAGACACCAGCAGTGAGGGCGCAAAGGGCCTGGTTGGAGCAGATGTTGGAGGAGGCCTTCTCACGGCGGATATGCTGCTCACGGGCGGTAAGGGTAAGGACATAGCCCACATTGCCTTCCACGTCGTGGGTCTGCCCCACGATGCGGCCTGGGAGCTTGCGGAACATGGTCTTGGTGGCGGCCATAAAGCCCAGGTACGGGCCGCCAAAAGCAATGTCCAGACCAAGGGGCTGACCTTCGCCTACGGCGATGTCCGCCCCACAGGCAGCGGGGGTCTCCATGATGGCGCAGGCGATGGGATTGACGCCCATGACATACTTGGCGCCGGCGGCATGGACAATCTCGCCAATGGCGGCAGCATCCTCCACGTTTCCATAGTAGTTGGGCTGCTGGAGATAGAAGCAGGCGGCATCAGCGCCCAGCATGTCCTTGAGGGCATCCGTATCAGTACGGCCATCCTTTTCCGGAACAACGATTAGTTCTGTGCCGGAACCAAAGCAGTAAGTGCGCATGGTCTCAATCACGTGGGGATGAGCGCAGGCGGACACATAGGCTCGGGTCCGCTTGCGGTCCTTGCACATGGCGATGGACTCGGCGGCGGCGGTACCGCCGTCGTAAACGGAGGCATTTGCCACATCCATGCCGGTGAGAGAGCAGATCATGGTCTGGAACTCAAAGATGGACTGGAGAATACCCTGGCTGATCTCTGCCTGATAAGGAGTATAGGCGGTGACAAGCTCCTCACGGTTCACCACGCTTTTGACGACTGCGGGAATAAAGTGACGATATGCACCGGCTCCCCGGAGGACGGTGGGATAGATCCGGTTTTTCTCTGCCATGGCGGTAACAGCCCGGCGGACCTCCAGCTCGCTGAGGCCGGCGGGAAGTTTGAGCCCGTCACCCACAAGCATATCCCGAGGAACGCTTTCAAAGAGGGCGTCGATGGTGTCCACCCCCACAGCATGGAGCATTTCCCGGCGCTGGGCATCGGTATTGGGGATATAGCTTCCCATAGTGGTTCCTTCCTTTCTGTGTGGTGCGCCCCGGGGAGGCAAAGGGTACCTTCTCCCCAGGGCAGATCAGATCACTGCTGGATAAAGGCCTCGTAAGCGGCGGCGTCCATCAGTTCCTCGGTGTTGGTGATATCCTCTACCTTGGCGATCCAGGCCTCATAGGGAGACTCGTTGAGCATCTGGGGGGCGTCCAGCAGTTCCTCGTTGATTTCGGCCACCACACCGGTGAGGGGGGAGACTACGTCGGAGACGGCCTTGACAGACTCCACATCACAGAAGGGCTCTTCCTTGGTAACGCTGTCGCCCACCACGGGCAGGTTGATGAATACCAAGTCACCCAGTTCGCTCTGGGCATAGTCGGTAATGCCCACCAGGGCGGTAGTATCGTCGATCATCTTGACCCACTCATGGGACTTGGAATACTTCAGCTCAGCGGGAAAGTTCATAATCATATCCTCCTAAATAAAATT
>JAGHHM010000070.1 GCA_017887695.1 Oscillospiraceae bacterium | reverse complement strand
TCTCGTGGGTAATGACCACCACTGTGATCCCCAAACGCTTGTTGATGTCCTGGATCAGCCGCAGGATATCCCGGGTGGTCTTGGGATCCAGGGCGGAGGTGGCCTCGTCGCACAGCAGCACCCGGGGGTCCATGGCCAGGGTCCGGGCGATGGCGACGCGCTGCTTCTGGCCGCCGGAGAGCTGGGCCGGATAGGCCGTCTCCTTGCTGGCAAGATCCACGACCTCCAGCAGCTCCCGGGCCCTGGCCACCGCCTCCTTCCGGTTCTTCCCCGCCAGCTCCAGGGGGAAGCAGATGTTGTCCAGGGCCGTGCGCTGCATGAGCAGGTTGAAGCCCTGGAAGATCATGCCGATGGACTTCCGGGCCTGCCGCAGCTCCTTGGGGCCCAGGGCGGTCATCTCCTTCCCGTCCACCACCACGCTGCCGGCGGTGGGCCGCTCCAGCAGGTTGATACACCGCACCAGGGTGCTCTTCCCCGCGCCGCTGAGGCCGATGACGCCGAAGATCTCCCCCCGGCGGATCTCGATGTTGATATCCTCCAGGGCGGCCACCTCGTTCTCGCCGCCGCCGAAATGCTTGGTCAGGCCCGTTATCCGGATAATGGGCTCCTCCATACCTGATCCTCCTCCTTCACAAAAGGCAACAAAAAAGCCGCCCCCGATGAACTCTCATCAAGGACGACGCAGCATACATGCACCGTGGTACCACCTTGGTTCGCCCACGCCTCGCAGCGGCGGGCCTTCGCGGGTACTGACATACCCTGGCGCTGTAACGGGCGCCCCCGTCGCGGCCTGTGCGGAAACGGCTCCGCAGTCGGTGCGCGGCTCCGAGACCATCTTCGGCAAAGTCCTTCGCGCCCTTTTCCACCAGCCGGGCTCTCTGTGGCGTACCTCTTCGCTTACTCTTCTCTTCGCTGCCTTTTGGCGTTTCCAATTGCCCATAGTGTACGCTACTTTTTCCGCCCCGTCAAGTGGTAATTCTGACGCAAAACCATCGAATTATCCCCATATAATTCAGTCACTTTTTATAAAAAGCAGCCATTTTCCCCCGTAGGCAACAGCAAAACACCGCTACGACAAAACCGGCCTCCGGGTGTCTGTCCCGAAGGTCGGTCCTGTTTTTCAGATGATCAAAGGGTCAGCGCCGGCCGCCAAATCCGCCGCCCCGGCCACCGCCGAAGCTCCCGCCCCGGCTGCCGCCGAAGCCGCCGCTGCGGCCTCCGCCAAAGCTTCCGCCCCGGCTGCCGCCAAAACCACCGCCGCGACCGCCGCCAAAGCTGCCCGCACCAGGCCCGCCAAAGCCACCGCCGCGACCGCCGCCAAAGCTGCCGCTGCGGGGCGGACGGTGGGAACTGCCGCCCATGGGAGGACGGGGCCCAAAGCCGCCGCCCATGGGGGGACGGGGGCCAGGCCCCCGGGGTCCTCTGGGAGGCGGCGGGTTCCGCCGCCGGCGATACCAGGCGCTGCCGGGCCGGTGCCACCAGAGGATGGGCCGGTAGACCACCGGCGGTACCCCCATGGTGCCGTACCGTCCGTACCACAGGCTGTACCGGATCCCGTCCAGCAGACTGAACACGATCAGCAGCACAACCAACAGCACAACAATCCATATCACAGAGAAAATCATGCTGCCGGTACCGGTGGTATAGTAGGTGTATGTATCGCTCATCAGCAGGTGGATCCCGCCGAAGAGCTCTTCCACGCCCTGGTCATACTTTCCTGCCTGTACATCATCATAGAGCAGGTTGTCCACGTAACTGGGGGACTGGGTGGAAAGCATATCATAAAACCCGCCGCTGGCCAACAGATTATAGTCGCCAGTGCCTGCATCCATCACCAGGATGGCATCGTCCTCCCCCAGCTGGAGACTGCCGGCCCACTCCCAGGCCAGATCCTCCGCCGTTTCCGCGCCGTCGGTGTTCGTCGTCACCACCGCCAGGATACTGCCGGCCATCCTGTCCCAGTTAGCATTATACAAGCTTACCATATCCTCCGTCTTGCCGGAAAGGATATTGGCCTGATCCACCACATATTGCTCAAAAACCGCGGTGCTGAGAGACTCGTCCAGCTTGACGCCGCCTTCCGGCACGGTCACATCCGGCCGCTTATAAAGGCCGTAGGCCGAGGATAGAACGATCGCCAGCACCATGATGGTGATAGCTACACTTTTTTTCTTGAGAAATTTCATCTTCTATCAGCCCCGCAGCTCCATGAGCTTCTGCTTGAGTTCCCCTTCGATACGGCCCAGCTCCACCTCGGCTTCCTTGCGCTTCTGGGCGCCGTCCTTCTGGATCTGGATCACCTCGTCCAGAGTGGAGATGAGCTGCTGGTTGGTGTGCTGGAGGGTCTCAATGTCGATAATGCTGCGCTCGGCCTCCTTGGCTGTGGCAATGGTGCCCATCTTCAGCATGTCGGCGTTGCGCTTGAGCAGCTCGTTGGTGGCGTTGGTCACCGCCGTCTGGGCCGCCGTGGCCTTACGGCTGTTCTCCAGGCCCAGAGCCAGCACCATCTGGCTCTTCCACAGAGGAATGGTGTTCACCAGGGAGGACTGGATCTTTTCCACCATAAGGGTGTCGTTATTCTGAAGCATCCGGGTCTGGGGGCCCATCTGGATGGACACCATCCGGGTAAGCTCCAGATCGTGGAGCTTCTTTTCAAACCGGTTGCACATCTGGACCAGGTCGTTATAGGCCTGGGCATCCTCGGCGGCGCCGGTGGCTTCCGCCTTCTTGCGCAGCTCCTCCATCTGGGTGGCCTTGACCTCCTCCAGCCGCTTCTTGCCGGCAATGATATACATGGTCAGTTCCTTGTAATACTTCAGGTTCAGCTCATACATCTGATCGAACATGGCAATGTCCTTCATCAGCGTCACCTGATGCTGCTCCAGGCTCCGGGCAATCTTCTCCACATTGGCCTCGGCCTTGCCATACTGGGCCTTCATAACCTCCAGCTTGTTGCTGGCCTTCTTGAAAAAGCCGAAGAAGCCGCCCTTTTCCTCCTCCTCGCCAAAGCCCTTGAGCTCTACCACCAGATCGCTGAGAGTGTCGCCCACCTCGCCCAGATCCTTGGTACGCACCGCGCTCAGGGCGCTTTCAGAGAAGGAGGCCACGCTCTTCTGGGCGGCGGCGCCGTACTGAAGCACCATCTGGCTGTCGTTGATGTCGATCTTCTTGGAGAAGTCGTCCACCATCTTCCGCTCCGCCTCGGTGAGCATGCTCTCGTCGATCTTTACAGGCTCCACCTTCTTCTCCTCCACCTGAGGAGCCTCCGGGGCCTCGTTGCCCAGCACCAGCTGAGGGGTTTCCACCTGGGCGGCGGCGCCATCCAGAGTCAGTTCCGGCATCATGTTGGCATTATCGTTCATCGTTTCGTCCTCCGTTTATGATCGCGGATCTTCCGCGTCCGTCTCTCTTATCTTTTACAGCTCCAGCTTGATATCACTGCCATCAGCGTTCTTGGTGGTTTCCGCCTCCATTCGCTCCCCGGCCAGGCCCTCCCGGGCCATCATAGTCTCCAGCACGGAGATATCCGTGGAGATATCCAGGGCCTCGCTGCCAAAGAGGCTGTCCAGCTGCTTTTCAAAGGCGGTGACAATGGTGCCCATCATCTTCTCCACCTTCTCCAGGGTGCTGTCGATATTCTCCCCGCTGACGCCGGTACCGCTCATGCGGTCATAGGCGTTGAGGAGCTTGAGGGTGGTGGGCAGGTAGTAATCCATAAATTTCCGGATCTGAGGCAGCTTCCCGGGATCTGCCTTCACCTGCTCGAAGATCTTTCCCGATACCTCCTCCAGCCGCCGGATCTGGGCGGAGATGGTTTCATCGGGGATGTTGTCATCCAGCCGCTTCATCTCAGACAGGGCAAGACGGCCGTCCCGGATCATCTTGTCCAGTTCCTCGTTGCCGGTGGATTCCTCCTTCTCCGGCTTCTTTTCCTCTTCCTGTTCGGCCTGCTGGACAGGACTGTCCTCCTTGTCGGTACACACTGCCCGCAGCAGCAGAAATACTCCGCCGCTCAGCAGCGCCACAAACAGAAAATTCCACACCGTATACAGATCGAACAACAGGGCATAGGCCGCCCAGGTAACCGCTACGCCGTAAAAGGGTGCCACGGATCCTTTTTTCTTTTTTACCGCTTCCGCCATTTTTATGCCTCCGAACCAATTGGATGCTAGTAGTTAGATAGTATACCCCGAAATTGGCAAGCGGTCAAGATTGGCACACAGAAGAAGCGCCGGGAGACAGCCTCTCCCGGCGCTTCTTTTCCGCTATTTTACAGTTTTTTACAAGTTCTGTACCACCGTGGGAATGCGGATCTCTCAGCCCACGACCTTCTGGCCGTTGACGATCACGGCAACCACATGGGTATCGCTGACCATGATATCGCCGTCGGTGACCACTACGTCGCCGTCCTTCCCCACTTCCAGGGAGCCTACCCGGTCCTCCACACCCAGATGCTTGGCGGGATTAATGGTAATCGCCTGAAGGGCGGCAAAGGGATCCATCCCTGCCTTCACCGCCAGGCCCGCGCACAGGGGCAGGTACTGCTGGGGGATCACCGGGGAATCGGTGATAATGCTCACCTGGCAGCCGGCGGCAGCCAGGATCCCCGGGGTGGCAAAGGTCCGGTTCTCCACCTCGATCTTGCCGGCATGGGTGAGGGTGGGGCCTACCGCCACCGGCGCACCGGAGCGGCGGACTTCCTCCACAATCATGTGGCCCTCGGTGCAGTGCTCCAGCGTCAGCTTCACGCCGAACTCCTTGGCAATACGGATGGCGGTGCAGATATCATCCGCCCGGTGGGCATGGGCCTTCAGAGGAATCTTGCCCCGCAGCACGGGGATCAGAGCCTCCAGCTTCATATCAAAAGCCGGGCGCTTGAGGACATCGTCCCCGGCGGCCTCCTTGCGCTCCATGTACTCCCGGGCCCGGAACAGCATCTCCCGCAGCTTGGCGGCGGTGGTCATGCGGGTGGAATCGCCCTTATCCTTGTAGCAGCGCTTGGGGTTTTCACCGAAAGCACACTTCATGGCCACCGGTGTGCGCACCACCATGTCGTCTACACAGCGGCCCCAGGTCTTGACGGCCATAAATGTGCCGCCCAGCACGTTGGCGCTGCCCGGGCCGGTGCCCACAGTGGTCACGCCTCCTTCCAGAGCCATACCAACTCCCTTCTCCATGGGATTGAAGCTGTCGATGGCACGCATCTGGCAGGCCAGCATGTCGTTCATTTCATTGTAGTCATGGCCCTCAAACCCCATGCCGTAGTTGTCCAAGCCCAGGTGGCAGTGGGCCTCCACCAGGCCCGGATAGACCCGCTTGCCGGACACATCCACAATCTCCTCACCCGGCAGGGCGGCAACCTCTCCGCCCACGGCGGCAATGCGGCCATCCCGGATGGCCACGTCGCCCTGGTAGGGCTCGGGATGAACGCTGTCATAGATCATTCCGTTTTTCAGTATCATGGGAAGCTCCTCCATCTGCTAAAAATTGATGGCATAATTATAACGCGGGGGGATTGAAAAATGCAAGCCCCTGGCGAAAAAAGGCAGGTCCAGAGCATTCCCGGCCAGCGGGGCAGGCTCTCTGCATCTTTACCGCCGTCTCTGCCTCCCCCGCAGCCGCTGTTCATAGCTCTCCACGAGGGGCGATGACGGCAGGCTTATATTTCCGGTACACATAAAATGACAGGAGGACTGTCAGACTGTCCGCCGTAACCTGGGACCAGACCACGCCGAACATGCCGAAAACAGCGTTGAGCAGAAACAGCATGGGGATGTTGAATACCAGCCACCGGGTCACCCCCAGGAACAAAGAGATCCGCCCTTCCCCAAAGGCCTGGAAAAGATACACGGTGAAAAAGCTCAGGAACATCAAGGGCGTAGCCAGCACCCGGATCCGCAGGAACTGAGACGCCAGTTCCACCGTTTGGACATCCGCAATGAACAGATGGGAAAACTGGACGGCAAACAGCTCGTACAGCACAATGCTGATCCCTGCCACCGCCAGTCCCAGCCTCCGGGACAGCCGGATGGTCTCATCCATCCGCCCTTCGTTTCCGGCTGAGTAATTGTAGGCCACCAGAGGCATCATTCCCTGGCAAATACCGATACCCACATTCAGGGGGAAGCGTTCAACCTTCAGTACGATACCCACGGCAGCCAGTGCCAGGTCATGATAGGACACCATCAGCTTGTCAATGATCACATAATCCAGATCAAACAAAAGCGTGGTAATAGCCGAAGGAACTCCCACGCTGAAAACAGCGGCGATGCTTTCCCGGCGGGGCAGCCCCACTTTCGGGGAAAAGGTGATCACCGAACCACGGCCCATCCGCAGCAGCACGACCACAAAGAAGAGGAGGGCCGTGCAGTTGGAAAGGCAGGTGGCGATGCCGGCCCCCATCACCTCATGGCCCTCCGGCAAAAGCACAAACATAAACAGCGGATCCAGGGCAATATTCAGCAGCCCTCCCAGGATAATGCCGGCGCTGGCTTCCCTGGAACGGCCGATGCTGCGGATCAGATTGGCCAGCACATTGGAAAGCACTGTGGGAACGCCGCCCACGACAATTACGCACAGGGCATATTGCCTTGCATATCCATAGGTGTTCTCCCCGGCACCCAGCAGCTTCAGCACAGGCTCCATAAAAACGGCAATGCCGATTGCAAACAGCGCGGAAATGGTCAGCGCCAAATACAGGGAAAAGGCGCCCACCCGTCTGGCCTCCTCCTCACGGGACTGGCCCAGCAGGCGGGAAATCAGGGATCCGCCGCCTGTCCCCGCCAGCCCCGCCAGACAGAGGGTGATATTGAACACAGGCAGGATCAGGGATGTGGCCGCCACCATGTAGGGGTTATTTGTCTGCCCCACAAAAAAGGTATCCGCCATGTTGTAGATCAAAACGATCAGCTGGCTGGTCACCGCCGGAATAATCATCTTCCCCAGGGCGGATGGCACCGGGAGATCCTGAAACACATTTTCCTTTGCAGAATGGACTTTTGCTTGCATTATACTACACCTGAGCTTTCCGGTTTCTGTGCCGTCCCCGGGAGGTATCGGCGTTCCTTCAGGAATCCAGGGGCAGCAGCGGCGCAGGAACAGAGACCGCCGTGGGGCAGGTCTCTCCCCCTTTTTCCGGGGATTTTTACGCCTGTAATTTTTTATCATATCACACCTGTGAAAATATCTCCATAGTCTCTCGCAATTTTCGTATACCAGGTATTCTGTAACGGCAGAACCCTTTTCCTTTTCCGTGCAGCGGGAAAAATCGTCTTTTTTCACGGAATTTTCCCCTTTTTCCCACTCTCTCTTTACACCTGCCAAAAGTTCTGATATATTGATATCGTTATGAATAAGGTAGCAATGCCGCATACGGTGGAAGTCCGGT
>JAGHHM010000069.1 GCA_017887695.1 Oscillospiraceae bacterium | reverse complement strand
GGTCTATGGCGGTCGGGAAGTCCTGAAGGATGTGTCCCTGACCCTGGAACCGGGGAAGATCTACGGACTTATTGGCCGCAACGGCGCGGGCAAGACCACCCTTTTGAGCATCCTTACCGCCCAGAATCCCGCTACCCGGGGGATGGTGACCCTGGACGGGGAGAAGGTGTGGGAGGATCGAAAATCCCTGGAGAAGCTGTGTTTTTCCCGGGAGCTGAACGTAGGGGCTGAGAGCGGCATGGCCGCCATCAAGGTCAAGGAATACCTGCGGATCGCCTCCATTTACTATACCGATTGGGACAAGGAGATGGAGAAGCGGCTGGTGTCTCTTTTTGACCTGGACGTGAAGAAGAAGCTGGGGAAGCTGTCCAAGGGTATGCTGTCCATGGTGACCATCATCGTGGCCATGTGCTCCAAGGCTCCCTATACGATCCTGGACGAGCCGGTGGCGGGGCTGGATGTGGTGGCCCGGGAGCAGTTCTACAAGCTGCTGCTGGAGGAGTATGCCGCCACAGGCCGTACCTTTGTGATCTCCACCCACATCATCGAGGAGGCTGCCGACATTCTTGAGGAGGTTATTATCCTCCACGAAGGAAAAATCCTGCTGGTGGAGGATACCCAGGCCCTGCTGGAGCGGGTGCGGTACGTCAGCGGCAAGGCTGAGGAGGTAGACGCCGCCGTGGCGGGGCTGGAAGCCCACCACCCGGAGACCCTGGGCCGCAGCAAGGGCGTCACCGTGTTCCTGCATCCCGGTCAGCAGGTAGATGAGAGCCGGGATGTGTCCGTCCAGATGGTGAACCTCCAGAAGGCCTTTGTGGCCCTGTGCGGGGAGGAGGCGCGCCATGAAGCGTAATCTCCGGTTCTGGACTTGGTATACCTGGGAGGGGATCCAGGCGGTGGTACTGGTGCTGGCCATTCTGCTGGTGATCAGTGCCGTCGGGGCCAGTCGGCTGGAGCTGGCCTCCCTGGCGGCCCTGGCCCCTGCCTACCTGCTTTTGGCGGCAGGCCTGTGTATCATCATGCTCAATTATGGCACCCAGGTGGTCTACATCCCCCTGCTGATCTCCCTGGGAGAGACCCGACGGAACATTTTCCTGGGTTACCACTATTATCGGGCGCTGATTATCGCCGTGGCTATGGGGACCAGCGCCCTGCTCTGGGCCCTGGTGCCGGGGGAGCTATCCGCTCTGGGGCTACGGAATATTCCCAGCATTCTGGCTGTCCTTGTCACGGCCTCCGCCTTGGGCAGCATCATCGGCACCATCTATGCCAGGTGGAAGTGGGTGGCCACGGTGCTGCTGGTGTTGGTGTTCGGAAGCTTTGGCGGTGTGGGGGGATTTTCCGTCGCCGGCGGAGGGGAGGATGTAGCCCACCTGATCGAAAAAGGGGCACAGGCTATGGCGTCCTTTCCCTGGTGGCTGGGGGTGACCGCTCTGCTGGCTCTGGCGGCAGACATGGCTTTCCAGTGGTTCCTGCTGCGCCGGCAGGAAGTAAAGCTGTAAAGGAGGAATACTGTATGGCAGTAAAACAGTATTTACGCCTGTCCCGGCGGCTTCCCCTGCATATCTTGGCTTGGGTAGGGGGACTCTGGCTTTTTGGCGTGCTGTTGGTGCTGGTGATCAACACCTTTATCAATGATGAGGCGAATTACGCCTGCATGGGGGCCATGTTTGGCCTGGCAGGGGTGCTGCCCGGGGTGCTGCTCCGTGGGAACCTCTCCGGCGCAGTTCGTTTCCGGTTGGCGGTGGTTATGGGCCAGACCCGGCGCAGCTTCCTCCTGTGGGACACGGCCATCAACCTGGCGGCAGTAGCTATGGGGATCGTCTTTTCCTGGGTTCTGTGGCAGGGGGAGGCCTCCCTCTATGCCTTATTGTATCCTGGATACAGCAACGATATCCCGGTGGAGCTGGTCTACCGCTGGCAGGTGCTGGCGCCTATGGCGGTCATCTTGCCCCTGGTGTGCCTGTTCTTTTCCGCCGTGATCCTGCGCTTTGGCACCAAAGGATTTGGGGTGCTGTGGATCGTTGTGTGGGGCAGCTTTATGCTGATTCCCGCCTCTCTCAGCAGTGCTTCCGAGGGAGGCACCAGCCTCTTGGCTAAACTGGGCAACGGCATCCTGTGGCTGGCAGGAATCTTGCCTCCCTTGGCCTGGGCCGGCGTGGGCGCGGCGCTGGTGATTGCCATGACGACGGCCGGCGTGCTGTTTCTCCGGCAGGCGGAGGTAAGGCTGTAAAGGAATCTTGTTTTACAAAGGAATACTGCTTGATAGTGATGAAAATACAAGGGCGCCCGGCCATTTGGCCGGGCGCCCTTGTCCTATATAGGGTGTTAGAAGAGAGAGTAAGAATGTATCAAAATTATTTCATCTGCTGGATAGACACGGTCACCTTGTGCTCAATGGGCTTCCATTCCACTTTACCGAATACCGACGCCACGCAAATGGGAACATAGGTAAACATAAAGAAGGGGAAGGTAAAGGTAAAGAAGATTTTCCGTAAAGTGCTGGTGTGGATGTGTTTCCATTGGCTGATGGTAGTAATGATTCCCACCAGGAAGAGAGAGGAATAGGCAGGAACAAAGGACGACAGCAGGGCGGAAATAACAAGGGGAAGAATGGTATGGCCAGAGATCAGCTGCAGAACAATAATGGTAGCGCTGATCAGAAGGCTAATGATCGTCAGGATCATGGCAGGGAGGATGGACATGATGAGGTCAAAGCAGGAGAGGCTGTTGCGGCCCAGCAGGCCGGCGAAAAGGCCGGGACCTTCCTTGAGGAAGACCTGTATGTAGCCTCTGGACCAACGGGTCCGCTGCCGCCAGGACTGGGTAAAGAGCGTGGGCTGTTCATCAAAGAACTCTGCGTCGCCGCAATAACCGATCCGTTCTCCCTGGACGATATTGTGGGCGGAAAATTCAATGTCTTCCGTAAGGGTGTGGAAGGGCCAGCCGCCATGGCGGAGCATGATCTCCCGGCTGAAAAGGAAGCCGGTACCGGAAACCATACAGCTGATTCCCAGACGGAAACGAGGGCAGTTGAGGAAAGCGGCCTCCCGGAGGAACCAGAGAGCATAGCCTGCGGAGATCCAGTTGTCGCCATAGTTCTTGGAGTTGCGATAGCTGGTGACAATCTGATACTTTTCGCCGAACACTTCATTCATTCGGGAAATATAGTCGGGCTGGAGAAGGTTGTCGGCATCAAAGATGAAGTATCCGTCAAAATACTCATCGCCCCAGGCGTCCCGGATCTGCTGGAGAAGGAAGTTCAGTGCATAACCCTTGCCGACCTGCTGCTTGTTGAACCGCTCATAGACTACGGCGCCGGCATCCCGGGCTACCCGGGCGGTAGCGTCGGTGCAATTGTCGGCTACCACAAAGGGGACGATGAGGTCGGCGGGGTAGTCCTGCTGGCTGATACTGTCAAGAAGCTGGGCGATGACGGATTCCTCGTTACGGGCGGAAATAAGAACGGCATAGCGCCGCAAGGGAGCATGTATTTCCTTTTTCCGACGGGGAAACAGTGCTATGGGGATATATAGAAACTGGTAGGCATAACAAACGATGAACAGGATGCCCAGCCAGCGGGCTGCGTGCTGTAAAAACTCCAGTAAAATCATGTTTTTCTCCTTTCTTTGGCCGAACAGACGGCTCGGTAAAGCAGCAGCCCCAGGCCGCTGATCGCAAGCGTTGCAGTAAATACAATAACAGAAAAGGTGTAATTCCCCATGCCCAGCGCATTGCCGCCCACGGTGGAAGTGATAATAGAGGGGAGACGGGCCACGGCGCTGATAATGGCCCAGGTGCGCAGGGGCATGGTGGTAAGCCCTACAAAATAGCACATCACATCCTTAGGAGTTCCTGGAAGGAAAAAGATGAAAAAGACCCATAGGGCCAGCCGCCGTTCGTTTTGCAGGAAGCGAAGCCGCCGGAGCTTTTCAGCAGGGAAAAATACTTCCACCGCCCGCAAGCCGAACCGGCGCACCAGCAGGAATACCAGCATCCCGCCAATGAATGTGCCCAGGATACACAGAAGGGAACCTTTCAAGGCGCCGAAGGCGTAGCCGGCAGCGATCTCCAGGGGCTCTCCTGGGATCACGGCCACGATGACCTGCAGTACGATCATTCCTGTGAAGAGAAGGGGAGCCCATACGCCCTGGGCCTCCACCCATTGGCGAAACCGCTCCGGCTCCTGAGCAAAATGGATCAAAGGCCGCCCGGCAAACCAGCAGATCAGGGCAGAGAGCAGAAAAAAGAGAGCCAGTCCGCTGCCGGCAATCCATTTTTTCTGCCTGTTTGTCAAGTGCCGCTGGCCGTCCATGGCTGGTGATCCTTTCTCTCATCTCTCAATGGTGGTTGTTGTCGCAATATGGGGATTATTATCATAATACTTCTGACCGTATTGTACAAGGGAAGGGATTAAAATGAAAGCGGGGAAAAGTATAAGATTTTATTAAGACGGGCTGTCTTCATGGGGCGAAATCACAATAGGCCGGAAAATGCCACCCTTCTGCTGCGGGCGTATGGCTCCATCTTGTATTTTCCTGGAAAGTCTGCTATACTAAAGCGGAATATCTATCATTAACGGCGTCTGGCAGGACGCCGCCTTCAGGAGAGGCCATGCTGGGATACATAACGGAATTTTGGGAACAATTCAACTGGACCGGGCTTTTGCAGGCTCTGGGCAGGGTGATCGCCGTTTTGCTGTGCCTGACGGTTCACGAGACCTGCCACGGCTTGGCGGCTTTGGCCCTGGGAGATCCCACTGCCAAGCGGATGCACCGCCTGTCCTTCAATCCCCTTCACCATATCGACTGGCTGGGCCTTGCGGCTATGTTCGTGTGCGGCTTCGGTTGGGCGAAGCCGGTGCCGGTAGATATGCGCTACTTTAAAAATCCCAAAGCGGGCATGGCGTTGACGGCTCTGGCGGGGCCTGTGTCCAATTTCCTTTTGGCGCTGTTGGCCATGCTGGCTGCGTCTTTGATGGTGCGGCTGGCCCCTGTGACCGGGCTTACCTTGTGGGTGCTTTACTTTTTGATTGATCTGGCCATTTTGAGTATCGGCCTGGGACTGTTCAACCTGATCCCTATCCCGCCTCTGGACGGGTCAAAGGTACTTTTCTCCCTTTTGCCGGAGAAGGCCTATTATACCCTGATGCGCTATGAGCGCTATGGCATGCTGGTGCTGCTGGCCATTGTGTGGCTGGATATCGGCGGCAATTTCCTGTTCAACGCCATCGGTTCGGTATATGAATGGATGGCGGGGCTATTTTTCTAGTGCTAGAGGTGTGTGGATGGAGAGCCCGGTTTTCAAGCTGGAACAGGTGGTGCATAACCGGGAGGGGCTGGAGGACTTTGAGGGACCTCTGGACCTGATCCTGTTCCTTTTGAGTAAGAATAAAATAGAGATCCAGGATATTCCCATCGCTCTGATCCTGGACCAATATCTGGCCTATCTGGAGCTGCGCCAACAGATGGATCTGGAGGTAGCCAGCGAGTTTATCACCATGGCCGCCCAGCTCATGTTCATCAAGACCCGGATGCTCCTGTCCATTGAGGACGAGGAAGCACAAAGCGAGATGGATCTGCTGATCCGCTCCCTGGAGGAGCGGCGCAGCAGCGAGAACTATGCCAAAATCAAGACGGCAGCGGCGCGGCTGGGCCCTATGGGGGAGTTTGGCCGGAACATTATGTTCCGTGGTCCGGAGCCGGTGGAACGGGGGAAGGTCTATCTTTACGACCACCAGCCCGAGGATCTTCTGGCTGCCATGCAGGAAATCGCTGACCGCAGCGAGCGGCGCGCGCCGCCCCCTCTGACCAATTTTACGGAGATCGTCAGTCACGAACCCTACCCCGTGGCCAGCAAGGCGGGGGAGATCCTGGAGCGGCTGAAACATATCGGCATTACCAGCTTCCGATTGCTGTTTCGCGGCAGCCGCAGCCGCAGCGAGGTGGTAGCCACCTTCATTGCCGTGCTGGAGCTGTGCAAGGCGCGGATGATCCGCCTGGCGGGCAGCGAGACAGACTGCACCGTCACCCCCACTGGGGAGGGCGGGGATACTTTGTCCCTGTGAGGTTATCAAATGACATTGGAAATGAAAGAACTGGAAGCGGCGGTGGAGGGGATCCTGTTTGCCTCTGGGGAGCCGGTACATATCGACCGGATCTGCCTGGCTCTGGATATTGACCGGCGCTCTGCCGAACAGGTGCTGCGGCGCCTGGGGGACTACTACTCCTATGAGCGGCGGGGGATGCGCCTTCTCCAGATGGAGGATACCTGGCAGCTGTGCTCTGCCCCTGACTACGCGGACATCATCCGCCGGGCTTTTGAGATCCGCAAGAGCGCCAAGCTCTCTCAGCCTGCTTTGGAGGTGCTCTCCATTATCGCCTATTACCAGCCTACCACCCGGGCTTATGTGGACCAGGTGCGAGGAGTGGACAGCGCATATACCGTAGGCCTGCTGCTGGACCGGAAGCTCATCGAGGAGTGCGGCCGGCTCCAGGTGCCGGGCCGGCCTCGGCTGTACCGTACCACCAAGAATTTTCTCCGGGCCTTCCACCTGACCAGCCTGGAAGATCTGCCGGATCTGCCGGGCATGGAGGCCGAGGGGCAGCTGCGGCTGGGAGATGACGGGGCTTTGCTGGAGGGGGATGTCCCAGCGGAGGAGCGATCTGCGAAAGAAAGCACTGCAAAAGAAAGCACTGCGGAGGAATAGAGCGGCGGAGAGAAACAGAGAGGGGCGTGAGCTATGGCGGGCATCATAATTTTATGTGTGATACTGCTTTTGCTGGGCCTTGTCCTGTTTACGCCCATTCGGGCCCGGGTGAGCCGGGACGAGGAAGGGCTGCGGGTTTGGCTGAAGATTGGACCGGCCAAGATTCCTCTGTATCCGGAAAAGCTTCAGGAGGAGGCTTTGGAAGCGCCTCCACAGGAAAAGAAAGAAAAGAAGCCAAAGCCGGGGAAAACCGCCAAGAAGCGAAAAAAGCTGACAATGGAGCAGATACTGTACTTGTTGGAAGGGGCGCCGCCTATTCTGGGCCGTGCCTTGCGGCGGACAGGGCGGCGGATCCGGATATGTCCCCTGATGGTCCACGTGCTGGTGTCGGCGGCGGATCCGGCGGATACCGGCCTTTTATATGGAAAGCTACAGGCTGCTTTGACGACCCTGCTGCCTATGCTCCACCGGAGGATCCATATCGCAGAGCAGGATATCCGCCTCTACCCGGATTTTGAGGGCCAGGGGATGGACTATCGCCTGGACGTGGGTATTGCCATCCGGCTGTGGGATATTCTTGTGATCGGCTTGTGTGCCGGTGCCAGCGGAGTGAAGCTGCTGGTGGGCATGAAAAAGCTGGCGCCGAAGGATCCTGCCGGGGACCCTGAGAAGCCGCAGAAGACCAACAAATCAAAGACCAATGGGGCTGACGCCGCCTGACGGACGGCCTGTGAAAGGAGAACACAGATATGGAGAAGAAGAACCCCCTCAACGAGCTGCTGCAGGACAGCATGGCCAAGGTGCGGGAGATGGTGGATACCAACACCATTGTGGGCCAGCCCATCCAGACGCCGGACGGCGTAACGCTGATCCCCATTTCCCGGGTGAGCTTCGGCTTCGGCGGCGGCGGCGCCACCTTCGGCAATAAGAAGGAACAAACCGCCGACGGCTCGGTAGGCGCGGGAATGGGTGCCGGCGTCAAGGTTGAGCCGGTAGCGTTCCTGATTATCAAGGACGGTACGGTGCGGGTGATGCCTGTGGCAGTGCCGGCGGTGACCACTGTGGACCGCATTGTGGAGATGGTGCCGGACGTTGTGGACAAGGTAAGCGGCTTCATCAAGAAAAAGGCGGAAGAGCCGGATATGGTCTGAGGGCCGGTTTGGCGGTAATATATGCGTTCCCCGGAAGCGCCTTTCGCGTTTCCGGGGAACGCTTTCCCTCCGGAAACGGCATGCTGCCAGACATTGGATGATTGGCGGAGGGCTTTGCGGGGGACACTGAGGATATTCTTCTGATAATGGGAGGCGTCCTATGTCCACTCGCTGTTTTCGCAGGGTGCTCTGCGCCCTTTTGCTGCCGGTTCTGCTCACCGGCCGGGCCGCCGCTCTGGGGACCTCGGCCGCCTCTGCTGTTTTGATGGAGCAGGAAAGCGGCCGGGTGCTGTATGCCCAGAACGCCGATGAAAAGCGGCTTATTGCCAGCATTACTAAAATTATGACTGCCGTGGTGGCTCTGGAAGAGGGCGACCTCCAGGCGGACTATACTGTTACGGCGGAGGATATGGCGGAGGGATCTTCCATGTACCTCAAACCCGGGGATGTTCTGACCCTGGAGGAACTGCTGTACGGCCTTATGTTGGTCAGTGGCAACGACGCGGCCCTGGCAGTGGCCCACTGTGTGGCAGGGGACGAGGCCTCCTTCGTGGCCATGATGAATGAGACAGCGGAGCGGCTGGGCATGGAGCAGAGCTTTTTCTGCAACCCCAACGGCCTGGATGCCGAAGGCCTGGATGCCGAAGGTCACGGCTCCTCTGCCCGGGATATGGCGGTGCTTACCGCCTATGCTTTGCAAAATGAGACCTTCCGGCGGATCGTCTCTACCGCCTCCATCACCATTGGAGAGCGGTATCTTGCCAACCACAACAAGCTCCTGCGGCTGTACGAGGGCTGTATCGGGGTCAAGACCGGCTTTACCAAGGCTGCCGGCCGCACGCTGGTATCGGCGGCGGAGCGGGAGGGAATGACCCTTATCTGCG
>JAGHHM010000068.1 GCA_017887695.1 Oscillospiraceae bacterium | reverse complement strand
TCCTGGAACTCCACGATGTTGTCCTCCCCGTCCACGGCCATGATGCCGAAGCGGGAGGCCTCGTCCCAGGGCACCTCCAGCACGGAGATGGTGCAGCCGGCGCCGGCCTTCTTGTGGGCCTCCACCATTTTCCAATAGTTCATCTTATAGATATGGTCGCCGGAGAGGATGACCACATAGTCGGGGTCATACATGTCCACGAAGCCGATATTCTGATAGATGGCGTTGGCGGTGCCCTTGTACCAGCTGCCCCGCTCGCCCTCCTGCATGTAGGGGGGCAGGATGTGGACGCCGCCGTCCAGGCGGTCCAGGTCCCAGGGCTGGCCGGAGCCGATGTAGCTGTTGAGCTCCAGAGGCTTGTACTGGGTCAGCACGCCCACGGTGTCGATACCGGCGTTGGTGCAGTTGGACAGCGGAAAGTCAATAATGCGGTATTTGCCGCCAAAGGGGACAGCGGGCTTGGCCACATTGCTGGTGAGCACATACAGCCGGCTGCCCTGCCCTCCGGCCAGGAGCATTGCGATACATTCTTTTTTCATCGATGTCTCATCCTCTCTCAGTCGTTATTGCACGCGCGTTATTCAGACGCGGAAGGAGCTTTTTTCCTGGTGGATGTCCGCTTGGCGCTCTTGTCGCCTTTTGCGGTTTTTGTGGTTTTGGCGGATGCCTTTTTGGCAGTCCCGGCCTTTTCGGGATCAGCGGCTTTTTTCCGCTGAGGCTTGGGACGCAGCTTTCCCTGCCCCACCATGAATACAGCGCCCAGCGGCGGGATTTTGATGGACACAGAGGATTCCTTCCCGTGGGAGGGCTTCCAGCTGACCTTGCAGGGTTCCGTGTTCTTCACGCCGGTGCCGCCGTAAGAAATGTCGTCGCTGTTGAACACCTCCACGAACTCCTTTACCGGCGGACAGCCGAAGCGGTAGTCCTCGTAGGTGTTGGGGCTGAAGTTGATGGCGCACAGCAGCTGGTTGTCGTCCTTGTCCTTGCGGAGGAAGACCACCACGTTGTTGTGATTGTCGTCGGGGACCAGCCACTCAAAGCCCTGCCATTCGAAGTCGATCTCCCACAGGGGCCGCTGTTCCATATAGAAGTGGTTGATGTCTTTGATGTACTGATTGAGCTGGCGGTTGTCCTCGTTTTCCAGGAGCTGCCAGCTAAGGCTCTTGGAGGAGTTCCACTCCTCCTCGGTGCCCAGCTCTACACCCATGAAGCTCAGCTTTTTGCCGGGGTGAGCCAGGGTGTAGGCATAGAAGCCGCGGACGCCGGCAAACTTCTGCTTGCGGTCACCGGGCATTTTGCCGAACACGGAGCCCTTCATATGGACTACCTCGTCGTGGCTGAGGGGCAGGATATAGTTTTCAGAAAAAGCGTAGAACATGGAGAAGGTAATATCCTTGTGGTTGCCCTGGCGGAACCAGGGATCCATCTTCAGATAATGGCACATGTCGTTCATCCAGCCCATGTTCCACTTGAGGTTGAAGCCAAGGCCGCCTACGTCGGCAGGGCGGGTGACCAGGGGCCAGGCGGTGGACTCCTCGGCCACCATCAGGGCGTCGGGATTCACGGTAAAGGCGGTTTTGTTGAGCTCCTGGAGGAAGGCAATGGCCTCCAGGTTTTCCTTGCCGCCGTGGATGTTGGGGGCCCACTGGCCGTCAGGCCGGTCATAGTCCAGGTACAGCATGGAGGCTACCGCGTCCACCCGAATACCATCGATGTGGTATTCCTTGAGCCAGAAGGCGGCGGAGGAGAGCAGGAAGCTCTTGACCTCCGGCCGGGCGTAGTCAAACACCCGGGTACCCCAGGAGAGGTGTTCACTCTTGCGCTTGTCCTCATATTCGTAGCAGCAGGAGCCATCAAACTCGTAAAGACCATGCTCATCCTTGCAGAAGTGGGCAGGAACCCAGTCAAGGATAATGCCGATACCGACCTGGTGCATATAATCCACGAAGTACATGAAGTCCTGAGGGGTGCCGTAACGGGAGGTGGGGGCAAAGTAGCCGGTGCACTGATAGCCCCAGCTGTCATCCAGGGGGTACTCAGTGATGGGCAGCAGTTCAATGAAGTTGAAGCCCAGCTCCTTTACATAGGGGGCCAGCTGATGGGCCAGATCCCGGTAGTCAATGAAATCGCCGTTGTCCCGCTGGCGCCAGGAGCCCAGATGGACTTCATAGATATTCAGGGGGGCATGGTAGACGGGATGTTCCTTCCGGTAAGAGCGCCAGGCGTCGTCCTTCCATTCATACCCGTCGATGGTGTAGAGCTTGCTGGAGGTACCGGGCCGGGTTTCCGCATGGAAGGCATAAGGATCTGCCTTATAGCGCAGTTTCCCGTCCGCACCGGTGACGGCAAATTTATAGGCGTCGTAGGGCTGTCCGCCGGGGACAAAGACCTCCCAGATTCCATCGGTGATTTTATGCATGGGATGGGCTTCAATATCCCAGAAATTGAAATCACCCACTACGGATACAGCTTTAGCCCGCGGCGCCCAGACGCGAAACATATAGCCAGAAACTCCGTCGTGGGTGGTAGCATGTGCGCCCATATACTCATAGGCACTTATGGCCGTTCCCTCGTGGAAGAGGTATGTATTCAGTTGGTCAGCATCTCTGTAGGGCATAGCAATCCTCCGTAGTATTGGCCGTTAGGGAAAAAGCATACGACCATGTTGGAAATATTATACTCTAATTTTCAACCTAACGTCAAGGCAACAGTAAAGAGTTTCTGCACGGCAAAAACCACAAAAAAACCAGTCGAATAACGTTGTTTTTAACAAAAAGTTAGGCAATATTTTTGATTTGTCTGGTTATTTTATCCATATTCAACGAATTTGTCCAGTTTAAAGCAATACATATTCTTGACAGGGCGGCGTGGAAAGGCGTATGCTACGTTTAGATATATACCTAAATGAGAAAGGCGGTGCGGCGTGGGCTTTCAGGAGACATTCAGAGCGCTGGCGGATCCTACCCGGCGGGAGATCCTGCGGATCCTGCGGGACGGGGCCAAAAGCGCCGGGGAGATCGGTTCTCATTTCGCTATGACGGGGGCTACCATATCTCACCATCTGTCGGTGCTGCGGGAGGCAGGGCTGGTAACGGATGAGAAGCGGGGAAAGAATATTTACTATGAGTTGAATCTGTCGGTGCTGGATGAGATTACCGGCTGGATTGCCGGCCTGAAAGGAGGCGCGGATGATGCGCAGTAAGCGGAATATTGGGATATTGTGGCTTTTGGCGGTGCTGCCGGCCCTGATGCTGGCGGCGGTGTACAGCCGTCTGCCGGAACAGGTACCCATTCAGTGGGGATTTGACGGACAGGTGAATACCTGGGGCGCCAAGAGCAGCTATGGGATTATTGCAATGGTGTGTATTCTGATGGCGCCTTTGTTTCAGTTTCTGCCTTTTGCGGATCCGAAGCGCCGCAGCTATGTTGTTTTTCAGAAGTATTATGACGGCTTTGCCCTGCTGATGGAGCTGGCTATGGCGGTGTTCATGGCCATGACTCTGACAGAATGCCTGCGCC
>JAGHHM010000067.1 GCA_017887695.1 Oscillospiraceae bacterium | reverse complement strand
TGGAGCCCGGCGATATGCTGCTGACCTGGCGCCAGGAGGAGAAGCCCGCCTGTGAGGCCCAGAGCGCGGCTGCCAAGGCCATGGTGTTTGATGTGGAGTACGCCGGCTGGCTGTATGCCGCCCCCGGCAAGCTCAGCGTCAGCGGCCAGGATGTGACCCTTGCTGCCGGTGAGGAGCCCTTCATCCAGGGCGAGAAGCTGATGGTGCCTCTGCGCCTGGTAGTAGAGACTCTGGGCGGAGAGATCACCTGGGATCGGGAGAGCCGTACCGCTCAGGTCGCCGATCAGGACGGCAACGCCCTCTACTGCCTGGCTGTGGATGAGAGTACCTACACCCGGGAGGAGGGCGAGGCCCTGGATCTGATGGTGCCCGCCGTGCTGCGGGACGGCAACACCTTCCTGGCGGTGGAGGATGTTCTGCGGCTCCACGACCTGAAGCTGGAGGTCCGCTGATAGCGCACCTGCTGTCAATCAACAAGAAAGCCCCCGAAGCGTAAGCTTCGGGGGCTTTTGCATGCTTGTGAGGGGAGTATCAGATCTGGACGATCCAGCCCATGTCGTCGGGCACCACGCCGGTCTGCATACCATAGATGGTGTCGTAGAGCTTCTGGCTGAGGGCGCCGACGTTGCCATTGTTGATGACAATGTCCTCACCCTTGTAGCGCAGGTAGCCGATGGGGGAGATGACGCAGGCGGTGCCGGTGGCCCAGGCCTCCTGGAGGGTGCCGTTCTTGCTGGCGGCCTCGATGTCATCGATGGAGAGCTTGCGCTCGGACACCTTGTAGCCCCACTTCTTCAGGAGGGTAATGGTGGAGTCACGGGTGACGCCGGGGAGGATGGAGCCGCCCAGAGGAGCGGTAATGACCTCGTCGTCGATCATGAAGAAGGCGTTGGAGGTACCAACCTCCTCCACATACTTGTGATCCCGGGCGTCCAGCCACAGCACTTCCTTGCAGCCGGCCTCCAGGGCCTTCTTGGTGGCCCGCATGCCGCCGGCGTAGTTGCCGCCCACTGCGGCGCGGATGTACTCATCCTCCTCATAGATGTGGCTGCCGGTGAGGCCACCCCGGTTGATGTCGTAGTAGGCGCCTACGGCGCAGAGGATGATGATAAAGTGGTAGTGCTTGGCGGGCTCCACGGAGAAGCTCACCTCGTCGGAGATGATGTAGGGACGGATGTAGAGGGCGGTGCCGGGGGCGGTGGGGATCCAGTCCTCATCGGCGTGGACGGTGGCCTTTACCGCCTCGATGAACAGCTCCTCATCCATGAAGGGGATGCACATACGCTCGTTGGTGCGGTTGAGACGCTTGGCGTTCATGTCGGGACGGAAGAGGTTGATCTTGCCGTCGGGGGTGCGGTAGGCCTTCATGCCCTCGAACATCATCTGGGCGTAGTGGAGAACGCAGCTGGCGGGATCCAGGCTGATGGGGCCGTAGGGGACGATCTTGCCGTCGTGCCAGCCCTGGCCCTCGTCGTAGTCCATGATGAACATGTGGTCGGTAAAGTACTTGCCAAAGCCCAGGTTGCTCTGATCCGGCTTGGGCTTGGGATGGGTGGTGCGGGTCACAGGAAATGTGTAAGACATGGGAATCATCCTTCCTCTCGTATGTTTCCATTCTTTTTCTTGAAAGAAAAAGAATCAAAAAGAACGTTTGGCGCAAAGCTGCGCTTTGCTTATGGGATCATGCCGGATACACCCCGCGCGAAACGGAGTTTCGCGCAAAAAGTGTTTCTTTTGGTTCTTTTCTTTATTCATAAAGAAAAGAACAGCCCTTCGTGTCGTCGTTACTCCATGCAGTAGAGGTCGGGTCTGCGGTCACGGAAGACGTTGATGGACTCCCGGATGCCCTGAATGATGGAGAAGTCCAGCTGGGCGGAGATGATCTCCTCGGTCTCGCCGGCCTGGGCCAGGTACTCGCCCCAGGGGTCGATGATGGCGCTGTGGCCGGCGCAGGCGGTGTCGGCGGCGGCGCTGTTGCAGAGAGCCAGGAAGGTCTGGTTCTCGATGGCCCGGGCCCGGGCCAGGGTGTCCAGGTGCATGGCCCGCTTGGCAGGCCACTGGCTCACCACGAACAGCAGGTCCACCCCCTGGACGGTAAGGCTCCGGATCAGCTCCGGGAACCGGATGTCGTAGCAGATGATAAGGCCGCAGGGGATGCCCTCCAGGGTGAAGCGGCAGGTGCGGCTGCCCAGGCGGAAGAAGTTGTGCTCCCCGGAGGGGGTGAAGAGGTGGGTCTTGTCGTACTCGGCGATGACCTCACCGGAGCGGTCAAAGACATAGGCGGTGTTGTAGTAGCCGTCGGCGCGGTGATTGGCCACGCTGCCCGCCACGATGTTGATGTTCAGCTCCTTTGCCAGGGAGGAGCAGAGAGCCTTGACAGCCTTGCCGTCCTGGTCGGCACAGGGGGCCAGGTCCTGGGGAAAGAACCCGGTATTCCAGGTCTCCGGCAGCACCACCGTGTCCGGGTGGTCCTGCTCCACAGCCTTGCGGATCATAGCCTCGGCGTGGGCAAAGTTATAGGCCGGATCTCCCAGCTTCATGTCCAGCTGGACGCAGCTGACGCGCATCTTCTCAGCCCTCATAGTCACGGCCGGCCTCCAGGGCCTTCATATTCAGCTCCACCAGCTGGGCCTTCTTGGCGGGCACCAGCTTCTGGACGGTGACGTCGGTGCCGTTGAAGCTCAGCTCCGGATTGTGCTGGAGAACGTGGCCCATCATGACCATGTTGGCCAGGGTGGGGACGCCGGCATCGTTGGCCATCTTGGTGGCGGGGATGTAGTAGACCTCCACATCGGTGCGCTCCACCTTGGCGGAGATGAGGGTGGAGTCCACATAGATCTGGCCGCCGGGGACCACGGTGTCCACATATTTCTCCAGGCTGGGCAGGTTCATGGCGATAAGCACGTCGGGGTCGGTGACGATGGGGGAGCCCACAGGGTCGTCGGAGAGGACCACGTTGCAGTTGGCGGTGCCGCCCCGCATCTCCGGGCCGTAGGAGGGGAGCCAGGACACCTGGAGATCCTCCAGAAGGCCCTTGTAGGCCAGGAACTTGCCGGCAAACAGGATGCCCTGTCCGCCAAAGCCCGCGATCAGGATCTGGGTGGTTTTCATCTTACTTGCCCTCCTTTTCCGCGCTTCTGTCCTTGTAGACGCCCAAGGGGTAGTAGGGCAGCATATCGCTCTCCACCCAGTTGAGGGCCTGCTGGGGGGTCATACCCCAGTTGGTGGGGCAGGCAGAGACCACTTCCACCAGGGAGAAGCCCTTGCCTTCGATCTGGTTCTGGAAGGCCTTCTTGATAGCCTTGCCGGCGGCCTTGACGTTCTTGACGTTGTTGACCGCCACAC
>JAGHHM010000066.1 GCA_017887695.1 Oscillospiraceae bacterium | reverse complement strand
TTGCGGTACTGATGGCCATGGAGCCCCACGCCTCCGGCATGGTGCTGCTGGTGGGCATCGGGGCGATACTGATGGTGGTGGGCGGCATCGACTGGCGCTGGGTGGCGGCGGGCCTTACCGCCGGCGGTGTGGGCGGCTACCTGCTGCTCTTCACCGACCTCATGGAGAAGATCGGCTACAACTCCGACCGGATCACCACCTGGCGGGACGCCTTCTGGGATCCCACTTACAAGAGTTTCCAGATGGCCCAGAGCCTCATCGCCATTGGCTCCGGCGGCCTTCTGGGGCTGGGCCTGGGCAAGGGCCGTCAGAAATTCATGTTCCTTCCTGAGGAGCATAACGATTTTATTTTCGCCATCGTCTGTGAAGAGCTGGGGCTGGTTGGGGCCACCTTGATCATGCTGCTCTTTGCGCTGTTTATTATCCGGGGCTATTGGCTGGCGATCCATGCCAAGGACCGCTTCGGCAGCCTCCTGATCGTGGGTGTCACTACTCAGATTGCCCTTCAGACCTTTTTGAATATCGCCGTGGTTACAGGTCTTATTCCTGCCACAGGTATTTCCCTGCCGTTCTTCAGCTATGGCGGCACGGCTCTTGCCATCCAGCTGGTGGAGGTAGGCGTGGTGCTGTCGGTATCCCGGCAGATTCCGGCGCCAAAGGGAGGCTAACGAGATGAAAGTGATCTTTACCTGCGGCGGCACCGCAGGTCATGTGAATCCTGCTCTGGCCCTGGCGGGCCTGATCCGCCAGCGGAGGCCGGACAGCGAGATATTGTTTGTAGGAGCCAGGCGGGGAATTGAGCGTCAGCTTATTGAGGAGGCGGGGTGGCCGTTCCGCTCCGTGGAAATCTCTAGTTTTCACCGTTCTTTGAAGCCTAAGGAGATCCGGCACAATCTGGTTTCCCTGCGGAATCTGATCCGTTCTCCCGGAGAGGCCCGGGCGCTGCTCAAGGAATTTCCAGCCGATCTGGTGGTGGGTACCGGAGGCTATGCCAGCTATCCGGTGATCCGAGAGGCGGCCCGGCAGGGGATCCCTACCGCCATTCATGAATCCAACGCCATTCCCGGCCTTACTACCCGGCTTCTGGAGCCCCATGCGGACCTGATCATGGTGGGCTTTGAGGAATGTCGGAAAAACTATCGCCATCCGGGGAAGGTGCTGGTTACCGGCACTCCGGTCCGGGGAGATTTCTTTACCTATACGAAAAAGGAAGCCAAGCAAAAGCTGGGCATGGATGATGGCCGGCCGGTGATTGTGTCCTTCTGGGGCAGCCTGGGAGCATCGGAAATGAATCGGCAGACCGCCCGGTTCCTGGCGCTGGAGGCGGCGGAAGGCAGGCCCTTCCATCACATCCATGCCGCCGGTGTGGTAGGCAGCCGCCAGATGACGGCCTACCTGGCCGACGCAGGAGTGGATCTGAGCAAAACACCGGAGCTGGAAGTCAGGGAATACATCCACGACATGGGAACCCTGATGCGGGCGGCGGATCTGGTAATCTGCCGGGCAGGGGCCAGTACCATCAGTGAGCTGACGGCTCTGGGGGTACCTGCTATTATCGTCCCCTCTCCCAATGTGACCCACAACCACCAGGAGCATAACGCCCGGGTGCTTGCGGATGCCGGCGGAGCGGTAATGATCCTGGAAAAAGACAGCAGCGGGCAGCTGCTGTACGATACCGCAAGATCTATCCTGAAAGATGATACCCGGCGGGCAGAGATGTCCGCGGCTATGGCGTCTTTGGGCGTTATTGACGCCACGGAGAAGATTTATGCCGCTGTGATGGCCCTGCGCCGCAAGAAGTAGCACTGCGGGCCCTTTCGCATAGTATGGATTAGTTTGAAAATCCATATGCGGAGGGGTCGATATGAAGCATATTGTTATCCGGGGAGGTCACCGGCTGGAAGGGGTCCTGCCTGTCCAAGGGGCGAAAAACAGCGTGCTGCCCATACTGGCCGCCACCATTCTGCACCCGGGCACTACGGTACTCCGGGGCTGTCCCCGGCTCAGCGATGTGGAAGCCAGCATCCGGATCCTCCGGCACCTGGGATGTGATGCCCAGTGGCAGGGGGAGGAACTGGTGGTGGACGCATCCTCTGTGAGCCGCTGGGACGTGCCTGATCATTTGATGCGGGAGATGCGTTCGTCAGTGATTTTCCTGGGGGCTATTCTGGCCCGACTGGGGAAGGCGGAGATGTCCTATCCCGGAGGCTGTGAGTTAGGGCCCCGGCCTATTGACCTGCATCTGTCGGCGCTGCGGAAGCTGGGGGCGGCAGTGGAGGAAAAGGGCGGGCGTCTGTGCTGTGAGGCAGCGGCCCTGGAGGGCCGGGAGATTGCCTTGAGCCTGCCCAGCGTGGGGGCTACGGAAAACGCCATGCTGGCAGCCTGCGGGGCCCGGGGGGAGACGGTGATTGTCAATGCTGCCCGGGAGCCGGAAATTGTGGATCTTCAGAATTTTCTGCGGTCCATGGGCTGTACGGTTCGCGGAGCAGGCAGCTCCACCATTTGTGTGGCGGGAGGCCAGTTGACAAAGGACTGCATACATACCGTGATGCCGGACCGGATTGTGGCTGCCACCTATCTCTCGGCGGCAGCGGCGGCAGGCGGCGAGGTGGAGCTGACCCATGTGGATTACCGTCATCTCTCTACTGTTACTGCGGCCCTTCACGAGGCGGGCTGCCGGGTGATTGGCGGCGAGGGTCGGATTTTGCTGCGCAGCGATGGGGCGCTGAAGGCCATCAGCGCGGTGCGGACGGCCCCCTATCCTGGTTTCCCCACCGACGCGCAGGCAATTTTGATGGCCGCTCTGCTCAAAAGCCGGGGCACTACGGTATTTGTGGAAAATATGTTTGATAACCGCTATCGGCATGTAGATGAATTGTGCCGGATGGGAGCGGATATCAGTGTGGCGGACCGTGTGGCGGTAGTGACGGGGGTACCCCGTTTGTCCGGCGCCACGGTGCGGTGCACAGATTTGCGGGGCGGCGCTGCGCTGATGGTGGCGGGCGTATCCGCAGAAGGTGAAACATGCATAGAAGATATCCACCATATCTGCCGGGGATATGCAGATCCCGTGGGGGATCTGGTGGCCCTGGGGGCGGATATTCGGTGGGAAGAGAGATAGAGAGAAAGGAGTGAGAGCCGTGGCGCACAGGCGCAGGAACCGCCGACGCCGCAGAGGGAGCCTGGGGCCCCTTCTGCGGGTGCTGTCGGTGTTGCTGACAGCGGTTGCCGTGGTCGCGGCCCTCACCTTGTTCTTTAAAGTGGATCAGGTGGTGGTCAGCGGCAACAGCCGATACTCTGCCGAGGAGATTATTGAAGTTTCCGGCGTGGAGCAGGGGGACAACCTGATCCTGATGGACAAGTATCACATTGCTGAAAAGCTTTATACTGAGCTGCCCTATATTACCGAGGTACGGATCAACCGGAAGCTGCCGGACGTACTGATGGTAGAGGTGGTGGAGACGCAGGCTGTGGCGGCTATCAAAGGCGGCAGCAGCACCTGGCTGATGGATAGTGGCGGAAAGTTGCTGGAGGTTGTCAGCGCCTCCATGGCCAAGAAGTATATAACGCTGGAAGGATTGACGGCAGAGAGTCCGGCAATCAGCGGGAAGCTGAAGCTGGGTGAGGAAAGTCCCATCAGTGCCCAGCGGCTCCTGGAGCTGATGCAAGCTCTCAAGCAGTGGGGAATGCTGGAGAAAACCACCAGTCTGGACGCTTCCGATCCTGATTATATGGTGCTGTCCTATGATGGAAGATTTCAGGTGGAAATGTTCTACGACGCCGATTTTGATTTCAAGTTGAACTGTCTTCAGGCGGCGGTGGCGCAGTTGGAACCCAATGAAACTGGGACCATCCGCATGACCATGAAGGACGATAATGAGGTGCGGTTTATCCCTGACAAATAAGCCGGCGCAGGGGTAAAATTTTCCAGCCTCTTTTTCCTCCCGAATTTTCAAAAAAAACCGGGAATCCGCTATTGACCTGCCGGTGAAAAAAGCATACAATAGAAAAAAGATATAGCACTTTATCTGGGGGTAATTTGCCCCGGTGATATACGGCCGATACAAATTGTGGTAGGAGGATCCCACTATGGCATTCGAACTGGTAACCGCTCCCGACAATGTAGTTAAGATTAAAGTTATTGGCATTGGCGGCGGCGGAAACAATGTGGTCAACCGCATGGTCCGCTCTGGTGTAGGCGGCGTGGACTATGTGGCGGTGAATACGGACAAGCAGGCGCTCAATATCTCCAGCGCAGGGTATAAAATTCAGATCGGAGAGAAGCTGACCCATGGACAGGGCGCCGGTTCCGACCCCGAGGTGGGCCGCAAGTCTGCTGAAGAGAGCCGCAGCCAGATCACCAAGGCTCTGGAGGACACAGACATGGTGTTCATCACCGCCGGTATGGGCGGCGGCACCGGCACCGGCGCCGCTCCTATCGTGGCGGAGACCGCCAAAGAGCAGGGGATCCTTACGGTGGGCGTTGTGACCAAGCCCTTTGGTTTCGAGGGACGCCGCCGGATGATGCAGGCGGAAAAGGGTATTGAGGAGCTGCGGGGCAAGGTAGACTCTCTGGTTATCATCCCCAACGATCGCCTCAAGCACGCCACGGATCAGAAGATTACCTTTGCCAACGCCTTTGAAATTGCCGACGATGTACTGCGCCAGGCGGTGCAGTCCATTTCCGACCTGATTCGTGAGACAGGCTTCATCAACCTGGATTTTGCCGACGTGACCGCTATTATGAAGGATGCCGGTCTTGCCCACATGGGCGTGGGCCGTGCCGCCGGCAAGGGCAAGGCCGAGGAGGCTGCCCGTATGGCCATTTCCAGCCCCCTGCTGGAAACCTCCATCAATGGCGCCCGGGGCATCTTGATCAATGTTACCGGCTCCATGGACATCGGACTGGAGGAAGTGGAGCAGGCTGCGTCCCTGGTCCAGGCCGCCGTACATCCCGATGCCGTTACCATCTTCGGTGCTACCTTTGACGATACGCTGGATGATGAGATCCGGGTTACCGTGATTGCTACCGGCTTTGACGAGACCAATAAGAAGGAGGACTCCTCCTCTGCTTCTGCCGCTGCCGCCGAAGGCGGGGCCAAGAGCCTTTTTGAGAGCACTGTGCTGAAAATGGGCGAGGATGCCGAGGAAAAGAAGGAGCCGGAGGACGATCCGTTTAACGATATCCTCAAGATTTTTGAGAGATAAGAGGGTTTATCCAGGGATTTTCTGAAAAAAAAGACAAACACCACAGACTTTGGCCTGTGGTGTTTCTTTTTCACGCAAAAAACAGATGTTTCCGCAATTGTCCATGACAAAATCACCTGATTTTAGAAATCTGTCCATAGGTTATTTCCCCTGATTTGGCGCAAAGTAAATGTGCTGCCGGCAAAGCGCGGCGGCAAAATTTTTGAAAGGGGTGGTGAAATGGATGAATGGACAGAAAAAGAGCCTGGGCCGGATGAAAGCTTTTTTCCTCAGTAGCCTGCTGTGCGCGGCGTCCCTGCTGGGACTTCAGGCACCGGCCCAGGCGGCGGATGGCGGCGTGCGCACTCTGGTGCCGGTAGGTCATACCATCGGTATCAAGCTGTTTTCAGAAGGCGTAGTAGTGGTGGGCCTTGCAGAAGTGGAGAGTACCGCAGGACCTTCCGCACCGGGCGTAGCCTGCGGCCTGAAAGTGGGCGATGTCATTGAAGAGGCCAACGGCAATGCGGTGGAAAGCAGCGAGCAGTTTGCGGCCATGCTCCAGTGCGGCGGGACTGTGGAACTGGGGGTGAGCCGCGACGGCGCAGATCTGACCTTGGCGGCAGAGCCGGTGCTGGGGCCTGACGGAACCTATCGATTGGGCGCTTGGATCCGGGACAGTATGGCCGGTATTGGTACGGTAACTTTTTATGATCCGGAAACCGGGGCTTTCGGCGCTTTGGGCCATGGCATTACAGACAGTGATACCGGACTGCTGATGCCCCTTGGAGACGGCTCAGTCATGGACGCGGAGGTAAAAGCGGTAAAGAAAGGGGCTTCCGGAGATCCCGGGGAGCTGCGAGGCAGCTTTAACCTGACGGAGGATATGGGCACTCTTTATGCCAATACAGAGCAGGGCGTGTTCGGTGTATTGGAGCAGTGTGACTTCGCCACAGGTGATGCGGTGCCGGTAGCCTCTTCGGGGCAGGCCCATGCGGGCCCCGCTGTCATTCTCTCCAATATTTCCGGTGACGAGGTGGAAAGCTTTGACGTAGAGCTGGTGCGGGTGGTGGAAGGAACGGGAACGCAGAACCTGCTCATCCGGGTAACAGATGAGGAACTGATTTCCCGCACCGGCGGCATTGTCCAGGGGATGTCTGGAAGCCCCATCCTTCAGGATGGGCGGCTGATTGGGGCAGTGACCCATGTTATGATTGATGATCCAACAAAAGGGTACGGCATTTTAATCGAAAATATGCTTGACCAGGCAGAAAAACTGGATGTGACGTTGGGCTAACCTTGTAAGAACAGACGGCGCGGGGGAAAACGAAAAGACGGGAACGCCCATTATGGGTGTTCCCGTCTTATTTCTTACGCCGTTTTTCAAAACAACGGACAGAAGGCGGTACAAATGGCACCGACCTGCCCTTACAGGGATCTGTCCATCAGGTTCCGCGTTGCACCGGAGAGGGAGGCGGCGAGGCGGGAAAAGCGGCGGTAGAAAAGAAACTGGATGATCAGCAGCAGGCTGCCGTACAGCAGGAGCAGGAAAAAGATTTTCGGCATTCGGGCGCTGAGAAGGGCCAGAGGTGTTCCAGTTCCCCCTGCGGTGTAGCAATAGTCCCAGCCGTACAGGCGATTAAGGGGCAGGCTTACAGCTACCAAAAGGAGTACCGGGATAAAGAAGAGAAAGCGGTCCCGGGGCTGGGGGCGGTAGTAGCCGCTGGCCCACATGCCGGTGGGGACAAGGATCATCAGCATGTGGTAGAGCAGGCTGCGCAGGGGGACAAAGCTAAAGAAAGGATAGTGGTTCAAATATACGTTGAAGACCAGCCCTAAAACCCCGCAGAGCATAACGATGGTGCAAAGGGATGCTGCGGCGGTCTGCCGCACGATACCCTCGCGGGCAAAGGCTGCCAGCGGGAGCAGAAGCCAGAACAGGGAACAAAGGTATAGCGGCAGGGTAGTGGCAGGGTCAATAGACCCAAAGGAGCGGATTTCCCAGACCCAATATACGGGATCGAACAGCACTGCCAGCAAAGCGCAAACTTTTACATACCGTGCGGCGGCGGCCTGATCCAGGCGGCTTGCCCTCCGCCATACGACAGGGATAAGGGCGGCAGTGACGGCCAAAACGATTAGATGAGGGAGTTGAAACATAACAAAAACCTCCTTCGGGGATGTAAAGCAAATAGATGTAACCATGATAAGTTCATTATAAAGGCATAAATAGGTTACGTTCCATCGCATATTCCTTAAGATTTGTAAAGAATGCGGATTTTTGGGGAAAGGAGGCTGGACATGGGTTTGACGGGGCCTGATATTCCGCATATAATGTTGAAAATGGACAATGAAAAAAGATGTAAAAAAGGAGGAGACAGGATGAACCCGGTGATTTTGATTGCGGAGGATGACGCAGATATCCGCAGGCTGCTGCGGCTCTACCTGGAAGGGGAGGGATTTTGTGTCCTGGAGGCGGACAATGGGGCCACGGCCCTGGCGCTGGCCAGGGAACGGACACCGGATATGGCCATTTTGGATGTGATGATGCCGGAGATGAACGGCTTTGAGCTTACCCGAGCCCTCCGACGGTACAGCAACGTGCCTATATTGATTCTCTCCGCCCGCAGTCAGGACAACGATAAGATCCTGGGGCTGAATCTGGGGGCGGATGATTATATTGCCAAGCCCTTCAATCCGGTGGAGATTGTGGCTCGGGTCAAAGCCCAGCTGCGCCGGGCCTCCCGCAGTGACAGTGATGTGCTGAAGGTGGGGGAGCTGACTCTGGATACCGCCAGCTTCCAGCTGACAAAAGGGGACAAGCAGATCCTGCTGACGCCGATGGAATATAAGATCCTGGCGATTCTCATGCGGTCTCCCGGTCGGATTTTCACCAAGGTGCAGCTTTATGAGGGGGCAGTGGGCAACTATTTTGAAAGCGACGATAATACCATGATGGTACATATTTCCAAGCTGCGGGAAAAGATCGAGGATGATCCCAAAGCCCCCCGGCACATTATTACAGTGAGAGGATTGGGGTATAAGCTTGAAAAGTAAACGGCTTTCCGGCAGCCTGTTTGGGCTGCTGGCCAGGAATTATCTGCTCTTTACCCTGACGCTGCTGCTGATTGCGGCTGCGGTGTTTGCCCTGTGGAGCTGGCGGCTGGATGGCTTGCTTCAGCCAGTGGACTGGGAGGGCCTCCTCCGGGAGGAGAGACTGTATCAGGGAGACTATGAAAGTCTTGCCTATTATGTCAGTGGAGGGGATGGGGAATTTGCCGTATGCAATGAGGATGGCGTGGTGGTATACGCCACCGGGCCGGGATTTGATCCCTTGTATACGGAAGGGGAGCTGGCCTGCATGCAGCGCTACGGCAGCAGTGTCGGTGTGGATGCTTTTGAGTCTGCGGGAGAAGGAGACGCCCCCCGCTATCTTTTGATCCGTCGCCGCTTTGGGGCGGAGGGAGAAGCCCAGGCCCTGGATGTAATGGCGCTGGATGAGGAATACCGGGTGATTTTCGGCAGCTTTGAGGATGGCAGGACAGCCTATACGGCCCGGGAGTACCAGTTCCTGTCCGGCGGACCAGGCGGTTCGTTTTATTGCGTTCCCTTTTTTTCCACAGATGGTGAGGCAATGACACTGCTGATCCGGGAGGGCCTTACCAGTGAGGCAGATTACACCCGGCGCTACCAGGAGGCCTGGCGGGTCTGGTTGGTATTCATCCCGCTGTATCTGGCGGCAGCAGGACTGTTTATCTGGTGGCTGGGCCGTAAGATCGGCCGTCCTCTCCGGCGGCTTAACGATGCGGTAGTGTCCCAGTCGGAAGGAAAAATGGTGCGGGTGGGAGACTGCGGCGGCACCCGGGAGATCCGTCGGATCGGGGAAAGCTTTGACCGCTTTTCCGACCGGTTGGCGGAAAGCGAGCGGGAGCGGCAGCTTTTGGACCAGGGACGGCAGAAGCTGATTGCAGATATCTCCCATGACCTGAAAACGCCGATTACGGTAATTGCCGGCTATATTGATGCCATCTGTGACGGGAAGGTGCCGCCGGAGGAGCAGCAGCGATACCTGCGGGCCATTCAGGGAAAGGCGGAGGCGCTGACGGAGCTAGTAAATGCGTTCCACGAGTACAGCAAGGTGGAGCATCCGGAATTTGTGATCCATCCCCGGCGGACGGATCTGTGCGAATTTTCCCGGGAATATCTGGCGGCCAAGTACGATGAGATTGACCTGGCGGGCTTTTCTCTGGAGATCGCCATTCCTGAGCGGCCTGTCTGGTGCGGCCTGGATGAGTTGCAGTTCCGCCGGGTGCTGGATAACCTGGTGGCCAATGCCCTGCGGCATAACCGTCTGGGGACGGTGTTGTTTTTTGACCTGGAGGCCAGGGAGGGCAAGGCGGTGCTCCGGGTGGCGGACAATGGCTGTGGGATTCCTGCTGAGCGGGCAAAATGGATTTTTGAGCCCTTTGTGGTGGGCAGTGACGCCCGCTCCGGTAAGGGCAGCGGCCTGGGTCTGGCCATTACCCGGCGAATCGTGGAGCTTCACGGGGGGACGATTTCCCTTACTGCGGAGCCCACTGCCGGCCGCAGCACGGAATTTGTGGTGACGCTGCCTCTTTCGCCGCTGACGTAAAGAAGCGGGGAATGACAGAGCTCGGTGCTCACGAACTACATAGTGTTTTCAACGCAGCGGGAGCCCCGGATCATGATTGATCCGGGGCTCCCGCTGGCTTTTTCTTTAAAAATCTTAATAAAGCGCACAGGGGGAATAAAGAATGGGCCGGTATGATAACGGCCAGAAAGGGGGCGGAAGGTATGAGTGATCCGCGCAGCCGTCCTGTCATTGAGGTCAGGAATATCCGAAAGGAGTATCCCATTGGGGACGAGACGGTGGTAGCCCTCAAGCGCATCAATCTGAATGTCATGCGAGGGGAGCTGTGCTGTATTTTTGGCACCTCCGGCTCGGGGAAAAGTACGCTGCTCAATCAGCTGGCGGGGATGGAGAAACCTACCCGGGGCGAGGTGCTTATCGGGGGCGTGCCTATTTCCCGACTGAGTGAAAACCAGCTGGCGGCGTTCCGCCAACGGCACCTGGGCTTTGTATTCCAGTCCTATAATCTGCTGCCCAACCTGACGGCCACGGAGAATGTGGCGCTGCCGCTGCTGTTCCGGGGAATCCCCCGGGAGGAGCGGGAGGCGGCGGCCAGGAAGCTTCTCTGTCGGGTGGGGCTTTCCCACCGGCTGGACCATTTTCCCCGGCAGATGTCCGGTGGCCAGCAGCAGCGGGCGGGCATTGCCCGGGCCTTTATCGCCCGGCCGGATGTGGTCTTTGCCGATGAGCCCACGGGAAATCTGGATTCCAAGACCACAGTGGAGATCATGGAAATGATCTGTACCTTTGCCCGGGATTATCACCAGACCATTATCCTGGTTACCCATGATCCGGAGATGGCCGCCTATGCGGACCGGATCGTTACCCTAATCGACGGGGAGATCGTCAGCAACCAAGTGAACAAAAAGGAGCGTGTGCGACATGAAGCATAATACGATACGGCGGGCGGCGGCCCTTCTAATGATCCTTCTGGCACTCACAGCGGCCTGGCCTGCTGCTGCCCGGGCGGAGGGCGGAAGCCTTTTTGTCACCGGCTACACGGTGACGGATACTTTTGGATTTCCCATGAGCAGCATTGCCAAAGGAACCTCTGTCAATATCACGGTGTCCCTTCGGGACATCGGCGGCGGGGCGGAGTCCGGCCAGTTGGATGCAGTGAAGCTGGACGACAGCTTTACAGGCGGCAGCCTGTCGGTGGTCAAGACATCTGCGGAGGGAATGCCTCTTACTTATGATATCCGGCTCACCAATCTTCAGTACAAGGGTGTGGGCCAAAGCCTCAAACTCCAGGTGGGCCAGGCAGGAAGTCCGGAGTCCTATCAGGGCGTGGAGCTGACCATTACCGAGGCGGTGGTTTTTGAGGCGCCTCAGCCCCAGCAGCCTCCGACCCCGGAGCCGGCGCCTGCCCCTATGGTGCTGGTATCCCGCAGTGATCTGCCTTTTCCTCTGGCAGCGGGACAGGAGACTGAGGTGGTGGTTACCTTCCGCAACATGGGCAATGTGCCTCTTACCTCAGTGGTGGCAGCTTTTGCGCCTTCTGACGGCCTGACCATTATGGGCGGCTCCGGATCCTTTCCTTTGCAGGACATTCCCGGCGGCCGGGAGGGCAGCGTCCGCCTGCGTCTCAGCGCGGCAAAGAATGTGACCGGCTCCAGTCTGTCTTTGGGCGTGGATTTGAAGTTTAACTACTTCAATAACGTTGCTCTTACCCAAGGCACTGTCTCTGACCGGGTGTCCATTCCGGTGCAGCCTCGGGAGAGTGTTCCCCAGCCGGTGGTGCTGGTGACCCGTTCTCCCATGAGCAAACCCCTCTCTGCCAATGAGACGGCGGATATTACCCTTACCTTCCAGAATACCGGTGCAGCCACCCTGGTGTCCCCGGTGGCGACTGTCGCCGCTTCGGAAAGCCTGACCATCCTGAACGATACCTCCACCTTCCTCCTTAAGGACATAGGCCCTGGAGGTAGCGGCAGTATCACAGTAAAGGTGCGGGCGGCCAAGGAAATTGCCTCTGCGGGCCAGTCTCTTACTACGGAGCTGAAGTATTCCTATGATAATGGGGAGGCGCTCACCCAGGTGTCTGCCACTGACCGGGTCAATATTTCTGCCAACCCCACGGCGGCGGCCAGCGGCATCCGGACAGACGCCCCGGTACCCAACGTGGTGATCCGCAAATTCAGCTACGGCGACAGCTCTGTGGCGGCGGGCAGCAAATTCACTCTGGGTCTGACCTTTGAAAATACGGGTAACCTGAAAATTGAAAACGTGGTGGCCACAGTGGACGGCGGCGAAAACTTCACCATGGACGGCGGGACCAATACGTTTTACTACAAATCCCTGGCTGCAGGCGGTAGCCAGGATATGGAAGTGCCTATGCGAGCGGTAGTCACCGGAAAAAGCGGCGCTCAGAGCTTGAATATGAGCTTCAAATATGAGTATGTAGACGGCGGCAAGCGCGCCCAGGCTTCGGCGGATATCAAGCTGGCAATTCCCATCTATCAGCCAGACCGCTTCCAGATCAACGCCCCGGTGGTGCCGGAGACGGCTACGGTAGGGGAAGAAGCGGAAATCTCCCTGGCCTATGTGAACAAGGGGAAAGACGACATTGCCAACGTGGAAGCTACGGTGGAGGGCGATGGTGTGGAGACTCCGGCCCGAACCCAGTATCTGGGGAATATCACCGCCGGCAGCAGCGGAAATATTGGCTTTGCCCTGGCCCCTACCGCAGCCGGGGAAGTGTCGGTCACGCTGAAGATCAGCTACGAAAACGCAGACCAGCAGGTGCAGACCCGCCTGTTTCCCATTACCCTACGGGCAGAGGAGCCTGTCCCTGTGGATGACTTTATGGATGAGGGGCTGGAAGAGGAAAGCCAGCCGGCTATCCCCTGGCCGTGGCTGGCAGCCGGCGGTGGCGGTGTAGTGGTGCTGGCGGCAGCCGGGATCATTCTCTATCGCAGAAAGAAAAAGGCGGCGGCACATCTGGCGGTCGGCAGCTGGGATAACTGGGAAGAGGAAAACGTCAATACCATGGAGGAAAATGAGCCATGAAGCGGAAAGATCTGCTGCGGATTTGTTTGCAGAATCTGATGCGCCGGAAATCCCGCACGTTTCTGACGGTGCTGGGAGTGCTGATCGGCTGCTGCTCCATCGTCATTATGGTTTCCCTGGGGATCGGTATGCGGGAGTCCCAGGAAAGGACCCTGGCCCAGATGGGGGATCTGACCATAATCACAGTGACAGCCCCCCAGGGCGGCCGGGGGAAAACCAAACTGGATGACGTACTCCTCAAACGGCTGCGGCGTTTGTCCGGCGTGGAGGCGGTCACGCCCAAGCAGACCCTGGAGGTAGATTCTATCCGCCTGATAACAGGTACCGGCAACCGCTATGTGGCGGATTGGACCACAGTAGTGGGCCTGGATCTTGATGCGATGGAGAAGATGGGCTACCGGCTGAAGGCGGGAGAACAGGCCAAAAAGGGCGGCGACGTGATTGTGGGGCAGTATATTGCCTATGAATTCAAGGATACCATGCGCCCGGAAGGCCGCAATACTGTGGATCGCTGGAGCGGTACCTGGGATGACAAGGGAAATTTAACCAATATACCAGATCCTTATTTTGATCCACTGAAGGGTAGAATCACCATGGAAATCGCTACCCAGTCGGGGAAAGTCACCGAAGTGGTGTCCCCAGTGGGCATAACGAAGGAGGACTACTCCAAGGGTTCGGAAACCTCTGACGGAATCATCATGAGCTTAACGGATCTGCGGAAATTGCTGGATAAGGTTCAGGGCAGCCGGAAGAAGGCAGTACCCTACGACTCTATGATGGTCAAGGTGGGGAATATCTCCCAGGTGGCAGAGGTAGAGAAGGAGATCAAGGCCATGGGCTATAACACGGAGTCCATGGAGAGCATCCGCAAGCCCATGGAGAAGGAGGCCAGGCAGAAGCAGATGATGCTGGGAGGCCTGGGTGCGATCTCCCTTTTCGTAGCAGCTCTGGGCATTACCAACACCATGATCATGTCTATCTCTGAGCGTACCCGGGAAATCGGTATTATGAAAGCTCTGGGCTGCTATGTCAGTGATATCCGGGTAATGTTCCTTTCTGAAGCAGGGGCCATCGGCCTTATTGGCGGGGTGGTAGGCTGCGTAATCAGCTTTGTTGCGTCGGTGGTCATCAACCTGGTGTCCCTGGGTGGCCTTTCCCTGGAAAACCTGGCGGGAGCGGTGCTGGGAGGAGAGAACGTAAGCCGGGTGTCGGTGATCCCGCCGTGGCTGCTGCTGTTTGCCGTGGTGTTCTCCGTTTTCATCGGCCTTGGCTCCGGCTATTACCCTGCCAACAAGGCAGTGCAGATCCCGGCCCTGGAGGCCATTAAGAGCGAGTAACCGGGCAGCAAAGCCGTCAGGCAAGGAAAAAGACAGCGGCCTTAGTCCTTTTCTCCTCACCGGGAAAAAAGAAAAAGACGCCGCCGGCATTTGCCGGCGGCGTTATTATTATCTGTGGGAAAGGGGAGATTGCGCTTTATGCCTGATCCTCCTCATAGCGGGGCAGATCCACCACCAAGGGTTCATGGCCGGTGTATGGGAGGAACACGTTGAGTACATCGCTGGTATGCAGCTTCAGGGTGCCGGTACTCTTGCAGGGGTGACAGGAAAAATAATCGCAGTCCTTTGTCTCCCGGTCCATCACCAGCTGCACTTTGTGCTCCTTGTCGAAGAGAAGGGAGAGAATGGAGGCGGAGCCCGGCGGGGTCCGCAGCAATTCTTCCATAGCCTCCGGGGAAGCAAAGCTCAGCCGGGCAGAGCCGATCTGGTGGGACAGATCCTTGGTGTGAAACGGCTTGTCGCTGGGCATGGTAAGGAGGTAGTACTGGGTTTTCTGCCGGTTGCAGAGGACCAGGTTTTTGCACACATCCACCCCCAGTACGGCGCTGACGGCCTTACAGTCCTCCATGGTGTTGGCATATTCATGCTCCACCCGCTGGTAGGGGATATGAAGCTGTTCCAGGGCGGCAAAGACTGTCTCCTGCTCACTGGTAAGCCCCTGGGTGGGGGCAGTGGTGTAAATAGGTGAAACCGTCATGGCAGACCTCTCTTATGTGATGAAGGAATAGGCCGGTCTTAACCCTTTACCAGGGCTTCGCCGACAGTATAAATATCTCCTGCGCCTACGGTAAGGATCAGGTCGCCGGGCTGGGCCAGGCGGCGCAGCTCATCCGCTACGTCGGTGAGAGTAGGGCAGTAAATGGAACCGGGGATCTCTTTGGCCAGGTCGGCGGAGGAGATACCGATGGTGTTGGTCTCTCTGGCAGCAAAAATTTCGGCCAGAACTACTTTGTCCACTGCCCGCAGTTCCCGGACAAAATCATGGAAAAGACTCTTGGTCCGGGAATAGGTGTGGGGCTGGAACGCACAGATCACCCGCTGATACCCCATGCTTTTCGCGGTAGTGAGGAGGGCGTGGAGCTCACCGGGGTGATGGGCGTAGTCGTCATATATTTTAGCGCCGTTGTATTCACCTTTATATTCAAAGCGGCGTCCGGCGCCGGAAAAACCTTCCAAACCGTTTTTTACCGCTTCGCCGGAAATACCGAGAAGGTAGGCGGCTGCGGCTGCGGCCAGAGCGTTGAGAACGTTGTGCCGTCCGGCGGTATGGAGGGTCAGGGAGGTGTAAACCTGCCCGTGGATGACGATGTCAAAGGAGGCGGCGCCGTGATCCCAGCGGAGGTTCTCCCCCCGGCAATCTGCCGGATGATCCAGGCCAAAGGTAAACAGGGACAGACCTTTCAATGCGTCCATGGCGCCGGGATCGTCAGCGTTGGCGACGATGTGGCCGTCGGCAGGTACCAGCTGGGCGAAGCGGCGGAAGGAGTGCTTGATGTCGTCCAGATCTTTGAAAAAGTCCAGATGGTCGGCATCTACATTCAGCACCACTGCCACAGTGGGGAAAAAGTGGAGAAAGCTGTTGCAGTATTCGCAGGATTCCAGGATAATGGTATCTCCTTTGCCCACCCGGTAGCCGCTGTGGAGCATGGGGAGGGTGCCGCCGATCATAACGGTAGGATCTGCGTGGGCGGCCATAAAAATGTGAGTGGTCATGGCGGTGGTAGTGGTTTTGCCGTGGGTGCCGGCAATGCACACCGCGTTTTCGTATCGCTGCATAATGGCGCCCCAGGCTTCTGCCCTTTCAAAAACAGGGATACCCTTCTGGTGGGCAGAGGCGATTTCGGGGTTGTCATCATGGATGGCGGCGGTACGGATCAAAAACTCCGCCCCTTCAATGTCCTGGGCGCTGTGGCCCACAGTGACAGGGATACCCAGGCTCCTCAGGTGCTCCACAGTGGCGCTGTCCTTCATGTCACTGCCCTGGACCTTCAGGCCCATGCCGTGCAGGACCTCTGCCAGAGGACACATGGAAACGCCGCCGATACCGGAGAGGTGGACCCGGCGGCCGGGAACGATATAGGGCTGGATTTTGGTATTGATATGGGTCATGGAACAGGTTCCTTCCCGAACGGCTTTTGGCCGGTATTTGCCTTTTTCGCAGAATTGTATTATACTATATCCGCAAAAGCATTGCAATATGGAATTCCTCTCCTACTATGTGCGTTTTCCATAAAGCTTTATGCGTGTCTCTGACAGAAAATGTGAGGAAAAGTTTGCTGAGAGAGACAGAGATCCATCATGGGTACAGCGAGGTGAAGCCGGTGGTTGGTATACCGGACTCTGTAAAAGATATTATGGTCCGTCTGGAGGCTGCTGGCTGGGAAGCTTGGTGCGTAGGCGGAGGCGTGCGGGATATGCTGCTGGGTCGGGACCCGGGGGATTGGGATGTGACCACCAGCGCCCGGCCTGAGGACGTCGTGGCCCTCTTCGGCAAGGACGCACTGCCCACAGGCCTCAAGCACGGTACTGTCACGGTGGGCGGCGGCCGGGGGGTAGAGGTCACTACCTTTCGACGGGACGGGGAGTATCTGGACAACCGCCACCCGGACCATGTGGAATTTACCTCCTCTCTGGAAGAGGATCTCTCCCGGCGGGACTACACGGTAAATGCCATGGCTATGGATCTCCGGGGTGAGCTGCGGGATCCCTTTGGCGGTCGCACGGATCTGGCCGCCGGGGTGCTGCGGGCAGTAGGGAATCCGGAGGCGCGGTTCCGGGAGGACGCTCTGCGCATCATGCGAGGGCTGCGATTTGCCGCCAAGCTGGGGTTTTCCATTGAGGCAGAGACTGCTGCCGCCATGGATCGCTGCCGGAACCTTCTGGAAAATATCGCCCCTGAACGGATTTATGTGGAGATGACGGGACTCCTCTGCGGCCCCTGGGCGGCGGAGGTGCTGCTGGAATATCCCCGGATCCTGGCGGTGTTTCTGCCGGAGATTGTTCCCTGCGTGGGCTTTGACCAGCGCAGCCCTTACCACTGTTACGATGTGTGGGAGCATACAGTACGGTCAGTGTCTGCGGTGCCACCCCGGCCGGTGCTGCGGTGGGCCATGCTGCTCCATGATCTGGGAAAGCCGGAGACTTTCTCCCTGGGGGAGGATGGCCGGGGCCATTTCTACGGTCATTGGCGGGAAAGTGTGAAAAAAGCGGAGGCTGTTATGGATCGCCTGCGCTTTGATAATCACAGCAAGAAGGTGATTTTGACCCTGGTGGAGCGCCATGACTGCGAGCTGCCTCTCAGCGAGCGGTCGGTGCGGCGGAACCTGGCCCGGTACGGAGAGGAGACGCTGCGGCTGCTGCTGGCGGTAAAGCGGGGGGACAACCTGGCTCAGGCTCCGGCCTACCGGGATCGGCAGAAGCTCATAGACCAGTGGGAGGATCTTCTGAACCTGGTCATCGCCCAGGGTAGCTGCTTTTCTTTGGGACAGCTGGCGGTTCGGGGCGGAGATCTCACGGCTTTGGGCTTCCGGGGCCCGGCGGTAGGGAATATGCTGCGGGAGCTGCTGGAACAGGTGATTGAGGAGAAATTGCCCAACGACCGGGAAATCCTTCTGACATACGCAAAGGAGAAACAAGGATAATGTATCTTGGTGCCCATCTGTCCTCCGCGGGAGGATTTGAAAAAATGGGGAAGACGGCGCTGAAAATTGGCGCCAATACCTTCCAGTGCTTTGTCCGCAACCCCCGGGGAGCCCGGGCCAAGGCCACGGATCCGGCAGATCTGGAGCGGCTGCGGCAGCTGATGGCGGAAAACGCCTTTGGGCCCATTGTGGCCCACGCTCCTTATATTATGAACCCCTGTTCCCGGGATGACGGTATACGTCGCCTAGCGGAGCGGATGATGGGAGAGGACCTGGCTCTTCTGGAGTATCTGCCGGGGAACTACTATAATTTCCATCCCGGCAGCCATGTGGGACAGGGTTTGGAGGAGGGCTGCCGCCTGATCGCGGGGATGCTCAACTGGGTGATCCGCCCGGAACAGCAGACCATTGTGCTGCTGGAGACCATGGCGGGGAAGGGCAGCGAGATTGGCGGGCGGTTCGAGGAGCTGCGCATGATTCTGGACCAGGTGGTGTGCCCGGAGAAGGTGGGGGTGTGCATGGACACCTGCCACATGTCCGATGGTGGTTATGACGTCATCGGCGACTGGGACGGCGTGCTGACGGAATTTGACCGGGTGGTGGGCCTGCACCGGCTGCATGCCATTCACATCAACGACAGCCTTAATCCTCCCGGCAGCCGGAAGGACCGTCATGCCCGGATTGGGGAGGGAACCCTGGGAACGGAGACCATTCTCCGGGTGATTACCCACCCGGCCCTGCGGCAGCTGCCCTTCCTGCTGGAAACACCCACTGATGATGCCGGCCACGGGGAGGAAATCGCTCTGCTGCGGGCGCTGGCAGCCCAACGGAGAGACTGACTGGCGTCTTTCCCCGCATATTGAAAAGAAAGAAACCGGCCTGGAAAGCAGCGCTTCCAGGCCGGCTTTTCAATGGAATTTTACGATACGATAGGCAAAAGCTCTTCCAAAGTCCGGATCTCGTAATCGATCCGCAGGTGATCGGGCCGGGGCAAGGCCTTGGGATTGAACCAGCAGCAGGGCAGCCCCGCATTGTTGGCCCCCTGGATATCGCTGGAAAGGGAATCTCCGATGACCAGGGCGTTGTCCGGGTTCAGTTCGGGGACAACCCGGAACACATAGTCGAAATATTCCCGGCTGGGCTTGCCACAGCCGATGTCCTCGGAGATAAAGACTCCCTGAAAAAAGGAAGCGATAGGGGAGCGCTCAAACCGCTGGCGCTGGACGGAGGCCACAGCATTGGTGAGAATATACAGCTTGTGGTTTACGGCCAGCTGCCGGCACAGCTCCAAAGCTCCCGGCAGGAGAATGGCCCCTTCCCCCAGGGCCTGAAGGTGGGCAATATTAAGCGCTTCCGGATCGGCCCTTTCACCGGTGATGGCGAGGTAACGGCGGAAACG
>JAGHHM010000065.1 GCA_017887695.1 Oscillospiraceae bacterium | reverse complement strand
GAGAACCTTGTCGCCGGCGCCCAGGCCCAGAGGGGCCAGGATGTAGCGGCGCTCGCCGTCCTCGTACTCCACCAGCGCGATGTTGGCGCTGCGGTTGGGATCGTACTCCAGGCGCAGGACAGTGGCGCTCATATCCACCTTGTCGCGCTTGAAGTCGATGATGCGGTACTTGCGCTTGTTGCCGCCGCCCCGATGACGGACGGTGATGCGGCCATAGCTGTTGCGGCCGGCGCTCTTCTTCAGGATCTCCGTCAGGCTGGCTTCGGGCTTGGCCTTCTTATCGATGCCGTCAAAGCCGGAGACGGTCATATGTCTTCTGGAAGGGGTGGTCGGCTTAAAAGTTTTGATAGACATGGTTCACTCTCCTCCTTACACCATACCCTCGAAGAACTCGATGGTCTTGGAATCCTCGGTCAGCTGGACAATGGCTTTCTTCCAGTCCTTGGTCCGGCCGGGGCGGGCAGCCCCCAGGCGCTTGGCCTTCCCGGGGACATTCATGGTGTTGACCTTGGCGACCTTCACGCCAAAGATCTCCTCGACAGCCTTCTTGATCTCGATCTTTCCGGCGTTGGGGGCGACTTCAAACACATACTTCTTCTCAGCAGCACCGGCCATGGAACGCTCGGTGATGATGGGACGAATGATGACATCATAGGAAATCATGCGTACACCTCCTCGATAGTGGCGAGGGCGGCCTGATCGATCACCAGATACTTGGCGTTGAGGATGTCATACACGCTCAGGATCCGGGCGGTGGTGGTCAGGACACCGGGGATGTTGCGGGCGCTCTTGACCACGTTCTCGTTGACCTCGGGGGTGATGACAACGGCCTTGCCGTCGCAGTTCACCGCATCCAGGAAGCCGCGGAACGCCTTGGTCTTGATGCTGTCCATGGCGATGGAATCCACCACGATGATCTTACCCTCGGCGGCCTTGGCAGAAAGGACGGACTTGAGGGCCAGACGGCGGACCTTCTTATTGAGGACGTAGCTGTAACTGCGGGGCTTGGGGGCAAAGACGATACCGCCGTGAGTCCACTGGGGAGCACGGGTGCTGCCCTGGCGGGCGTGGCCGGTACCCTTCTGACGCCAGGGCTTCTTGCCGCCGCCGGAAACTTCGGCGCGGGTGAGAGCGCTCTGGGTGCCCTGCCGGCAGTTGGCCAGATGGTTCTTTACCACCTCATGCACAACGTGCATATTGGGCTCGATGCCGAAGATCTCGCTCTTCAGCTCCACTTCGCCGACCTGATTGCCGGCCATGTTCAAAACCTTGATAGACATGTTTCAGCACTCTCCCTTCCCTTACTTGTTGCGCGCGGAGGCCTTCTGGGGATTGACGCGGGCGGAAGCCTTCTGCGGGTTGGAGCTGATACCGGCAGCCTCGCCCTTCTTCTCGATGATGGTCTTGGCAGTGCTGCGGATGGTCACAAGACCGCCCTTGGGGCCGGGAACAGCGCCCCGGACCACGATCATGTTCAGCTCGGCGTCCACCTTGACGACGTCCAGGTTCATGATGGTCACCTGGTCAACGCCCATGTGGCCCGCGCCGATCTTGCCCTTGAAGATCCGGCTGGGATCGGTACCGGAACCCATAGAACCGGCGTGACGATGAACAGGGCCGGTACCGTGAGTCTCCTTCAGGCGGCTGGCGTTGTGGCGCTTGATGACGCCGGCGTAGCCATGGCCCTTGCTGATGCCGGTGACGTCCACATGGTCGCCCACGGCGAAGGTGTCAGCCTTCACGATGTCGCCGACGTTCATCTCGGCGGCCTTGTTGAGCTGGAACTCCTTGAGATGCTTCTTGGGGGACACACCGGCCTTGTCCAGGTGACCCTTCTCAGGCTTGGTCAGCTTGCGCTCGGGGACATCCTCGAAGCCCAGCTGCACAGCCTCGTAACCGTCTTTCTCGGCGGTCTTCTTCTGCACCACGACACAGGGACCGGCCTCGATACCGGTAACCGGGATCACCTTGCCGTCGGTGGCGAAAATCTGGCTCATGCCGACTTTCTTACCGATGATAGCTTTCTCCATGGTAATTTCTCCTTTTATAAGGTTATTGGTCGGCGCAGTTAGCACATTGGCGGCCATTGCTGCGGCGACATGACCCCGTCCGCCTCACGCAAGTCGGCGGACCGATGGGTAACGAATGTTGGTTGCGGCCTTCCGCCGCGGTTCCCGTAGGGAGACGAAGCTCTTACAGCTTGATCTCGATCTCCACACCGGCGGGCAGCTCCAGGCTCATCAGGGCCTCGACGGTCTTGGGGGTGGAGTTGGTAATGTCGATGAGGCGCTTGTGAGTGCGGCGCTCGAACTGCTCGCGGCTGTCCTTGTCCTTGTGGACGGCACGCAGGATGGTCACGACCTCTTTCTTGGTGGGCAGGGGGATGGGGCCGGACACGGCGGCGCCGGTGCGCTTGGCAGTCTCCACGATCTTCTGAGCGGACTGGTCGATCACCTGGTGGTCATAGGCCTTCAGGCGGATGCGGATCATCTCTTTTGCCATTTGATTGTTCCTCCATAATGTTGTACAAAGTAGTTTCTTTTGGCCCTTACTCTGTACGGCGAGAAGTTCTTCCCGCGTATCCGTGCGTATCATTCCAACTCATAGAAAATACCGGCACGAATGGCCGGTATTGTCCTATGGCAAGCGATCTACGCCGCGAAAAGGACACTCTCAGCCGCCCGATTATCGGACATACTCCGCGGAAGTTACCGGCAGAGCCGCAATCTCCCGCATCATCGCAGTACCTGCCGCTGGGTGCCAGACATGGTACGCCCAGCGCAAGCTAGATTATGATACATGATATATTCGCAAATGTCAAGCGGTTTTTCTCTGTTTTTTATAAATTTTTTCAAAAAAGTTTGTGGGCTTCGTAGAATCGCTTTCTGACCGCTTTCGACAAACGCTTGTCCTTCTCTGGCGGAAAAGGCATCCAAAAGCAAGAGTCGGCGCCGGGAGCAGTTTCCCGGCGCCGACCAGCGTGCGCTGTTACCTTATATTTAATAAGGAATAAACGCGATGTTCATGTCCACCTTGGTACTGATACCGGGGACCTTACCGCTGGAGGTGTACTGCCAGATCCGGTAGTTATAGTACATGGTGGGCTTGGAGGCGTACTGGGCAAACCACACGTCATAGGCCGTCAGGCGGCTGAGATCGTAGCGGCCATAACCCACAGGGTTGTTGTAATAAACCATGGGGGTATAGCCCGCCTGGGACACCGTCTCGCAGAAGGTAATGGCGCAGTCGGTAAGAGTGACGCTGTCCAGGCCGTCGGTCCGGGCCCCTACGCCGCTAATGGGTTCCCAGTCATATACCACCGGGTAATCCAGCTGGGCACCCGCCAGGTTGGTCAGCACGAACTGGGCCTCCTCCGCCGCCTCCTGGGTGGTAATGGCCTGGGAGAAGAAATAGACGCCTACCTTCAGTCCCGCAGCCTTGGCACCCGCCAGATTCTGCTTGAAGTAGGGATCCAGATTCACCGTGCCCTCACTGCCGTAACCCCGGTAGCCCAGGCGGATAATGGCAAACTCCACGCCGGAGGCCGCCACCTTCTGCCAGTCGATCTCCTTCTGATGGGAAGATACATCGATGCCAAAAGCGGTGGTGTAACCGGGGTCGTTATAGTACATCCGGCTGCCATCCAGCACCAAGAGGTTGGTATTGTAGGGGCAGGCCGGTACATTGGGCAGCACCGGGTAATACTTGTTGCCATAGGAAATATAGCCGGACTGGGCGGGATCGTTTTTCACCGTGGGCTTCCAGTTGTTGATCCGGGAAACGATGGCGCAGACCTCTGCCCGGTTGATACCCTCATTGGGGTAGTAGTAGCGCTTGCCGCCCACTACGGTACCGTTGAGAATTCCCTCCTCATAGAGAGCCAGGGTATAGCCGTCGTCCACGTCGGCAAAGGGAGAGGCCCCCGTCCGGGCGGAAATGCCCATGGCTACCGCGGCCACCCGGGCAATGGTCAGACGGCTGATGGGGCTGTCCAGGTTCTGAATCTCACCAGGAGCCACACAGCCCAGGCTCTCCGCCAGGGTCAGATAGCCGCTGGCCCAATGGGAACCGGTAGGTGCCTGTTCCTTGTTGCCTGTGGCCAGCATAATGAGCTTCAGGGCCTCGCCGGCGGTAAGGGTGCCGGTACCCTGGAAGGTACCGTCAGGATAGCCGCCTACCACGCCCTTGGCGCTCAGCTCACGAACATAGGTAAAGTACCAGTCCGTTTCCTTCACGTCACTGTACGGGTTCACCCAGCCGGACAGATCAATGTCAGAGCCGGAGGAGCCGCTGCTCTCGCCGTCCCACTTGGCGGTGACCCAGACGTTCTCCATGGCCAGCTCCTGGCCAGTAAGCTTGGTCCCGTCGCTGGTGTACCAGCCCAGGAAGGTCCGCCCACCGTTGCCGGTGGGAGTGGGCAGCTGGCCATAGGCCGTGCCGATGGGGTAAAACACCGTCTTATTCTCCACATCCCCGCCGTTGGGATCAAAATGGATATACCGATACCGCTGGGCAGCATCGTTTTCATAGGTACCATAGAGGAAGAGATAGGCCTCCTGGAGCCGCCGCTCCACCAGATGATCCAGAGGGTCGTCCCCGGAGTGGCACCAGGTGGCAATGGCGTTGACCACCTCCACCTCACTGTAATTCTGGATGCCCCGGATCAGATAGCCGCAAAAACGGTAGGTGGGGTTCATCCACTGGGTGCCCAGGGTATAGGTCATGGACACCATAGCGTCAAATTGGTACTGGGTAACAGAAATATTATAGTCCACCAGCAGCCGGTTCACCGCTTCCTCTTTGCTGGCCAAATCCTGTCGCAGCAAAACGTCAGCCTGGGCCTCTGTGATACCAAAGGGATAATCGGCTGGGTTGCACTGACTGCCGTAACCGATATACCAGTTTCCCTTGTCATCGGAGTAGGGCATGTTCCGGAAGCCTTCAAACTTCTCGATCATGGCCACGCCGGAGGGGCTGGTGGTATAGGTCTGCACCGCCAGAGCGGCAGCAGGCAGCAGCGTCAGCACAAGCACAACGCACAGGCACAGGGATGTAATCTTTTTGATGGGCTTCATGGGCAATCTCACTTTCTTTCTGGGCCTCCCGGCAGGTTTCGACAACATATGTCAGAAGTTTACCATAATCCCGCCCATAAGGGAAGGGGATTGCAAAAAATTTAATATTTTTTCAGCGTTCCTTCCAACAAATCAGATGCCCATGTCCTCCGACGCCAAACGCAGCGCCGCAAAGAACCTCGTTCCCTTTCCTATATCTCGCCGGACACCCTTACTGCGCTTGCTGAGTCTCTCCTGCATTTTTCTTTTCCAGATCCGCCATGGCCCGGCGAAATACAAAGAAAAAGGTAACAGCAGATACCACCACGGAAGTAAAGTCAGATACCGGCTCCGCCAGGAACACCGCAAACACCTTGTCCCCAAAAAACAGGGGCAGGATGAAGATCAGCGGAATCAGCAAAATAACCTTCCGCAGGCAGGCAATAAACAACGACGCCTTGGCCCGCCCGATGGCCATAAAGGTCTGCTGTACCGACAGCTGGATACCAAACAGCCCCATAGACGCCGTGTACAGCCGCAGGCTCCAAACTGCGGTATCCATCAACTCCGGAGAGTCGTTGAAGATGCGGATGAAAAATTGAGGGAACAGCTGGATCAGGGCCCAGAGAGCCATCATAAAGACCACACTCACCTTCACCAGAGCCCAGAAGGCCTCCTTTACCCTACCCAGGTTCCCCGCGCCGTAGTTGTAGCTGATAATGGGCTGCGCCCCCTGGCCAATGCCCTGGGTAGGAATCCAGGCCATCTGCATAATGGTGCTGGCCACCGTCATGGCCCCCACAGGGATGTCCCCACCGTAGCGCTGAAGGGAGGAGTTAAAGGAGATATTCAGCAGTGCCTCCGTGGCCTGCATCACAAAGGGCGCCAGGCCCAGCCCCAGCACCGGCAGCATCACCTGGCTCCGGGGCCGCAGCCAGCGCCGCCGCATCCGCAGTACGGTGGTTTTTCCCACAAGAAAGCGCACCACCAGAACGCCGGAAATCGCCTGGGAGATCACCGTAGCCAGTGCCGCCCCCTGCACCCCCATATCCAGGGCATAGATAAAGATAGGGTCCAGAATAATGTTGCTCACCGCCCCAGCCACCACCGTGACCATGCTGAAGCGGGTAAAGCCCTGGGTAGTAATAAAGAGGTTCATCCCCAGGGCCATCATCACAAACAGAGAGCCCCCGGCATAAATGCGCATATAGGGCAGTGCGTAGACGATGGTTTCCTCGCTGCACCCAAACAGCCACAGCAGCGGCTCGCCCCACACCCAAAAAGCTGCCGTCAGCGCCAGGGCCACTGCCACCAGGCAGGTAAAGCAGTTGCCCATAATCTCCTCGGCGGCGCCGTTATCTCCCCGTCCCATGGCAATGGCCGCCCGGGGTGCGCCGCCAGTTTCCACAGCAGCTTACCCACAGGCGCCGTACCCAATTGAGAGGAAATATCCTCCTTTGATGTACGCAAAACAGCCGTCTCCTTCCTGATTCCCACCTGATTACACACTTCAGGCACACTGGAGGGCAGTATAGCACACCCCCACTCTTTTGTCATCTGCCTTACCGGGATATTTTTCTGCTTCTCTCTCCCGGAAGGCCCCAGACCAGTAAAATTGCAAGCACAGCAAAACAGCCGCTACTGCGCAGCAGGGGCCTCAGAGCATAGCTCTGAGGCCCCTGCATTTCTCTCGTTTACTTTCTGGCCAGAATATCGCAGGCCACCGGCGTGTAGAACAGCTGCGCCGCCTTCTCCCGGTCCGCCGTCTGACCCAGGATCCACATGAGCTTGGCAGTCACCGCCTCAGTGGTCATGTCATAGGCCTCAAAAATAGGCAGGCTCTGCTTGACATGGGTACCCACCTGGTAGACGCTCAGATCGCTGCCCTCGTTCTCCACCTGGGTGGTCATCACCACGATCTTGCCCTGCTCCAACCCCTCCTTCACCGGCTCGTAGTAGCTGCCCTCCTCATAGGTGGGAAGGCCTCCCACGCCAAAGCTCTCGATGATCAGGGCGTCGCTGCGGCCCAGCAGCCACCGCACGGTCTCACAGTCCGCCCCGGGAATCAGCTTCATCAGCGCCACCCGGGGGTTCACCCGGTCGTAAAACACCGGCGTCTCCCGGCACTCCGGCCGGATGTATTGAATCAGCCGCCCGTCCTGGACCAGGGCCAGCACCGGGTAGTTGATGCTGGAAAACGCCTCAAAGCTCTTACTGCGGGTCTTTCTGGCCCGGGTGCCCAAAATCACCTTTCCATTGAACACCAGCATGACCCCCGCCATATCCGAGGCCGCCACCGCAAAAGCGTCCCGGAGGTTCTGCTTGGAGTCGGTGGTCTCAAAACCGATGGGCTTCTGGGCGCCGGTGAGAACGATAGGCTTGGGGCTGCCCTGGATGAGGTAGCTGAGGGCGGCGGCGGTGTAGGCCATGGTGTCGGTGCCGTGGCTGATGACAAAGCCGTCATAGCGGCCATAGTTCTCCCGGATCACCCGGGCCACCAGCACCCAGTGCCGGGGCTGGAGGTCACTGCTGTCCAGGCTGAAGGGCTGTACGCAGTCCACAGCGCAGATGCCGGAAATATCCGGGATGTAGCGCAGCAGCTGCTCCGAGGTCAGTTCCGGCGCAAGGCCGTTGTCCCCCATCTCCGAGGCAATGGTGCCGCCAGTGCCAATAAGCAGAATATGCTTTTTCTCCATAGATGTCCTCCCGTATCGCTGCGGCGGCATCTCCCTGCTGCCGCTGTTTTCCTCATAGTATTTCCTTATTTATATATCCCGGCCATCCAGGGCCGCCAGTCCAAAGCGCACCGCCAAGGCAATCTTCCGCCGCTCTTCCTCGTTCCCAGCGGCATCATCATATCGCCGGCGCATCTCCCCCAGGAAAAGCCCCCTCAGGGTATCTTCCCCGGCCCGGGCCCAGATATCCTCGGTGGGACGGGTATCATCCCGCAGCTGCAGCACATAGCACCGCGGAACAAAGGCGGTCTCCAGGGCAGGCAGATCCACCCCTCCGCTTTCCCCGGTGAGGATAAAGCGGCACACATCCTCCTCTGCCGTCTCCGGCAGGGCCGCCTCCAAAGCCGCCCGGGGATCCCGGCCAGTAACATCCACGGGAATGATATGGTAGCGGCGGCGGCACAGGGGTACAAAGCGCAGCTGCGCGCTCCCTTTCTCCACCGTCCCCGCCAGCACGCCCTTGTCCCCCAGCTCATCAAAGCCCCGTCCCTCGGGGCAGCCAGGGTAGGCCCAGGCGGTATTTCCCACCCGATTCACACCGCTGTACTGGTGGATATGGCCCAGAGCCAGATAGGCAAGGCCGCTGGCGGCGGCCTGCTCCCGGGTAATGGGACCGTAGGCGCTCTCCATCGCCCCCATGTCGCCGTGGAGGCACATGAGATGGAGCCGGCCGTCTGCCGGAGCGGCGAAGCCGGAAAGGGCCTGGTCCGTCCGCTCAGGGCCGGTAAAGGCGCAGCCATACACCACGCAGTTCAGCTCCGGCAGCTCCACCGCCTCTATCTGCGCTGAACGGAAGATATGGACGTTGTCCGGCCAGTGGCCGGCGGCATAGGGGCTGCGAGAGGTATAGGGATCATGGTTTCCCGGAGCAATGAACACCGGGCAGCCCATGCCCCCCAGGACGGCACGCAGCCGCTCCACCGTCTCGGGATACACCCGCTCCCCATCAAAGAGATCTCCGGAGAGCAGCACCAGCTCCGCCTGTTCCTTCTTCGCCAGCTCTCCCAACTTCTCCAGCAGTTCCCGGCTCTCCCGCCGGCGCTGGCGGGCCTTCTCGGGAGGAAGGCCGGTAAAGGGGCTGTCCAAATGGAAATCCGCCCCGTGTATGATCCTTGGCATGGCACTCCCTCCTTAGGCCTGGGGGAGCTTGCACACGTCCACCCAGCCCTTGGCCCCGGAGAACTTCTCCAGCTCCGGCAGGGTCAGCTCGATGCAGCTGTTGCTGCTGCCGGCAGCGGGCAGCACCGTTGCAAAGCGCTCCAGAGAGCGGTCCAGGTATACCTCCACGCCCTCCTTCACGCCAAAGGGGCACACCCCTCCCACGGCGTGGCCGATGCGCTCCTCCGCCTCCTGGGCGGTGAGCATCTTAGCCTTGCCGCCGAAGGTGGATTTATACTTGCTGTTGTCCACCTTGGCGTCCCCGGCAGCCACGATCAGCAGTGTCCGCTCCTCCTCCAGCTTGAAGCTCAGGGTCTTGGCAATGCGGCCCGGCTCTACCCCGGCGGCCTGAGCCGCCAGCTCCACCGTGGCGGTGGACTGGGCAAATTCCCGGATCCGCTCCGCCGCACCGAACTGCTCCAGATACTCTCTCACTCGTTGGATCGACATAGCTTCTCTCCTTCTATTCCACAGCGATGCGCTCCACCGCCGTGCATTTCCCGCTCTCACTGTCCAGGGTGAACACCGCCCCCTCCATCTTGCAGGGACCCTCCGCCGGCTGATACCGGCCCGGCAAGCCCCCCAGAAAGGTCTCGATGCTCTGCCGGGGCGCGATCCCCAGCACCGAACGGGCAGGGCCCGTCATCCCCAGGTCGGTAATGTAGCCGGTGCCGCCGGGCAGCACCTGCTCATCAGCGGTAGGCACATGGGTATGGGTCCCCCACAGGGCAGACACCCGGCCATCCAGGTAGTAGCCCAGGGCCAGCTTCTCACTGGTGGCCTCCGCGTGGAAATCCACCAGCACCAGCTCCGGACGCTCCCCTTTCAGGAGCTTGTCCGCCGTGGTAAAGGGATTCTCGGCGTGGAAGTCCAGACCGCAGCGGCCAATGAGGCTCATCACGCCGATACGGATATGGCCGCACTCATAAATCCCCCAACCCCGGCCCGGGGCCCGGCCGGTATAATTGGCCGGCCGCAGGAGATAGGGGTCCTCCTCCAGGCAGCGGGCGATCTGCTGCTTGCCGAAGGTGTGGTTCCCCAGGGTCACTACGTCCGCCCCGGCGGCGTAGAGGGCCTCCACCTGGTCCGGGAGGATGCCCGTCATGGCGGCATTTTCCCCATTGACCACGGTAAAATGAATATCCTTGAGCCGCTTGAGACTGCGCAGGTGCCGCTCCAGGTGCCGGAGCCCCGGCTCCCCTACCACATCTCCTATGGCCAGTATCCGGTACAGCACAGCTTCCGCCCCCTTTCTGTTTTCATCAGATGTCAGTATAGCCTTTTCCAGGAAAAAAAGCAATCAGGAATGGCATACCGCCCTTCCTGATTGCCTGAAAATGCTCTGCCAAACGCCTTGGCTGTCGTCACATGCTGAACACAACGCCCACCACAGCGGAGGCCAGGATAAAGATGATGGGGTGAAGACCCTTGGTCTTCTTCACCTTATTGGTCAGCACCCACAAAATCACCGCCAGGATCCAGCCCTTCCAGTTGAGCACCGCCAGGGACAGACCCTGGGCCAGGGTATCGGTGAAAAACAGGTTGCTCACCGCTACCGACAGTCCCGCCGCGACAATCAGCCCCGTGGAAGCAGGCCGCAGGCCGTAAAAGGCGCTGTCCACATACCGGTTGTCCCGGAAGCTCTTGAGGAAGGCAGCAATAATGAGAATGATGATAATGGAAGGCGTCACCAGGCCCAGCGTGGCAATCACAGCCCCCAGGATCGCCCCAGGGATCCCCGCCGCGCTCTGTCCGGTAACATAGCCCACATAGGTGGCCATATTAACGCCCACCGGGCCAGGGGTGGACTCTCCCACAGCGATCATGTTGGCTAGGTCATTATAGGTAAACCAGCCGGTGGCATCAGCCATATCATAAAGGAACGGAATGGTGGCCATACCACCGCCGATGGCAAACAGGCCCGCCTTGAAAAATTCATAGAACAGCCGCAGATACAGCATCATTTCCGCACCCCCCAATTCTTCACCGCAATACCGATGACAGCGGAGAGCACCACAAAGAGCACCGGGCTTACAGACAGGAAATAGGCACCCAGAGCCACCAGGAGGAACACCACCAGGGTGATCTTATCCACGACAGCCTTCTTATAGAGCTTCACCACCGCGTTGCAGATGAGGATGCACACGCAGATGCGGATACCGCCGAAGGCATGCTGCACCCACTGAAGGTGGGAAAAGGCGGAGATTACCCCTGCCAGCAGGGAGATGATCACCAGAGAGGGAAACACCACGCCCAGGGTGGCCACGATGCCGCCGACAATGCCCTTGAACTTCTGGCCAACAAAAGTGGCCGTATTGACCGCGATGACGCCGGGGGTACACTGGCCGATGGCGAAATAGTCCACCAGCTCCTCCTCCGCTGCCCAATGCTTGTTTTCCACTAGCTCCCGCTGGAGGATGGGCAGCATGGCGTAGCCGCCGCCAAAGGTCATGACCCCCACCTTGGCGAAGGTCAGAAACAGATCCAACAACATATTCATATCACTACTTGCCTCTTCTCTTTCTCGCACGCCTCCCGGCGCTTATTCCACATAGCCGTACATTCCACGGACGGACACCTCGCCGGTACGCACCGTGGTCTCACTGCCATCCTCCCGGCGCACCACCAGGCCGAATTGCTCATCCACATCCAGGGCCTTTGCCCGCTCCTGGCCCTCCGTCCAGAGCAGCCGCACGTCCTTGCCCAGAGTCACGCAGTCCCGGCGGTAAGCCGCTACCCACGGGGAAATATCGCTCCCCAGGTCCTCTCCCAGCCGATAAAAGGCTTCGATCAGAGCCGCGGCCAAAGCCGGGCGGGAGGCCTCATACCCCTGGGCCGCCAGCGACGTGGCCACCTGGGCCACCTCCGGCGGGAACGCCTCCGGTTTCTGCCGGACATTTACCCCGGCCCCAATAATGAGAAATTCCGTCTGGCCGGTCTCACCCTCCAGAGCCATCTCCGTAAGGATACCTCCCAGCTTCCGCTCCCCCAGAATCAGGTCGTTGGTCCACTTGATCCCCGGGCGGATCCCGGCGACCTTCTCCACCGCGTCGCACACCGCTACCGCCGCCATGCCGGTGGCACCCATCAGCTCCGCCGGCGGCAGCTTGGGCCGCAGCAGGATAGACAGGTACACTCCGCAGTCCGGCGGGGACTGGAAGCGCCTGGACATCCGTCCACGGCCGGCAGTCTGGCAGTTGGTCACGGCAATGGTGCCGTGAGGCGCCCCCGCCAGGGCCTCCCGCTTAAGATAGGAGTTGGTGGAGTCCACCTCTGGAAGGCAGCGCAGCTCCGGACAGGCAAAGCCCTCCGGCAGATACCGCCGGATCTCCCGCTCTACCAGGGCGTCAGGGGAACCGGTGAGGCAGTAGCCCTGAGACTTCCGGGCATCGATGGTATACCCATCCCGGCGGAGGCTGTCAATAGCCTTCCACACCGCCGCCCGGCTGACGCCCAGCCGCCGACTGATCTCCTCTCCGGAAAAAAACTCCCCCGGATGCTCCCGCAGCAGCGCGTATACCTTTTCCCGGCTCATGGCAATCCTCCCTCCCCGCTTGGTTTCCAGCCTGATAGTATATCATTCCCCAAGAGATTTGTAAATGTACTTCCGCGGAAAATATCCCCCGCCATTTCCCACAGGCAGCACAAAATCCGCCGCCGGAGTGTTCTCCGGCGGCGGACATGCACCACTGTTTTCCTTCCGGCACTGCCGCCGGAATGCCATATCGCCCGTCTGGGCCCTCTTTCCTCCGATTACTTTCCACCAGTACCGGCACAGTCCGCCGGACCGCCCCAGAGCATTTCCAGGCCGTGATCCAGGGCAGGCAGCACCGCCTCCAGGTTCTCCCTGGCCGCCTTGGGGCTTCCCGGCAGGTTCACGATGAGAGTGCGCCCCCGGATGCCAGCGGTGGCCCGGGACAACATAGCTCGAGGCGTGATCCGCAGAGACGCAAGGCGCATGGCCTCCGCTATGCCCGGCGTCATCCGCTGGCAGACAGCGGCCGTGGCCTCGGGGGTCACGTCCCGTGGGGAAAAGCCGGTGCCCCCGGTGGTCACTGTCAGGGCGATGTCTCCCTGATCCGCCAGTTCCCGCAGCAGGGCCTCGATCTCCCCCTGCTCGTCGGGGACGACCTCCATCCGCACCACCTGATACCCCGCCTGCTCCAGCATCTCCCGCACCACCGGGCCGCTGCCGTCAGGCCGCTCTCCCCGATAGCTCCGGTCGCTGACAGTCACTACCGCCGCAGTAAATTTCTCGTCCATAGGCCCCTCCTCATTCCAAAATCAAAATATCCTCCGGCGGCAAAACCACCCGCAGGGTATCCCCTTCCGGCAATGCCGCCCCTTTTTCCACTTTCATCCGCAGCAGCGGCGTTTCCGGCCCGCTGCCCTTCGGCCGCAGCAGCAGTACCCAGGCGGATACGTCCTCCACCCGCCGCACCACCGCGCAGTCCACAGCGTTGTCTTCTCCTGCCGCTGCCAGACGCAGGCATTCCTCCCGGATGCCCACGGCCCGGGCCCCCGTCCGCCAGGGAGCGGCGGCCCGCAGGCTCACCCCCCACTCCGGCACCCGGAGCCATCCCGTCTCTGTCTCCAGCTCCGCCGCCCCGCAGTTGCGGCAGCCGGTGAGCCGGGCAGCCCCCACTGTCCGGGGATCTGCCGGCAGAGAGGCCATCTCCCGCACCGGCGCGGTACGCCCCGCCTCCATGACGCACACCCAGGGGCAGTTGCGGTAGGCCTCCTCCAGGTCGTGGGTCACCCAGATGGTAACTCCCGCAAAGGCGTCCAGTACATCTTTCAGCTCCGGCTCCAGCTGCCATTTCAAATGGCTGTCCAGGGCGGAAAAGGGCTCGTCCAGCAAAATGGCCCGGGGCTCCGAGGCCAGGATCCGGGCCAGGGCCGTCCGCTGCTGCTGGCCGCCGGAGAGCTGCCGGGGCCGCAACCCCTCCAGGCCCTCCAGCCGCAGCATGGCCGCCAGCTCCGCCACCCGTTTTTTCCTTTCCTCCCGCCCCAGCCCGCGGCATCCGGCGGCAATATTCTCCGCCACCGTCATGTGGGGGAAAAGGGCATATTGCTGGAACAAATAGCCCACCCGCCGCCGCTGGGGCGGCAGATCAATATGGGCGGCGCTGTCAAAGAGCACCTGGCCATCCAGGACGATGCGCCCCCTGTCCGGCCGCTCGATACCGGCAATACATTTAAGGGTCAGGCTCTTGCCGCAGCCCGAGGGACCCAGCAGAGCCAGAGGCTCTCCCTCCGAGCGGAAGGACGCCTCCAGATGGAAGCTGCCATAGGTTTTTTCTACATCCACTTCCAGTGCCATCTACCTTACCCCCTTTCCCGGCGAAGGCTTTTCCCGCCGCTCCAGCATATTCACCGCCAGCAGCACCACCGCCGAAATAGCAATGTTCACCAGCACCCAGCGGAAAGCCAGGGCGTCATTCCCGGTGCGCCAGAGCTGGTAGACGGTGGTGGAAATGGTAGCGGTACGGCCCGGGGTGTAGCCGGCAATCATGGAGGTGGCACCGTACTCTCCCAGAGCCCGGGCAAAGGCCAGCACAGTCCCCGCCAGGATTCCCTGGCGGCATACCGGCATCCGAATCCGCCAGAAGATATAGGTATTGCTCAGGCCCAGGGTCTTTCCTGCCTGGGCCAGGGTCTCGTCAAAGGACTCGAAGGCCCCCCGTGCTGTGCGGTACATCAGGGGAAAGGCCACTGCCACGGTGGCAAAGATAGCGGACCACCAGGTCATTACCAGCTTGGTACCAAACTGCTCCATCACCCACTGGCCGATCAGCCGGTTGGGGCCCAGCAGCCGCAGCAGCAGGTAGCCCACCACCGTGGGCGGCAGCACCAAGGGCAGCGTCAGCACTACGTCCAGGGTTCCCTTCACCAGCCGGGGGGCCTTGGCAATGTAATAGGCCGCAAAAATCCCCAAGAAGAAGATGATCACCGTGGATATGGCAGCGATCCGCAGGGAGTTATAAAGAGGAAACCAATCCATTGTCCTACCTCCTGGGGAATTTTTCGCCGGGCCCCCGGCGGGAGAGCCCCGCCAGGTCAGGCGGCGGAGTTTTTCGATGGGGCATATGCTGCCGCCTCAAAAAACTCCGGAATACGGGGAATAACGACCCTCTCTTCTATATAATACAGCTTAATACAGCGGCGTGAAGCCCACGCTTTCAAACACCGCCGCGGCCTCGTCGGTCTGGAGATAGGCCAAAAACGCCTTGGCGGCCTCGTCATTCTTGGTGATGTTCAGCACCGCCGCCGGATAGATCACCTGGCCGCACATCTCCGCCGTGGCCTCCGCCACCACCGTCAGGCCGTCGGAAAAGGCGTCCGTGGCGTAGATGATGCCGCAGTCCACCGCCGCCTCCGCCACCTGGCTGGTGACCTCCTTGACGTTGGTGCCGTAGGTCAGCACGCCGGCGTCGTTAAGCGCCGCCTCGTCCAGGCCGTAATAGGCAAAGATCTTCTGGGTATACTGGCCTACCGGTACGTCGCTGTTGCCCATGGCCAGCAGCACATCGCCGCTCTTCAGCAGCTCGGCAAGCTGATCATAGCTCTCAATGCCCTTGGGGTTCCCCTCCGGCACCGCCAGCACCACCTTATTTTCCAGCAGATCCAGGCGGGTGCCTTCCAGAACAAAATCCAGGCCCTCGGCATTCTCCTCGCCGCCGTTCTTGTCCAGCTGGTTCATCTGCTTGGGAGCCGCGGAGATGAAAATGTCGCAGTCCGCCCCCTCCTGGATCTGGGTCTTGAGAGTGCCGGAGGAGTCAAAGTTATAGGTAATGGTCACGTCCGGCTCCACTTCCTTGTACATCCCGGCAATCTCCTCCATGGTTTCCTGCATGGAGGCGGCGGCAAAGACCACCAGCTCCGTCTCCTTGCTGCCGGAGCCGCAGGCGGTGAGGCCCAGCACCATGGCCAGGGCCAGCATGAGAACAATCCACTTCTTTTTCATCTCGTTATTCTCCTTTCAGAATAATGATCCCTATGGATAAACGGGGCGTTTCCGCTCCGTTTATCAACACCGTTACTTGCCAAAGCCGCAGTGGGGATAGGTGCAGGGCTTGCAGCCCAGGCACAATCCTCCCTCGCCCAGCCCGACAATATCCGCCCGGGTAACGCTGATCCCCGCTGCCACCCGGGGCAGCACCAGGTCAAAGATGGTGGCCCCGGCGTACATCACGCAGCCGGGCAGGCCCATGATGGGGGTACCGTCCTCAAAATAGCCCAGGAGGAACATGGCCCCCGGCAGCACCGGCGCGCCGTAGGTAACAATCCGGGCGCCGCTGCGCTTGATGGCGCCGGGGGTGTTGTCATCAGGATCTACGCTCATGCCGCCGGTACAGAGGATCATATCCACCCCTTTTTCCCGGATCCTGGCGATGGCGGCGGCTACATTCTCCAGGCCGTCCCCTACTGTCTCATGCTCCGTGACGGTGATGCCGTAGGCACGGAGCTTCTCCTCCACCACCGGGGTAAAGGTATCCTTGATAAGGCCCTTGTAAACCTCGCTGCCGGTGGTGACCACCCCGGCGGTTTTCAGCCGGTAGGGTACCACTTCCATAATGGGCGTGTCCCCGGCAATGTTTTCCGCCGCCGCCAGCTTCTCCTCCTCAATCACCAAAGGAATCACCCGGGTGCCGCAGAGCTTGTCCCCGGCCTTCACAGGGGTGTCGCCGTGGCGGGTGGCGATCATGATATCCTCCAGGGTGTTGATGGCCACCAGCTTCTCCCGGTGCAGCCGAAACACCCCGTCCACAGCGGCGGTGAGCTCGATCTTGCCCTCCTTCACGCCGCCCCGGTCCATATTGGCGCCCCGGCACAGGGCACACAGCCGCTCCGCCGCGTCATTTTCATGGACCATGCCGGGGGTCATCTCCCAGACATACAGGTTTTCCTTTCCCATGCTCAACAGCACCGGGATATCCTCCGGCTGCACCACATGGCCCTTGCGGAACCGGGCGTCCTTATACTCTCCCCGAATAATCTGGGTCAGGTCGTGACACAGCACATGGCCCACGGCCTCCTCGGTACGGATCAGCTTCATCCTCTCTCCTCCTCCGAAATGATGGTCACCTGGTCCCCGGGCCGGACGGTGCCCTTCCGGACCACCACGGCGAAAATGCCCTCGGTGGGCATAACACAGGTGCCGGTGGCCTTGCGGATGGCGCAGTCGTTGTGGCACTCCTTGCCGATCTGGGTCACCTCCACCTCGGTTTCCCCAATTTGCAGGTGGGTGCCTACCGGCAGGTTCTTCAGGTCGATGCCCCGGGTATTGATATTCTCCGCGAACACCCCTGGTTCCAGGGTGGGCAGCAGAGGCCGCAGCTTATCCACACTCTCTTCGGCCAGAAGGCTGATCTGCCGGTGCCAGTCACCGGCGTGGGCGTCCCCCACGATGCCGTGGCGCAGCCGGAGCTGGATCTCCGGCACCGGCACCTTTACCGTGCCCTTGCGCTCACTGATATTGACCGAAACCACTTCCGCCATGGTCACCACTCCTTTTCGTAGTCTCCGCTTTTTCCGCCGGTTTTCCGGCACAGATGGATCTCGCCGATCTCCATGTCCTTCTGGACTGCCTTGCACATATCGTAAATGGTAAGGGCGGCGGCGGACACCGCCGTCAACGCCTCCATCTCCACGCCAGTTTCCCCCTTGGAACGGGCGGTGGCCTGGATATGGACGGCCTCCTCCTCCAGAGTGAAGGCGATGTCCACTCCCGTCAGGCGGATGCTGTGGCACATAGGGATCCACTCTGGCGTCCGCTTGGCGGCCATAATCCCTGCCACCTGGGCTACCGCCAGCACATCCCCCTTGGCCATACCGCCGGTACGGATCAGCTCCAGGGTGGTCTTTGCCATATGGACCCGGCCCTCCGCCACGGCAGTGCGGACCGTCTCCGCTTTTTCCGTCACATCCACCATCCGGGCCCGGCCCTGGCCGTTGATATGGGTCAGCTCCATACGCTTATCCTCCGATCTCGTTCATGTCCCGGCCCGCCTGGCTGCGGCCTTCCTCTGCCATATGGTGGCGCTCCGGCTTGGCTGCCGCCCCTTCCCGGATGGCCCGGCGCAGCTCCTCTCCGTGGAGCCCCCGGAGGGGAATCTCCTGACTGGAATGGAGGCAGGGCTTCAGCCGCCCATCGGCGGTGATCCGGATCCGGTCGCAGCTGCCGCAGAAGCGGTGGCTCATAGGTTCGATGAGGCCCACCAGGCCACGGCCGCCGGGCAAGCGCCACCGCCGGGCTACCCCCGAGGCTTCCACGGGCACCAGTCCCGGACACCGCTCCAGCACCGTATCGCCGGGAAGATACCCCTTATCCGCTTCCCCAATAGGCATCAGCTCAATAAACCGTACTTCCAGCGGGTACCGCTCCGTAAGGGCCACAAAATCCCCGATCTCATCGTCGTTGAAGCCGGCCATCAGCACCACATTCACCTTGGTGTTGGAAAATCCTGCCTGCTCCGCCGCCTCCAGGCCCTGGAGGACCTGGGACAGCTCTCCCCGCCGGGTCATATAGGCATACCGGTCCGGCCGCAGGGTGTCCAGGCTCACATTCAGCCGGTCCACTCCTGCCTCCCGGAGAGGCGCTGCCAGCTCCGGCAAAAGGGTACCGTTGGTGGTCAGGCACAGCTCCCGGACACCCGGCAAAGCCCGGATCCCACGGCAGATCTCCAGGATCCCCCGGCGCACCAGGGGCTCCCCTCCGGTAAGGCGCACCTTGGTCACCCCGCAGTCCGCCGCCGCCGCGGCCATCTCCACCAGCTCCTCCACAGAGCAGATCTCACTATGCTGTTTTTTCACCACACCCTCCGCCGGCATGCAGTAGCGGCACCGCAGGTTGCACAGATCTGTTACCGACAGGCGGAGATAGGTGATCTCCCGCTGATAGCTGTCTTTCATATAGCTTTATTCTTTCAATAGAATAACGATTGTCAATAGCGGCGCCCGCTCCGGCTGCGGCGGGCGCACAGGTACTTTTTTCTGTCTGTATCATACCAAATCTTCCGCCCTGCCGCAACGGCAGCCGTTCGGAATAGCCGAAAGATCGTTCGTTTTTGGGAAATTACGGCAAGTGGATTCCTCCTTTCCGGGATGCCCTGGATGTTTTTTGCAAGCAAGCCGCCGTCTCTGCCGCCGTTAAACAGCCTTTCTCCAGGTCCTTTCAGGAACGATTAGCCTCTTCCATCCGCTCCAGCACGATTTTCCGGTTCTCCTCCCGGGAAAAATACGTCCACACGGCCTCCGGCACCAGGGGGCGGATCTCCTGCCAGCGGCCTTCCTTCAGCAGCTGCCGCACCGCCGTGGCGCTGACGGGCACATCCCCCCTGGCCATCCGTGGCACCTCGATGAGTTCCACGCCCCCCCGGGGCAGGGCCTCCGCCATGGCGGCGTTGTAGGCGGCGGTGACGGGGCAGAAGGGCTCGCTGCCCACGAAGCGCCGGGTGATGCCCAGCGTCCCCGCCAGCCGCAGGAACACGGCAATGTCCAGGTCCGTCCACACCGCCCCGGCGTCGGCCTTCTCCTTGAGGAAATAGGCCGGGAAGGTGGCAGAGGACACCAGGTACCTGTCCGTCCCCGCCACAGCCGTATGGGGAAGGTCCGCCGTAGCCGCCGCCACCAGGGCCTGCCGGTCTGCGGCAGGCACCGCGCTCTTGTCCTCGGACACCACCAGCAGGTACAGGAAATCGCACCGCCGGGCCGCCTCCTCAACCAGATACCGGTGACCCAGGGTCATGGGGTTGGCGTTGAGGACTACCGCCCCGATGGTACCGGCGGCGGCGCTTCTCCGCAGGCCTTCCGCCCAGGCGGAAAAGCCCCCCTTACGATCCTCCATCAGCAGCACCCGGTCTGTCCGGGCCACCTCGTAAAAGCCAAGACTGGTAAATTGCAGCCGGTTTTCCGGCTTGGTGTAGAGAAACAGCCGCCGCTTCCCCCGACTGAGGGCCTCCCGGCGGACAGCGGTAAGCACCGTGGCGGTGAGGCCCTCCCCCCGGAGATCCTCCGCCACCGCTACGCATTTGATCACATCCTCCTGAAGGGAGGCAGTGGCCGCCAGGCGGCCGGTGCCGTCCCGGAGCAGAACGGTGTAGGTCACATCCGCCTCCCAGGTAAGGCCCTGCCGGGCCAGGAACGCCTTTACCTCCTCCAGGGCCCGGCCCCGAAGCGGCCGGTATTCCTGTTCATCATATCCGTAGGCCATGACTCCTCCTTCCCGTCCCATCCTTTGGGGCGGTTTTCTTTTTCGCCATCATACCACGGCCCCCGCCTTCCCCGCAAGGGGCCTCTTTTCCCGCTGAATCTGGCTTCTTCTTGCCATCTGTACTTGTTTTTACCGCCAGTTTCCGATATAATGTAGTGTTGCCAATAGCCATTACACACCGAAAGGATGTACACATATGAAATTAGGTATCGGCGTTCACACGCCGGATTCCATATCTCCATACTACTCCACAAACGCCGCTAAAGCCTGATATAGCGCGGTTTTACGCAAAACCAACCAAATTATAACTTCATATTTCTCTATGCAGTCCCACGCGGAAATGGCGTAAAAATGGCGTAGAGGAATCGGCTGTTTTGCAGATGAAAAGAGCACTACTACTTTTAGAAAACACAAGATGAGCACGGCCTATACAAATGGGTCGTGCTCATCTTTTTCAT
>JAGHHM010000064.1 GCA_017887695.1 Oscillospiraceae bacterium | reverse complement strand
GGAAACTGCTTGTCAAAACCATCAATCAAAAAATCGAGGATATTCTCGCCTGCAGCAGCCAGGGAATTTCCGACCAGCAGCGGGAAACTCTTTACCGCTCTTTTCAGGTAATTCTCAATAACCTGGAGCAATATGTCAAACAGCTGGAGGAGAGCGCTTCCCCGAAAACATGTGCCGGCCAATCCAGGAAAGAAGGAATTGAAGAATGAAGAAAGTATGGAAGATTGCAGGCATCGTATTTGCCTGTGTGGTACTGCTGGCCGTTGTGGCCGTAGGCTGCTTGTGGGGGAACGAAATTCTGACCCTTACCTCCATCAAGGAGATCGCCCCTGCCAACGACGACCACCGGGATGGCTATGTGTATGAGATTACTGTCTCCGGTGACTACTACTTTGATCAGTTTCTGGAAGCGGGCGGCGCATCCAGCGACAAAGAGCTGATCTCCTTTATCACGAGCTGCATTGGTAAGGGGATGATCCCTCTGCAGATCGAAGAGTCCAGCATCTCCTGCTCTTCCTTTACCGCTGTAACGGAAGAGGGCGACCGGGTTTTTGGCCGCAACTATGACTTTGACAAAACCAACACTGCCATTGTATACACCAACCCCGGCAATGGCCGCCATGCCTCCGTCTCTACGGTGGACCTGCAGTTTCTCGGCATCGATCCCGACACCGGAATTACCGGTTTAGCAGACAAATTCTTATGCCTTGCCGCTCCCTATGCTCCCCTGGACGGCGTAAATGACGCAGGCGTCAGCTGCGGCATCTACATGACCTATCAGGGTGCGGAAACTGTGGCTACCAATCAGCAGACAGACAAGCCGGACATCACCTCCACCACCATGCTGCGCATGATTCTGGACTATGCCTCCACCGTGGATGAAGCCATTGAACTGGTGGAGCAGTATGACCTCCACGACTCTGCCAACACCTCCTACCACTACATGGTGGCTGACGCTCAGGGCAACAGTGCCATTCTGGAATGGGTGGCCGGTACAGACCAGACAGATAACGACGGCTCCGCCCGGCAGCTCAACGTAATCCGCAATGATCCCCAGCAGAACTACCAGTGCGTAACCAACTTTGTGCTGACCCCCGGCTATTATGAGGAGGGGGATGAAATGGGCGGCAAAGACCGCTATGATCTGCTCACCAGCACGCTGGCCGCTTCCGACGGCGTTGTCGCTGACGACCAGGCTGCTATGGATGTCCTGGCACTGGTGGGACGCAGAACATGGGTGGTAGAGGGTGATCACACCCAGGGCACTACTGTGCACAGTGTTGTCTATAATCTGACAGACTGCACTGCTCTTTGGGTAGGCAATGAGCATTACGGCGAAGAGGCCTATACCTTCCAGCTCCAGACGCCCTGACGCTTGGAGCAGCAGGAAAGTCTGTTGGAACCCCAGGCCTGCGTGCCAGCATATGGCAGCACTATGGTATCGCTTCATCTGAATCTGAAACGTCTCTGCCGCGCCAGGTACGCGGCAGAGGCGTTTTTTATTTTTTATTTGACATGTGATCTCTCTCACTGTATGATGTAAGTGTACTCACAATTTTGCAGAGGTGATCGGTATGCCCAAAAAAGCGTTTCTGAATCTCCCCCCGGAAACTCAGGCCGAAATTCTTGAAAAAGCCATGCCGCTCTATGTGGACCACCCTTATGAAACTGTTACTCTGCAAATGCTTCTGGATGCGCTCTCCCTGCACCCCACCGTCTTCTATCGCTATTTTACCGACAAAGACGAACTCTATATCTACGCAAATCTTGTGCTGCTGGAGAAGTATACCGCTTACCGCCGCAGACAGAACCCAGAGTACGATCTGAATGTTTTTGTCGTCTATGAAGACACAGAACCACTTACAGAGCTGGAGCTTGCTTTTCTGAAAACCTTTACCAAGGTCCCTCAGGACATTCTCCTGCGCAGCTATTGGGACGTTTTCAAGCCCGGCCTCTTCCATCGGTATAAGCAGGCGCTGCGTCGCTACCGGGCGGAAGGAAAACTGTACGCCGACATCGACGACGACCTGATCTCCTATATGTACGCCACCACCATGTTTAATATGCTGCTATTCTTCCGGGAGTTCAATATCGATGATCCCGCATTACAGATGCAGCTGAAAAAGAGCTTTTATACAGGATTCTTCCGTCGCGGGATCATCCGCGGAGCAGAGGACTGTGTGTCAGAAGCCTCTCCTGTTTCCGACAGCATAGAGGAAGATCTTTCTTCCGGTACTTCCCTTTAGGCAAACATCCCGGCGGGGAACCAGCTTTCTCTGCCGTTATGATGTATCTTCATCTGGCAAATACAGAAATACTACAAAGGAGTGCGGTGAAAATGCTTCTCATCCAAAACGGAAATGTCTATGCCGGTCATGGGCATTTCATCCCAAATTGCAATGTGCTTTGCCGCGACAGTCTGATTGAGGCTGTCGGCCCCGGTGTTGCTGCCGACGGCGCCGAAGTAATCGACGCCACCGGCTTTGACGTCTACCCGGGCTTTGTTCTCGGGCAATGTGCAGTGGGCGCCGTGTCCTTCGCTGAGCTGGGATCCTGGGATATGGACGAAACCTCCAACCCCATTGTCCCTCAGATGGACATCCGCTATGCCTTTAACCTGGAAGAGCTGAAGCTCCAGCGTTTTGCCCGCGCGGGTATCACCTCTTATGGTCTGACCCCCGGATCCCACGCCCTGATTGCCGGCCAGATGTCTTTTATCCATTCCGTCGGTGAACATACCAAGGATGTTTTCCTGGCAGAGCAGATGGCCCTGAAAGGCAACTATACCAAAACGGTAAAGAATTCCTTTAAGAGTAAGGGCGCGCCGGAAACCCGGATGGCCATGTACCACATGCTGGACGAAGCTTTCCGCGCCGCAGCGGAATATGCCAGCAAGGAGAAAAAGGACTACGATGCTGGCAAAGAGGTTCTGTGCCGGGTACTGCGCCGTGAAATCCCCTTTGTTATCTCTGCCAACTCCGCCTTGGAAATCGAGAGCGTTGTCCGCCTGGGAAAGAAATATAACCTGCGGCTGGTCATCTTCGGTGCCTATGGTGTGGAAACCATGGCAGAGGAGATCATGGCCCAGGGCTGGCACGTCATGCTGGGCGACAGCACCTACGACATGGCTGGGCTCAAGTACGGAACCAATCACGAAAAGCTGGTGGAGCTGTACCGCAAGGGACTCAAGCTCTCCATCTCCTCCTCCGGCGACGAAGCCTATCCCAACGCCTACGAACAGCTGCTCTGGGTTGCCGCCCAGATGAGCGCCGCCGGCGCCACCGGCGAAGAAATCATGGATATGATGACCATCCAGCCCGCCCAGGCTCTGGGTATGGATCACCTGGTGGGCTCTCTGGAGGCGGGCAAGCAGGCAGATGTTATCATCTGCCGCGGCAACCCGGCGGTCCGCTTTGACAACTTTGTGGAACGCACCATTATGGCTGGAAAAGAAGTTTTCAGAAGGGAGGCAAAGTGATATGCTGCTGATTAAAAATGCTCTCGTCTATACGATGGAGCCCAACGATACACCTGAAAAAAGAGACATTCTGGTGCAGGACGGAGTCATCTCCGCTATCGGCGCCAATCTGTCCGCCCCCGATGGCACCCAGGTAATTGATGCCTCCGGGATGGTCGCTACCCCTGGGCTGGTGGATGCGCACACCCATGCCGGCGGATTTGATTCCAGCAGTCCTGACCTCAACGAGAAAACGGATCCTGTCACCGCCCAGCTGAACGCCATAGATGGCATTGACATCAGCTCGGAGGATTTTAAAGACATTCATGTCCACGGCGTCACTGCCTCCTGCTTCGTCCCCGGCAGCGCCAATGTAGTCTGCGGTACCGGTTTTGTGGCTAAGACCGCAGGGAAAAACACCTTGGAGGAACTGGTGGTAAAGCACCCCGCCGTTATGAAGTGCGCCCTGGGCGGCAACCCCAAAGGCTGCTACGGCAAAAAGGGACAGGCTCCTATGACCCGTATGGGCATTGCCGAAATTTTCCGGGAAGCCCTCCGTAAGGCCAAGGACTACATGGAGAAAAAGGAAGCTGCCGGGAACGACCCCGAGAAGCTTCCTCCCTATGATGCCAAGTGTGAGGCCCTTATCCCTGTACTGAAAAAGGAGATCCCTCTGAAAGTACATTGTGAGCAGTTCGATATGCTAACCACCATCCAGATCGCCAAGGAGTTTGGCTGCAACTACACCATTGAGCATGGCTGGGCCTGCGACCTGTATGCCGATGAACTGGTGGAGGGCGGTGGAACCATCTGCTTTGGTCCCATTGGTATCCCCGAGGGCTATGGGGAACTGACCGGCGGCGACGTGGCCTGTGTCCGGGAACTGGACGAGCGGGGCCTTAACATCTGCCTTATCACCGACGGTCCCATCTGCAGCTCTGAAACGCTGCTCATCTCCGCCGGTGAAGCAGTCCGTTACGGTATCCCCCATATGCGTGCTCTGCGGATGGTGACCATCAATGCCGCCAAGGCCCTCCAGGTGGATGACCGGATCGGCTCCCTGGCGCCGGGCAAGGACGCCGATATCGCCCTCTGGAGCGCGATCCCCGCTCTGGAGACCCGTGCCAAGGTTCTTTACACCATCATCAATGGAGAAATCGTTTACCAGAAATCCTGAATTACCGATGGGCCGGTCCTTATGGGCCGGCCCTCTTTTTGTCTCTCTCCTTTTCTCTGTCCCGGAAATTTTTCTTCCTTGGCAAACACCCATTTTCTTCCCAAAGGATGCTGTGGTATACTAAAAAATATTTCTAAGCTCCAGCTAAGCTGTGACGGGTATTCTGTTTTGTGGAGGTGATGGCGCATGAAGCTTCTGTACGCAGAGGATGAAATCAGCATGTCCGAAGCGGTGGTGGACATTCTGACCTACCACAAGTATATCGTGGACGCTGTGTACGACGGTGCGGAAGCCCTGGCCTACGCCCAGGCCGAAACCTATGACGGCATTATTCTGGATATCATGATGCCGAAGCTGGATGGTCTGGAGGTGCTGCGGCGGCTGCGGGCCGGCGGATGCCGAACCCCTGTCCTGCTGCTGACGGCCAAAGCAGAGGTGGAAGATCAGATCCAGAGGCTGGATCTGGGGGCAGATGATTACCTCCCAAAGCCCTTCCCCATGGAGCTGCTGCTGGCCCGGGTACGGGCTATGCTTCGCCGCAGGGAAGTATTCACTCCCACTGTTTTAACCTGCGGCAATATTTCCCTCAACCAGCAAAGCTATGAGCTGTCGGCAAACGGCCAATCCTTTGTGCTGCCCAAGCTGGAGTATCAGCTTATGGAACTGTTAGTACTCAACAAGGGGATCTATCTATCCACTGAGGACCTGCTGGTAAAGGTATGGGGATATGACACCGAGGCGGAGCTGGGAACGGTATGGGTTTATATCTCCTACCTCCGCAAGCGGCTTGCCGCTCTGAACGCCAACGTAGCCATCATCGCCAAGCGCAACGTGGGATATACCCTGGAGGTAACGGAATGATACGGTCCCTGCAAAGACGTTTTGTGATTACCGCCATGATCGCCATAACGGTTCTGCTCCTTTTTCTGCTGGGCGGCATCAATGCTGCCAATATCGTTATCACAGGCAACGAGATCGACAGAACCCTCCATGTGATCTCCCGCAGCGGAGGAAACGCAGAAAACCTGGTTCCCGATTCTCCCCCGCCCCGCCCCGGTGATACCGGCCCCAAAAACGATTACGATGTTGTCATGTCCTCCAATTTCTTTGTGGTCAGGTTTGATGCCCAGGGCAACATTATCTATACAGACGTAAGCCGCACCTCCGCTGTATCCGAGGCGGAAGCAGCCCAAATGGCGCTCCAGGCATATGATGGCGAAACGGGCAGTGGCAAAACCGGACGGTTTCGCTATCTCATCGGAGACTCTCCCGTAGGAATGGGTAAAACCGCTGTATTTTTGGACACCTCGGAGGAACGTTTCTCCTCCCTCCGGGTACTGCTTTTATCCGGCGCTGCCGGTCTGGTCTGCTGGGGCCTTATGCTGGCCCTGGTGATCCTTCTCTCCCGCAGAGCAATTCGCCCGATTGCGGAAAATATGGAAAAGCAAAAGCAATTTGTCACCAATGCAGGCCATGAAATCAAAACTCCTCTGGCCATTATACAATCCAACACGGAGGCTCTGGAGCTCTACACCGGCGAGACCAAGTGGAGCCGGAACATCAAGGATCAAACTATCCGCCTTAACGGACTGATGAAAAACCTGCTGGTTCTGGCACGGATGGAGGAAGGGGCCGGGCCGGTAAAGGCATCGGACTTCTGCCTCAGCGACGCCCTCACCGAGGCTGTGGGCCGCTTTGCCCAGCCAATGGAAGCCCGGCATCTCTCTCTGGAAACAGAGATCGCCCCCGGCATCTCTCTCCATGCCGACCCCCTCCAGACGGAGCAGCTTCTCTCCCTTCTCCTGGACAATACGGTCAAATACGCCAACGAGGGAGGATCCATTCAGGTTTCTCTTACAAAAACAGAAAAGCATGTGGTGCTGAAAATCCAAAACACCTGTGAAGCCCTTCCCTCGGTGCCGCCGGAAAAGCTTTTTGACCGCTTCTACCGGGCAGACGCGGCCCGCACCCAGAAAAACGGCGGGTACGGCATAGGCCTTTCCGCCGCCCGGTCCATTGCCCAGGCCAACAAAGGATCCCTTCATGCCGCCTATATCCCTCCTGACAGCATCTGCTTTACTGCTGAATTTTAAGGTTTTCTTTTCTTTCGGGACGTCACGAACCTTCGTGACGTCTCTTTTTGTTTCTAAACTCAAACTAAGGTTGGTGCCGTATTCTTTCTTCAGCAAACAGAAAGGAGGTCCGACAATGGAATTTCGTCATGAATGGAAGCATGAGATTGGCTACTCAGACCTGCTGGCCCTTCGCTGTCGGCTGGGAGCTGTAATGAATCGGGATGCCCACGCCACAGATGGAACATACCGCATCCGCAGCCTATATTTTGACAACCTGGCGGATCGCGCCCTGCGGGAAAAAATTGACGGCGTCAATTGCCGAGAAAAATTTCGCATCCGCTACTATAACGATAACAGCTCTCTCCTCCTGCTGGAAAAAAAGAGCAAGGTAAACGGGCTGTGTGCCAAGGTTCAGGAATCTCTGTCCCAGGAAGACACTATCCGAATTCTTCAGGGGGACTTGACGAACCCCACGGGCAGCGGAAAGCCCCTCTTGCAGGAGCTGCACCAGAAAATGATCACCCAGGGGCTCCGCCCCAGAACCATCGTGGAGTACATCCGGGAGCCCTTCGTCTACCAGCCGGGAAATGTTCGCGTCACCCTGGACTACGACATCCGTGTAGGCATGTCCTGGAGTGATTTTTTGAAGCCGGACTGTGCCGCCGTCCCCATACGGGGCCGTTCCATTATCCTGGAGGTCAAATGGGACGCCTTCCTCCCTTCTGCAATCCGGGATATTGTCCAGGTCCCCAGCACCCACACATCCGCCTTTTCCAAATACGCTGCCTGCCGTGTCTATGGCTGACCGGCCCCAACAATTTCTATCCGGAGTGTTTTTACTATGACTTTTCAGGATATCTTCAAATCCAGCTTTCTTGAGAACATCACCAGCATTTCCATTCTGGATATGGTTCTCGCCATGTTTCTGGCCTTCGGCATCGGTATGTTTATTTTTCTCATCTACAAAAAGACCTTTTCCGGCGTCATGTATTCCTCCAGCTTCGGCGTAACTCTGGTAGCCCTGACAATGATCTCCACCCTGGTGATCCTTGCCGTCACCTCCAACGTGGTACTGTCCCTGGGCATGGTGGGCGCTCTGTCCATCGTCCGCTTCCGCACCGCCATCAAGGAACCTCTGGACATTGCCTTTCTCTTCTGGTCCATCGCTGTGGGCATTGTTCTCGCCGCAGGCATGATCCCCCTCGCTGTATTCGGCAGCGTCATCATCGGTATCATTCTGCTGGTATTCGCTAACAGAAAATCCCACGTCAATCCCTATATCGTTGTGATCCGCTGTGATGGGCATGACAGTGAGATCAAAGTCACCGAGTTTCTGAAAAAACAGGTACAGCGCATGGCCATCAAGAGCAAAACCGCCCAGCGGGGCGCTATTGAGCTGAACGCGGAGATCCAGATGAAGGATGAAAACACAGATTTTATCAATATTCTCTCTGAAATGAATGGTGTGACCAGCGCCGTACTGGTCAGCTATAACGGCGACTACATGGGATAACGGAAGGAGCAAACTATGTCAACGCATACATTTATCGATAAAAGCTGCTGCGTTGCCATCGTCCTCGCCCTGATCGTCACCATTGTCTTTATGAATGGAGAGCGGCTGGGGATACAGGCCGCATCCACTGCCGCCGGATATGAGAGCCGTCTCTTTGACACCAGCAGCGTCCATACCATTGACATTGTCATGGATGACTGGGAGGGTTTCCTGGAAGGTTGTACCGACGAAGAATACGTTCTTTGTGATCTTGTCATCGACAACGAAGCCTATAAAAATGTTGCCATCCGCGCCAAAGGAAACGCTTCCCTGACACAGGTGGCAAATTACGGGAACGACCGGTATAGCTTTAAAATTGAGTGCGACCACTACGACAGCACAAAAAGCTACTATGGACTGGATAAGCTGAGCCTCAACAACATTATTCAGGACAACACTTACATGAAGGACTATCTATGCTACCAGATGATGGGCTATTTCGGTGCGGACGCGCCGCTGTGCAGCTATGTTTACATCACCGTAAACGGTGAGAACTGGGGGCTCTACCTGGCCGTGGAGAGCGTGGAGGAAGCCTTCCTCCAGCGCAACTACGGCAGCGACTACGGCGAGCTCTACAAGCCAGACAGCCAAAGCATGGGCGGCGGCCGGGGTAATGGCGGTCAGTTTGATATGGAGGACTGGCAGCAGGAACAAAATCAGGATACCCCATTTTCTCCCTGGAACGGTAGCCCGAGCAGTGAAATTCCCGAAGAATGGGCGCCGCCGGATACCGGTGAACTGCCGGAACAGCCCGGAACAGTTCAGGGACAGGAAGAACCGGAAACGCTCTCCGCCACAGCTGATGGCGGCAGATTCCGGGGCGACAGGGATACTGCCAGCGAGGAAGCTGGGCAGATACCCCAGAAGGACATGGGCAACAGAGGGGACAACGTCATGGGCAGCAGCGACGTCTCCCTCATCTACACCGACGATGATTATGACAGCTATTCCAATATTTTTGGCAACGCCAAGACCAACATCACAGATGCTGACAAGGACCGGCTCATTGATTCCCTGCAGCAGCTCAATGAAGGCATTAACATCGAAGATGTGGTCAACGTGGACGAGGTCATCCGCTACTTTGTGGTGCACAACTTTGTCTGCAACTTCGACAGCTACACAGGCTTCATTATTCATAACTACTACCTCTACGAGGAGGACGGGCAGCTGTCTATGATTCCCTGGGACTACAATCTGGCCTTCGGCGGTTTTCAGGGCGCTCAGGACGCCACTGCCCTGGTAAACTATCCCATCGATACACCGGTATCCGGCGGTACCGTGGAATCCCGGCCTATGCTGGCCTGGATCTTCGCCAGTGAAGAATACACGCAGCTCTACCATCAATACTTCGCAGAATTTATCGCCAGCTACTTTGACAGCGGCTATTTTGCCCAAATGATCGACAGCGTCCAGGAGTTAATCGCCCCCTATGTAGAGCAGGATCCCACTAAGTTCTGTACTTATGAGGAATTCGAGACTGGTGTGGCAACCCTGAAGGAATTCTGTCTCCTGCGGGCGGAGAGTATCAGCGGCCAGCTGGCAGGCACCATCCCTGCTACCTCTGATGGCCAGAGCCAGGACAGCAGCACACTCATCGACGCTTCTGATCTGAATGTCTCTGACATGGGCACCATGAACAATAGCGACGGCATGGTTATGGGCGGCTTCCGCGGCGATTCCTCTTCTGAAAATCAAGATCCGGCCTCAGGTGACACAGAAGAAACCAACGCATCTGACAACGGCACGGATATCTCTGACAAGCCGGAAAGCACCTCAGAACTTCCGTCAGAGCAGGAAAGTCTCCCGGAGCAGAGTGTCCCGGAACGTCCGGCAAATAGTGATACTTCCGCGGAACAGAGTACCACCGAGCCCTCAGGAGAAATTCCCCAGGGCACCCCGCCGGCATCCCAGTCCCCAACAGAAAATCGTCCTGTCGGCCAGTCGCCGGAAATTGCCACAGACAACACGAAGGATGCCTTCCCCAGCGGCAATGCCAGTGCGGTAGCAACCAGCGTTACGCAAAAAGCAAGCGCCTGGCTTCCCCTCATCGCCAGCACCGTCGTATTAGCCGCCGGACTTGCTATCGCAGCGGTATACAAGAAGCGGGGATAACCCCGGCGCATCAGAGTAGGAAACCAGGCGCGGCGCAACACGGCAGCACAAAATTCCAGAAAGGTTTGTTTTATGCTCCTGCCTGCATGGTAAAGATATAAATGGGATTTTGGCCCTGCATTAAATGGTAGTTTCCAGACTTTCTATCCCGGGCCACGGTCAGGGAAACTACCTCTGCATCTGTAAAGTTAAATTCCTTTAAGCCGTTTGATAATTCAGAAATAGATTCCAAGGATACCGCTGTCGCCACTATGCGCACCCGGGGATTCTTCTCCAGTAGAAGGCGGAGGATTTCCTCCATGTTTCCGGAGCTTCCACCGATAAAGGCATGGGTGGGCGGCGGCAGCGGATCACAGGCCGCCGGCGCGAAACCGGAGATAACCGTAAGGTTCTCCGCCCCAAAGCGCCGGCGGTTTTCCTGAAGAAGGGCCAGGGCATCGTCCCTGCATTCCACAGCGTAAACATGCCCTCTGGACGCCTGAAGGGCCATCTCAATGGCCACGGAACCGGTACCGGCGCCGATGTCCCAGCATACTGCATCATCGGGAAGGCGCAGCTTGGAAAGACACACTGCCCGGACTTCGCTTTTGGTCATAGGCACCACACAGGTCTCTCCTCCGCCCCGGATAAAAGCCGCATCCGGCAGGCCGGGCGTTGGTGCGTGCAGAATTTCCTCGTTCTCCAGCAACACAGCACTGAGAGACGAAAAGGACATTTCCGCCAATTCGAAAGCCTTTCCCGTGGTGATCTTTTCATCCGGATAACTCAGCCGCTCCCCTATGGCCACGGAAACATCTCCCATGCCCGCTTCCACTAGTTTGCGACAAAGCTCTGCCGCCCCATTCTCCCCGCCAACCAGGGCAAATACCCGCCGGTTAGCCCGCAAAATGGGAGCCACAGCCAGCACGCGGCCATGGGCGCTGACCGTTACCACATCTTCGTAGGACGTTCCCAGCCGGGCGCAAAGATAGGCCAAAGAGCTGATTCCCGGCAAAATTTTTACCTGGCAGTCCTTCAATAGCGGCAGCAGCTTTTTGGCGCCGCTGAAAAAGCCTACATCACCGGACATCACCACCGCAAAATGCTGGTGTTCCGGATGGGAACCGATACATTCTGCGATAGCCTCCGGCGCAATCGCCTCATACGCTGCCTGCCCCGGCCTGGCCGCAGCCGCCAGCATCCGCTTTGCCCCAATCAAACAATCCGCGTTCTCAATCGTCTCGCAGACTTCCTTTGTTATGGCGCCGGCACTGCCGGGGCCGATGCCCACAACTGTAACCTGCGGCCGTCGGACAAGATCATAGCGTTGACACAGCAGGGCCACGGTATCCGGGAAAGGCAGTCCCGCCCGCTGGGGCGGACGGCCCACTACCACCAACGTGGCCCCTGCCTCTTCCGCAGCGGCGGCCTTTTCTGCAAAACCGCCGGTAGCCCCACCCTCTTTCGTAACCAGGTACCGGGCATGAACGGCCCGCAGCAAGGCCACGTTCAGCTCTTTGCTGAAGGGGCCCTGCATGGCAATGATGTGGGCCGGAGCCAGCCCCGCCGCCTGGCAGGAGGCCAAAGAGGCATCCATCGGCAGCACACGGGCATAGGCGCGCCGTGGAAAATCTTCAATTTTCGTGTAAAGGGATAATTCTTTACTGCCCGTTGTCAGCAGTATATTTCCCTCTGTTCCATTCAAAAATGCTACTGCATGAGAAATATCGGGTACATATACCGCCCCTTCCGGCACGGCATTCCCTTCCCGCAGCAGACGCAGGTACTGAATACCTGCTGCAGCACAGGCGGCAGCAATATTCTCTGTCACAACAGCAGCATAGGGATGGGTGGCATCCACCACCAGATCAAAGGCTTCCTCCCGAAGCATGCGCTCCATTTCCTTCTCCGTCAGGCGGTGGGCGGAAACTGTCAGATTTTCGGAGGGTGTAAGCAGTGTCTCGCCATATTCCGTGGCCACACAGGCCGTTACCGCAACCGGCTGGGAGGAAAGGAACTCCACCAGCTTTCTTCCCTCTGTGGTTCCGGCAAACACACAAATCTTCGTCATATCCATCCCCCTCAACACCGCCGGCATAAGCCGGCGGTTTCGTCTTATCTTCTAGGCCTGTCGCAGAGCATCCTCCCGGACACGGCGAGCCAATGCCTCAGAGTCCCTTTATGTCTCTCCGGTAAACTTCTCCCTTTCCGGCTGCTCCCTCAAATCCTGGACAGCAGTTCCCGGGCATTATCCGTTTCTCCCAGAAGGCCGTATACCTTGGAAAACACGATGGCGCCTGTTTCCAGCGCCCCGACCCGCTGCCCCAGATGAAAGCCAATCCTTTGAATCAGGCGGGACAATGTCTCCTCACATACGCCTGCTCCCCGCAGGATGTCCAGAGCGTCATCACAGGCCACACAGTCCAGCAGCTCCCCTATTTTCTCCGGCGGAAGGCCAGCCGCTCCCCCATGGGCCGCCAGGATCTCCATACGGCAGTCGCCATACCGGGAATGGGTGTTGAGCATACCACCGGCCACCTTCACCAGCTTGCCCACATGTCCGATCAGAAGGGCTCCCCGGAACCCCACCTCACCGCAGATATCCAGGGCATCCCCGATAAAATTGGAGACCTGGACGGCAGTATTGGGGTCAATGCCCATTCCCTGGCGAATAAAATCTGAACCGTAGTTGCCGGGCGTCAGGAGTACATACTCCTTGCCCTCCGCCCGGCGCTGGCTGAGCTCTACCCGAATGGTGTCCACCAGGGCCTGCTCGCTCATAGGCTCCACGATACCGGTGGTACCCAGAATAGAAATTCCGCCCACAATACCCAGGCGGGGATTGAAGGTCTTTTGGGCCAGCCGTTCTCCCTCCGGGGCGGAGATCACCACCGAGAGGCCGCCCTTATAATCCGCCAGGCGGCAGACCTCCTCCACATTTTCCCGGATCATTTCCCGGGGAACGGAATTGATGGCTGCCGCCCCTATCGGCTGGTCAAGGCCCCGCTTGGTGACCCGGCCAATTCCCTGGCCACCATCTATAACAATTCCCCCCTGATCGCTCAGAGAAACCCGGGCATAGATCAGCGTCCCCCGGGTCACATCCGGGTCATCGCCGCTGTCCTTTTCCACGGCACAGGAAACAAAATTTTCTCCACGCTGTATATCCTGGATGGTCAGCTCCAGCATAATCCCTTTAGGAACAGTAAGGGTGATCTGGCGGCGCTCCTGCCCTGTCAGCAGCATCCAGGCCGCCGCCTTAGCAGCCGCCGCGGCACATGACCCGGTAGTATACCCCAGCCGGAGGCGCTTCCCCTGACGAACAACAAACTCTTCCATACCTCTTCAGCGGGAAATCTGATAGAGCATGGCATTGCAGATGGCAGCGGCCACATTGCTGCCCCCCTTGCGGCCCCGGGCCACGATGTAGGGTACATCGCAGCCGAGGATCCGCTCCTTGCTCTCCACCACATTGACAAAACCCACCGGCACGCCGATGATCAGGGCAGGCTTTACCTTCCCCGCGTCCATCAGATCCTTCAGGGCAATGAGGGCTGTGGGCGCGTTGCCAATGGCAAAAATGCAGGGCTTATCCAAAGCGGCAGAGCGCTCCATGGACACCACAGCCCGGGTGATGCCGCGGCTCTTGGCCTCCTCCGCTACATCCGGGTCGGACATGAAGCAATGGACCTCTCCGCCCAGCCGGCCCAGCACCGTCTTGTTGATGCCGGCCATGGCCATATGGGTATCGGTAACGATATGGCAGCCCTGCCGCAGGGCCTCGATCCCCTTCTGCACCGCATGCTCGGAAAACACCAGGTTCTCCCTGTACTCAAAGTCCGCTGTGGTATGGATCACCCGCTTGACCACAGGAGCTGTCTCCGGATCCGGCTGGTTATCCCCCAAAAGCTCCGTAATGATGGCAAAGCTGCGATTTTCAATATCCATGGGCTTTATCATTTCAAGCATGACCGTTCTCCTTTTCTCTGCCTTTACGCTGTCTGCGTATTGCGGCAGCTCTCGTTCTCCTGGGGAACTTGCCCCTCCCGATAGATGGGGATTCCCTTTTCCTTCGCCAATGTCAAAAGTTTTGCGTTCATTTTGTTCAGAGTACCTACTGGGGTCCCGGCATCCATCACATACCGGCACCGGGTCAGCAGCTCCGCCGCCTGGCGGAAATGCTCCTCTGTCATAGGTTCAAAGGCGGGCGCAATGACCACGTTGTCGCTGAGTTCCAGTGCCACCGGGCAGTCCACATCGTTGGCAAAGAGGATTCCGGCGGCAAAGGGGATCTGTCGCTTTTGCAGAGCCCGGTAGCACTCCACGCCGCAGCCGCCGCCGCCCACCACAAATACCTGGGGCTCTCCCTCGGGCTTGGCCAGCTCCACACTGCCAAACAGCAGGTTATAGGAGCCATGCTGGATGTCATAGAGCCTGTCGATAACCCCCTCCGACAGAATATCCTCCGGCGGCCCGAAGGCCTCAATGGTCTCTCCCTTGACGCACAGCAGATAGTCAGAAATCTTGGTGGCAAGGTCGATCTCATGGAGGGACATAATGACCGTGATCCCCTTCTCGTGGGCCATCTCCCGCAGAATATCCAGCAACTCAATCTTATGGCGGATATCCAGATAGGCGGTAGGCTCATCCAGGATAATAATTTCCGGCTCCTGACAGATGGCCCGGGCCAGCATGATCCGCTGGCGCTGTCCGTCGGAAAGGGTGGTAAAGTCCCTCTGAGCCAGATCCAGGGCATGGACCCGCTCCATAGCCTGGGCCACAATCTCCTGGTCCCGGGGCGTCAGCTTGCCCATGGCATTGGTATAGGGGTAGCGGCCCATAGCCACCACCTCCTCGCAGGTCATCAACTCCGGGTGGATCCGGTCCGTCAGCACCACTGCCACCTGCTTGGCCAGTTCCCTGGCCGACCAGGCGTAGATCTCCTGACGGTCAATATATACCTGACCGCAGATCTTGTTAAGATGGCGGGTAATGGACTTGAGAATAGTGGACTTGCCGGAGCCATTGGGACCGATCAGCGTGAGAATCTTCCCTTTTTCAATTTCAATATTGATGTCATGGATGAGGGCATGGCCGTCATAGCCCACTGCCAGATCCTTGGTATGAAAGTAGATCATGATAGCCTCCTTACTGCCGTGCCTTCTGCCGCTTGAGCATCATGTAGATCACCACCGGCGCACCAAAAGCGGACGTAACCGTACCGATGGCCATCTCCGTGGGGGAAAAGGCCGTGCGGGCAATCAGATCGCAGAAAATGCAGAACACCGCTCCACAGAGATAGGTGGCCGGGATCACCAGAATCGGCTTGGATGTCTTCAGCATGG
>JAGHHM010000004.1 GCA_017887695.1 Oscillospiraceae bacterium | reverse complement strand
GCATCTATCAGAATATCGGCTTCGTGGACATGTATGACCCCGACTATGTGGTCATCCTCTCCGGCTACCATATCTATAAGATGAACTATTGGAAAATGGTGGAGGCCAACAAGAAGGCAGGCGCCGCCTGCACCATCTCCGTGCTGGAGGTGCCCTGGGACGAGGCCTCCCGCTTCGGCATCATGGCCGTGGACGGGGAGGACAACATCGTGGAGTTCCAGGAAAAGCCCAAGGAGCCCAAGAGCAACCTGGCATCCATGGGTATCTACGTCTTCTCCTGGAAGAAGCTGCGGGAGTACCTCATCAATGATGAGAATGACCCCAACTCCAGCAATGACTTCGGCAAGAATATTATCCCCAACATGCTGGCCGCCGGTGAAAAAATGATCGCTTACCACTTCGACGGCTACTGGAAGGACGTGGGCACCCTGGAGAGCCTCTGGGACGCCAATATGGACATGCTCTCCCGGGGCGATCTGGATCTTCTGGAAAGCAGCTGGCCCATCTACGCCCGGCTGCCCGCCGAACCCCCCGCTTTCCTTGGCAAAGCCGCTTTGGTGGAGCACAGCGTGGTCACCCAGGGCTGCGAGGTGGACGGCACGGTTAAAAACTCCGTCCTCTCCCATGGCGTCCACGTTGAAGAGGGCGCTGAGGTTCACTACTCCGTCCTGATGCCCGGCGTTACCGTAAAGAAGGGCGCTGTGATCCGCTACGCCATCGTGGGCGAAAACTGCCAGATCGACTGCGGCGCCAAGATTGGCGGCGATCCCGAGTCCTGCGATCCCGCCACCTGGGGCATCACTGTCCTGGGCCCCGGCTCCGTTATCGCCGAGAACGAGGTCGTCGCTCCCAATACTATGCTCAACCGCGATCACAAGGAGGTACGCAGATGAAAGGCCTGCACGGAATCATCTTTTCTTACGAAAAGCATAATAATTTACGGGAGCTGACCGCCAACCGTATGCCCGCTTCCGTCCCCTTTGCCGGGCGCTACCGCATTATCGACTTTATCCTCAGCAGCATGGTCAACGCCGGCATCACCGACGTGGGCATCGTCCTTCACGGCCGGTACCAGAGCCTTCTGGATCACCTGGGCTCCGGCAAGGATTGGGATCTCAGCCGCAAGTACGGCGGCCTCAGGCTCCTGCCCCCCTTCGCCTATGAGCAGCAGTCCGGCTATATCCGGGAGTTCCGGGGCCGCATGGAGGCCCTGGCCGGTGTTCGCTCCTACCTCCAGGGAATCCGTCAGAGCCATGTGGTGCTGGCCAACAGCGACCTGATCATCAATATTCCCCTTCAGGATGTCTACCAGGCCCACTTGGCCTCCGGCGCCGACATCACCGCCGTATGCACCAGCAATCTGGACACGGACGCCGAGGACATCAACTATTTCCGTCTCAATGACCAGGGCCGAATCACCGAAACCCTGTATTCCGTACGCAATCCCGAGGGCTGCTACCGCTCCCTGGAGATCTACATCCTTTCCAAGCAGCTTCTGCTGGAGCTGGTGGACGAGTGCATCAGCCACAACCTCTTTAACTTCCGCAGTGCCGTGCTCCAGGGCAAGGCCGACAGCCTGCACATCCAGAGCTACGTCTGGGATGGCTATGCCGCCCAGATTCACAGCGTCAAGGAGTATTACGACCGCAGCGTGGAGCTGCTGGATCCCGCTATCCGCCGGGAGGTGTTCCATCCCCAGCGGCCCGTCCACACCAAGGAGCGCAACGACGCTTCCACCTACATTGATCCCGACGGCTCCTGCTGCAACTCCCTGGTGGCCGACGGCTGCACCATTGAAGGCACTGTGGAGAACTCCATCCTGTTCCGGGGCGTATCCGTGGCCCGGGGCGCCGAGGTGAAGAACTGCGTGCTGATGCAGGACGTTTCCGTAGGCCGGGACGCCGTCCTCCACTATGTAGTGGCAGACAAGAATGTGGAGATCATGGAATCCCGCACTTTGATGGGACATGACGCCTATCCTCTGGCTATTGCTAAGAACAGCAAGGTGTAAAAAAGGAACCTCCCACCCTTCCCGACCTTTTATCCAAATTCACAATTTTGCCCCATATACGCTAGGTTTTCCACAAAATACCTTTACTTTTTTACAATTTGAGGCTATACTCAACAATTGCGAAGGAGGTTTTTCCTCATGAAAATCCTGTTTGCCGCCTCGGAGGCTGTCCCTTTTTGTAAAACCGGCGGTCTGGCTGACGTAGCCGGCAGCCTGCCCCAGGCCCTGGCCAAAGCGGGAAATGAAGTGGCTGTGATCCTGCCCCTTTACCAACGTGTGGCCGACAAGTGGAAGGACCAGATGTCCTTCGTCTGCCATATTGAGGTGCCCCTGGGCTGGCGCCGCCTGTACTGCGGCCTGTTCCGTCTGGACCGTGACGGTGTGATCTGGTACTTTGTGGACAACGAGTACTACTTCAAGCGCGACACTCTGTACGGCCACTATGATGACGGTGAGCGCTTCGGCTTCTTCTCCCGCTCTATCATCGCCCTGCTGCCCGCCATGGCTTTTATGCCGGAGATCATCCACTGCAATGACTGGCAGACTGCTCTGGTCCCCATTTATCTGAAGGACGAGTGTGTCCGCTGGAGCGAGGTGCGCGGAATCAAGACCGTTTTCACTGTCCATAATATTGAATATCAGGGCCGTTATGGCAAAGAAACTCTGGAGGACCTCTTCGGCCTGGCTCCCGGCTGGTTTGCCGACGGTACCATCGCCATGGACGGCGATGTGAACCTCCTCAAGGGCGCCCTGATGACCTGCGACGCCATTACCGCCGTAAGCCCCACCTATGCCCAGGAGCTGCGCTACGCCTACTATGCCCACGGCATGGAGAGCGTTATGCAGCTCAATGCCGGCAAGCTCCATGGCGTCCTCAACGGCATCGATATGGACCGCTACGATCCCTCCAAGGATCCGGGGATCTACGCTAATTACTCCGCCAAGGATCTCTCCGGGAAGGCCGCTGACAAGGAACAGCTCCAGAAACAGCTGAACCTGAATGTGGATCCCAACGTTCCCATTATCGCCATCGTCAGCCGCTTGGTCAGCCACAAGGGCCTGGATTTGGTCTGCCGCGTATTTGACCAGATTATGGACCTCAACTGCCAGTTTGTGGTGCTGGGCAGCGGCGACTGGAATTACGAACAGTTCTTTGAGCAGAAACTGGGCTGGTATCCCGGCCGTATGGCCCTCTATCGGGGATACAACGAGCCCTTGGCCATGGCCATTTATTCCGGCGCCGACCTGCTGCTGATGCCCTCCAAGAGCGAGCCCTGCGGTTTGGCCCAGATGATCGCCATGCGCTACGGAACCCTTCCTATCGTCCGGGAAACCGGCGGTCTGAAGGACACCGTCCATCCCTACGAGTCCTGGTGCGGAGCCGGCAACGGCTTTACCTTCGCCGATTACAACAGCGGCGATATGCTCTATGTCATCCGGCAGGCGGTGGACCTCTACTATAATAACCCCACCGCTTTCCGCAAGCTGCAGAACGCCGGCATGACCGAGGACTTCAGCTGGAAGCGCAGCGCGGAGGCCTATAATGAGATCTATCGGTCGATCCGCTCCTGAGCGGACAGCCTGATATCTGGGCGGGGGGTATCGCATGATACGCCCCGCCTTACTTTGCATGAAATGAGGATTGTGCCCTATGGAAAAATTCACCAAGGAGTCCTTGAAGCAAGCGATTTTGGATAAGCTGCATCTGAACTTCGGCTGCACCGTGGAGGAAGCCACGGAAGAAAACATCATGAAGGCCTGCGCCATGGTGCTGCGGGACCGCATGAGCGCACACGCTGTGGAAACCCGCAGCGAAGTGCGCAAGGAACAGCTGCGGCAGGTCCACTATATGTCCCTGGAGTTCCTGATGGGGCGGAGCCTGATGAAAAACGCCTACAACCTGGGCGTACTTCAGCCCCTGCGGGAAGCCATTGAGGACCTGGGCTTCAAGAGCGCCAACATCTTCGATATGGAGCCCGATGCCGGTCTGGGCAACGGCGGCCTGGGCCGCCTGGCCGCCTGCTATCTGGACAGCCTGACCACCCTGGAGATCCCCGCCTGCGGTTACTCCATCTGCTATGAGCTGGGTATCTTCCGTCAGAAGATCGTGGATGGCCAGCAGGTGGAGCTGCCCGATACCTGGAAGGAGCAGGGCGACGCATGGCTGATTCCCCGGCCTGATGAAATCGAAGAGGTCCATTTTGGCGGTACCCTCCGTGAATTCTGGGCCGACGACCACCTGCACATTGTCAATGAAGGCTACACCCGGGTGCTGGCCATCCCCTGCGATATGTCTATTGCCGGCTATGACACCCGCCACACCAATACCCTGCGCCTGTGGGATGCCAAGAGCCCCACGCCTATCGATATGAGCCTCTTCAGCCGGGGCGAATACCTGAAGGCCAGCGAGGAAAAGGCCATGGCCGAGGTCATTGCCAAGGTCCTTTACCCCGAGGACAACCACTACGAGGGCAAGAGCCTGCGTCTCAAGCAGCAGTACTTCTTTGTCTCCGCCACGGTCCAGTCCATTGTCCGCAAGCACATCCAGGCCTATGGCACCCTGACCAACTTCCACGAGAAGAACGTCATCCAGATCAACGATACCCACCCTGCCCTGGTGATCCCTGAGCTGATGCGGATCCTGATGGACGACGCCGGCCTCGACTGGGATACCGCCTGGAACATCACCGTCAATTCCGTGGCCTACACCAACCACACCGTACTGGCGGAAGCCCTGGAGCGCTGGCCTCAGTCCCTGATGCAATCCCTGCTGCCCCGTATCTGGCAGATCCTCTGTGAGATTGCCCGCCGCTGGCAGACCAAGGTGGAAAACTTCTACCACGATGAGGCCAAGACCAAGAATATGGCCGTTATCTGGGACGGCGAGGTCCGTATGGCTAACCTCTGCATCGCCGGCGGTATGGCTGTCAACGGCGTATCCGCCCTTCACAGCGACATTCTCCGCCACGATGTGTTCCATGACGCCTACGGCATGGAGCCCGAGAAGTTCAAGAACGTCACCAACGGCATTGACCACCGCCGGTGGCTGGCGGAGATCAATCCCGGCCTGGACAGCCTGATCCGGGATCTCTGCGGCGGTGACGAGTATCTCCTCCATCCCGGCACTGCTCTGCCCAAGCTGGACGCTTACGCTGATGACAAGGAAGTCCTGATCCGCCTGGAGCAGATCAAGAAGGCCAACAAGCAGGCCTTTGCCAAGTGGGCCAAGAAGGAGCAGGGCGTCATTGTCAACACCGACGCCATCTTTGACGTACAGGTCAAGCGCCTGCATGAGTACAAGCGCCAGCTCCTCAATGCCATGCACATCATCCATCTCTATCTCCAGCTGCGGGATAACCCCAACATGGAGATGCGGCCCCACACCTTCCTCTTCGGCGCCAAGGCCGCTCCCGGCTACGCCGTGGCCAAGCGGATCATTCGTCTCATCAACTCCATGGCGGATCAGATCAACAACGATCCCATCTGCAAGGATAAGCTGCAGGTATTCTTCCTGGAGAACTACCGTGTCTCCATGGCCGAGGTACTGATGCCCGCCAGCGAAGTCAGCCAGCAGATCTCTACCGCCGGCAAGGAAGCCAGCGGTACCGGCAACATGAAGTTTATGATGAACGGTGCCCTTACTGTGGGTACCCTGGACGGCGCCAACGTAGAGATGCACGAGGTGCTGGGCGATGAGAACATGTTCCTCTTCGGCCTGAAAACTGAGGAAGTCAAGGAGATGCGGGACAGCGGCTACAACCCCTACCGCCTGTACAGCCGGGATCCCGCCCTGCATCGGGTACTGGATCAGATCAGCAACGGCTTCAAGGATGGCATCCGCTACGACGATCTGGTAGAGCGTCTCCTCTTCGGCAACGGCTCTCCTGCCGACGAATACATGCTTCTGGCCGACTTTGCCTCTTACTGTGCCGCTGAGCGCCGCATGGTAGAGACCTATGCCGACCGCAAGAAGTGGAACCAGATGAGCCTGCACAACATTGCCCGCTCCGGTATCTTTGCCGCCGACCGGTCCATTGCCAACTACGCCGACACCATCTGGCACGTTCCCTACAAAAAGTAATCCTTCTTCGCCGGTTCCTTCGGGGACCGGCGGATTTTTTGAAAAGCAGCCCAGCCTCTGTGACTTGCTCCAATACCAGCCGGCAGACTGCCTGCTGTCAGCTCCGCTGCACCCTCTATACGGCTTTCAGCCCCAATGACTCCAATCATGAAGAAATCATGAACTTTCCATGAAACCCCATCCGCTATACTTGCGATAAAGGGGTTTTTATGTTAAACTATGTTAGTTAATCAATACAAACCAGAAAAACCAGCGGTTTTTTCAGAAATATGACACAATTGTGAGGAATTACTATGGAAATTACGCAGGGCGTGCGTTTTGACACTCTGGGCCTGTCCCCGGAGCTGATGCGCGCGCTGGAAAAGAAAGGATACGAGGTATCCACTCCCATTCAGGCGGGCTGCATCCCCCCCATGATGGACTGGCAGGATGTCACCGCCAAAGCCCCTACCGGCACCGGCAAAACCTTTGCCTTCGGCATTCCCATCATTGAACACATTGACCCAGAATCCGAAGCCGTCCAGGCTGTGATCCTGGCCCCCACCCGGGAACTGGCTATGCAGATTACTGCTGAAATGCGTGATCTGGCCCAGTTCAAGCCCGGCATCCGCATGGTGTGCCTCTACGGCGGCCAGCCTATTGGCAAACAAATCGACGCACTGAAGAAAAAGCCTCAGATCGTGGTTGCTACCCCCGGCCGTCTGGGAGACCACATGAAGCGGCGGACTGTCCGCATCGATTCTGTACAGACTGCCGTGCTGGACGAAGCTGACCGGATGCTGGACATGGGCTTTATTCACGAGGTGACCCACCTGCTGGACGTGATGAAAAAACGGAAAAACCTGGGTCTTTTCTCCGCTACCATCAGCCGCGAGGTCATGGACATTGCCTGGGTCTATCAGCGGGATCCTGTGGAGATTACCGTCCGGGCAGACGAGGAAAATAAACCCGACATCCTCCAGTATCGCCTGGAGGTGAGTATGAACGAAAAGGTGGACACGGTCAAAAAGATTCTGGATCTGGAAAACTATGACCGCGTCATGATCTTCTGCAACACCAAGGGCAACACCGAACGGGTCACCAAGCTCCTTCAGATGCGGGGCGTGGACGCCCAGTGCATCCACGGTGACATTCCCCAGGAGAAACGGGAAAAGGTTATGGCCCGGTTCCGGCGGGGAGAGCTGCGGGTGTTTGTTGCCACCGATGTTGCTGCCCGTGGCATCGATGTGGATGATGTGGACGCCGTATTCAACTACGACGTCCCCGATGAAAACGAGTACTACGTCCACCGCATTGGCCGTACCGGCCGTGCCAAGCGCCACGGCGTTGCCTATACCCTGGTGTCCGACTACCCCGGCCTGGTCCGGCTCAACGACATTGCCAAGCACACCAAAAACGAGATCCATCCTGTGACCTTTGATGACAAAGGGCAGCTGGTTCCCGTGGAAAGCAAATAGCCTACCCCCTTTAAAGGAGACCTGCCCATGCATACCAAATACCCGAAACTGATTCTGGCGGCTGCCCTGATACTGTCCCTGCTTTTGTCCGCCTGCTCCAACCAGCAGCCGGAGGAAACCCAGGAGGAGGATGCCCCTTTCACTGTTACCGTATGTGCCGGAGAAGCCCAGGACACGCTGGATCCCGCCGCTTCCACCGTTCAGGGTGGAGAGACGATCCTGTTCCATCTTTTTGAGAACCTGATGCGCTGGGTGGATGACGGCAGCGGCCACGCTATGCTGGCCACCGGCCAGGCGGAAAGCTATGAGGTGGAAACGGATTATGCCGGAAATGCCACCTACACCTTTACTCTTCGCAGTGACATCCAGTGGTCCGACGGCCAGGCCGTCACCGCGGGCGATTTTGTTGCCGCCTGGCAGCGGCTGGCAGACCCTGCCAACGACCTTCCTCACCGCACCCTTTTGGCAGACATCGCCGGATACAGCGACGTTCAATCCACCGGGGACCCCACACTTCTGGGCGTTTCCGCTACCGACGACCAAACCCTGGTGGTCAAGCTCACCGGAAGCTGCGCTTACTTCCTGCAGGAAATCTGCGCCAGCGCCTATACCATGCCGGTACGGCAGGACCAGGTGGACGGCGGCCAGTGGGGCAGTGAGAACACCGCCACCAACGGTGCCTACACCCTCTCCGCTCTCAGCGGCAGCGAGGTGACTCTGGAGAAGAGCGAAACCTATTACGACACTGCCGCCGTGGGCCCCGACGTCCTGCAGTTTGTCCCTGCCTCCGGCGATCAATCCCAGTATGACGCTTTTCTCAACGGAGAAACAGATCTCATCGAGGACCTGCCGGAGGATGTACTGCAAACCCTGTCCGACAGCGGCAGCTGGCTGCCGGATCCCGTTACTACTACCTACGGTTTGATCCTCAATACTCAGATCGCTCCCTTTGATGACGCCAATGTGCGTCTGGCACTCCGCCTGGCCATTGATACCCAGGCGGTTACCGAAGCCGTTGGGGATCTCACCCTCCGCTCCGCCTCCGGCCTTCTCCCCTACGGCATCACTGATTACGGTAACAACACCACCACAGAGGAGTCTGCCGAGGAAGAAAGTCAGCCTTCCACTGATCCCAATGCTGCCAATGAACCTCAGGAACCGGACACCTTCTGGGATTTCCGCACCCACAGTCTGGAGAAGGTCACCGTTACCACCGACACGGATTACGAAGCTGACTGCGCCCAGGCACGGAGCCTTCTGGCCCAGGCAGGCTACCCCAACGGCACCAATTTCCCTGCTGTTGAATATATCTACGTATCCTCCGACGCCGGCAAAGCTGCCGCTCAGGCTGTGGCTGCCATGTGGAAGGATCAGCTGGGGATCACTGTTACCACCCGCGCCGTGACGGCGGATGAATACGAGACTATGCTTACCTCCGCCGGAACAGAGAATTCCGGGGACAGCGGCGAGGAAACGGCCCAGGCCTCCTTCCAGATCGCTGCCCAGGAATTTACTGCTGCCTACAACGACGCCAAGGCTATTTTGAAGGACTTTTTTAGTTCCAATGCCACCAATCTCTCCGGCTATGACAGTGACGCCTTTGACATCCTGATGAAATCCGCTGCCGCTGCCATTGCCCCGGAGGCACGGGACGCTTACCTCCATGATGCCGAGGCCATTCTCCTTACCGATGCGCCGGTGATCCCCCTCTATTATGAGGGCCTCAGCTGGCAGCTGCGGGAGGGACTCAGCGGCCTATACCGGGCTCCTGACGGGGTATTCTTCCTCTCCGCCCTGTCTCAAAATGGAACCGCAGCCTAACAGTACCACATATAAACAAGGCCCCGTCACGGTAACCGTGACGGGGCCTTTCATTTCTTTTTATTTTTCCCGATACAGCAGCAGACTGAACCAGGTAACAATATTTCCGCCTGCCTGGAAGGGGATCCCTACCCGTTCCCCCAGGTCAGTAACCAAAATGCCATGGCTCTCCACACAGGGGTACATCCGCTCCGGATGACGGCAGGGCGCGTCCGGGTAGGTACAGTGCTGGCAGATGGCACAGGACTCTGTGGAAAGGACATACACCTCCGCCCCCTGCTCCAGCATCATATGGTGGACCTTCCGGGTAATCTCTTCGTGGTCGCCCCGGGTGGCCAGCGTGGCGCTGATATCGGCAATATCCTCCACCTCCGTCATGGTCACCACCAGCAGCCCGTGGGGATAGGACAGGCACCGCTCCCGACATTCCTCCACCGTCCCTACTCCCGGCGGACAGGCCCAGCTTTTCCCATACTTGCCACACTCCATCTCACACACTGTCCGGACTCTGGGTGTAAATACCAGCTCCTCTGTTTCAAAAAAATCATACTGCACAATGGGCAGGGCGCTCATCTGCTCCTCCAGCAGCTTACGATCCATACTTGTTCCTCCAGCGGCTCTTTGTGGCCCTATTGTAGCACAGCGCCTGTCCTCCGGCAACAAAAATACCCCTTTCATCATATAATTTGCCTTGACACCTTTCCCTGCCGCTGATAATATAATAAAAGTGTACCGCAATGAACGGAAAGAGTACCTGCGCCAAAAGGTCAGAGAGGGGCCGCCACCGGCTGTAAACGGCCCTCCGGGAGGCGAAGGGAATGTGCGTCCGGGAGCGGGAGGGGTAATGCCCTCCGTTTGGGCCGCGATACTGGCCCGATGAGCGAAACGGGAGAGTGGAACCGCGCACTGCGCCTCTCCGTCCACAGGGACGGGGCAGGCGTTTTTTTATTGGTCCCGCCGCTCAATGGGAATCCTATGGAAAAGGATCGTTTCTTATGCTGCTGGAAACACTGAACGCGTACCAGAAGAGAGACCCTGCCGCCCGGAGCAAGCTGGAAATCTTTTTGCTCTATGCCGGCGTCCATGCTACCCTTTACCACCGTCTGGCCCACTGGCTTTACCGCCATAAGCTCCGCTTTCTCGCCCGATGCGTCTCCCAATGGAGCCGCTTCTGGACGGGCATCGAAATCCATCCCGGCGCAACTATCGGCCGCCGCCTGGTGATCGACCACGGCACCGGCATCGTTATCGGTGAGACTGCCCAGCTGGGGGATGACGTACTGCTGTACCAGGGCGTTACCCTGGGCGGCACCGGCAAGGACACCGGCAAGCGGCACCCCACTCTTGGCAACAATGTTCTGGTGGGAGCCGGTGCCAAAGTTCTGGGTCCCATCACCATCCACGACAACGCCCGCATTGCCGCCGGCGCCGTAGTCCTCCAGGAAGTCCCCGAGGGCGCTACCGCCGTGGGCGTCCCCGCCCAGATTGTCCGGGTCAACGGAGAAAAGGTCCGCCATTATGTGGACGAGGTGGACCAGACCAGCGTGGAAAACCCCACCCTCAAGCGGCTGGAGGAGCTGGCACGCCGGGTAAATGAACTTGAAAAACGACTTCAGGAAAAAGTGTAAAATACAGATAAAGGAGAAAAACCCATGTATCTCTACAATTCTGCCACCCATAAAAAAGAGGAATTTGTCCCCAATCACCCCGACATCGTCAAGATGTATACCTGCGGCCCCACCGTCTACCATTTCGCCCATATCGGGAACCTGCGCTCCTACATTATGGAGGACGTGCTGGAGAAGTTCCTGCGCTATGAGGGCTACAACGTCAAACGTGTCATGAACATCACCGACGTGGGCCACCTCAGCTCCGACGCCGATACCGGCGAGGACAAGATGCTCAAGGGCGCCAAGCGGGAACACAAAACCGTCATGGAAATCGCCAAGTTCTACACCGACGCCTTCTTTGAGGACTGCCGGAAGCTGAACATCAAGCGTCCCGACGTGGTGGAGCCCGCCACCAGCTGCATCGATGAGTATATCAAGATCATCTCTGCCCTTCTGGACAAAGGGTACGCCTATCAGGCCGGCGGCAACGTGTATTTCGACACCAGCAAGCTGGAGCGCTATTATATCTTCAACGATCATGACGCTGAGGATCTGGCGGTGGGCGTCCGTGAGGGCGTGGAGGAGGACACCAACAAGCGCAATAAAAACGACTTTGTCCTCTGGTTTACCCAGTCCAAGTTTGAGGATCAGGCCCTGAAGTGGGATTCCCCCTGGGGCGTGGGCTACCCCGGCTGGCACATCGAGTGCTCCGGCATCTCCATGAAGCATCTGGGGGATGACCTGGACATCCACTGCGGCGGTATCGACAACGCCTTCCCCCACCACACCAACGAAATTGCCCAAAGCGAGGCCTTCCTGGGCCACAAATGGTGCAACTACTGGATGCATGTCCTCCATCTGAACACCACCTCCGGCAAGATGAGCAAATCCAAAGGGGAGTTCCTGACGGTGTCCCTGCTGGAGGAAAAGGGCTATGACCCCCTCAGCTACCGCCTCTTCTGCCTCCAGAGCCACTACCGCAAGAGCCTGGTATTCTCCTGGGAGAACCTGGACAACGCCCAGGCCGCCTATCAGAAGCTCATTGCCAAGATTGCTGCGCTGACCCCCGGCGACGGCGGCGTGGATGAGGAGGTATTCGCCCAGCAGAAGGAGAAATTCCGCAAGGCCCTGGGCAACGATCTGAACACCTCCCTGGCCGTCACCGCTCTCTATGACGCTCTGAAGGTAAAGGCCAGCAATGATACCAAGTTGGCCCTGCTGGGTGATTTCGACCAGGTACTGGGCCTGGATCTGCTGAAAAAGGCGGAGGCAAAGCGGGAGGCCGACGCCAATGCCAAGGCAAACGCTGCCTCTGACGGCGGTATTGTCATCACCGGCGAGGGCGATCCCGCCATCGACGCTATGGTTCTCCAGCGGGCCCAGGCAAAGAAAGCCAAGAACTTTGCCGAGGCTGACCGGATCCGGGAGGAACTGAAGGCCATGGGTGTAGAGGTCACCGACACCAAGGAAGGCGCTTCCTGGCGGCGGGTATAAGCATATACCGGAAATGTTGGAAGGCCGGCGGGGCACAACCCCGCCGGCCGGTCTTTTGCGTCCCCTTGCATTTCTGAAAAAATGCGGTACAATTGTAGAAAAGAATCAAAAAGGACCGAGTGGTATGACGGATACACAGCAGCAGAAAAACGACTTTACACAAGGCAGCATTGCCAAAAATATTTTGAATCTTGCTATTCCTTTAACAGTGGCGCAGCTCACGGTGGTCCTCTACAATGTAGTGGACAGGGCCTTTATCGGACACATTGAGGGGATCGGGAGAGATGCTTTCACCGGCATTGGCCTGGTAATGCCGGTAACCTATATCATTACCGCTTTTGCCAATCTCTGCGGCACCGGCGGCGCGCCTTTGTGCTCCATTGCCCGGGGACGTGGAAATATCCAGCGGGCCCGCCAGATCATGGGCTGCGCTTTTTCCCTGCTGGTCTTGCTGGGCGTTGCCCTGACCGCCCTGTTTTACCTTTTTCATGAACCTTTCCTATATCTGGTAGGCGGAAGTCCGGAAACAGTCCCCCACGCCAAAAGCTATCTTCTGATTTATCTGGCCGGAACCATTCCAGTGATGATCTCCCTGGGCATGAACCCTTTTATTAACGCCCAGGGCTTTGGCCGCACGGGGATGATGACCGTTCTGCTGGGGGCAGTTATCAATCTAATCCTGGACCCTGTCTTTATTTTTCTCCTGCATATGGGCGTCCAGGGTGCCGCTCTGGCGACGGTCATTGCCCAGACCTGTTCCGCAATATGGGTGCTGGTATTCCTGCAGGGTAAAAAAGCCATCCTGCGGCTCAACCGGACGGATATGGCCCTGGATCTGCCTATCCTGAAGCGGATTATTTCTCTGGGCCTTACAGGCTTTACGTTTTCCATTACCAACAGTCTGGTACAGGCCCTGGGTAACTCTCAGCTCCAGGCCTTCGGTGCTGCCGAGGGCGGCGCCATGGGTGACCTCTATGTGGCCGCCATGACCGCGATTACCTCCGTTCGCGAAATTATCCTCCAGCCCCTTCAGGGGCTCACCCAGGGCGCTCAGCCGGTAATCGGCTACAACTACGGTGCGGGACAATATAGCCGCGTCAAAAAATGCATCTTCTTCATTACCTGGGCAGGCCTCCTTTACAATTTTACCGTGTGGCTGCTGGTAATGCTGCTTCCTCAGTTCTGGATCCTTCTCTTCAACGACGACCCGGCCCTGTTGGACGTAGGCGTTAAAACCCTGCGGATTTATTTTGCCACCTTTGTATTCATGAATTTCCACATGAGCGGGCAAAACATCTTTGTCGCCCTGGGCAAAGCCAGGCATGCGGTCTTTTTCTCTTTGCTGCGCAAAGTCATTCTGGTGGTCCCCCTGATGCTTCTTCTTCCCCACCTGTGGGGAATGGGCGCCTATGGCGTATTTGCATCTGAACCTGTATCCAATGTTGTGGGCGGCATGGCCTGTTATCTCACCATGCTGCTGGTGGTACGGCCTGAATTACAGCAGCCGGACCGCCCCCTTCCCTCTCTGTCTAATTCCTGATTGGAGGTTTTTCCTATGACTGAGCTTGCATTATCCACTATCGAGCAACAGGCCCGGCAGGCTGTCTCAGAGCTGCTGGATGCCGCCAAACTGCAGCCCGGCGATATCTTTGTGGTGGGCTGCTCTTCCTCTGAAATCCTTGGCGGAAAAATTGGACACGCTTCCAGCCTGGAAGCCGCTCAGGCTGCCTTTAAGGGGATTTATCCCCTGCTGCAGGAGCGGGGCATCTTCCTTGCCGCCCAGTGCTGCGAGCATCTGAACCGTGCGCTGATTTTGGAGCGTGCCTGTGCCAGGCAGTATGGCTATGATCCGGTCAGCGTCCATCCCCAGCCCAAGGCCGGCGGCTCCTTTGCCACCACCGCCTGGGACAGCTTTCAGGACCCGGTGGCCGTGGAGCACATTCGCGCTCATGCCGGCATGGATATTGGCGGCACCCTCATTGGAATGCATCTGCGGGACGTGGCCGTCCCTGTCCGTCTGAGTCTGGACCACATTGGTGAGGCTATCCTGCTCTGTGCCAGGACCCGGCCCAAATATATCGGAGGCAGCCGGGCCCACTATGACTAAGCACCGCTGGACAAATTCCCGGGCAGCCTTGCCCTGTCGGCCTTTTTGTGGTATCCTGAGAAGCAAGCGCACAGCTTTTTACCGATAGACCGATTTCCTGAGAGGCGGGTAATACGCATATGAAAATCCACGAATCTGCTGAAAACTATCTGGAAACGATCCTGATCCTGCAAAAGCGGCAGGGACAGGTACGCTCCATTGATATTGCCAGTGAGTTATCTTTTTCCAAGCCCAGTGTCAGCGTGGCTATGAAAAATTTGCGGCTCAACGGATACATTGATGTGAGTAAGGACGGCTACATCACCCTGTTGGACAAAGGGCGGGAGATCGCCGAAAAAATGTACGAACGGCATACTCTTTTTTCCGACTGGCTGATTGCTCTGGGCGTCAGCCCCCAGGTGGCGGCGGAGGACGCCTGCCGTATTGAACATGTGATCAGCAATGAAACCTTTGAGGCCTTTAAGGCCCATGCCGCCAAACATCAACCGTAACCGGCCTTACCGCCGCGGCAGCATACAAAACGTAACAAGTACAAAAGCCCCTGCGTCGGCAAAACGACGCAGGGGCTTTTTATGCCGCTTCCTCAATCATGAGGAGAATTATAAAAACGGCCTGTAATACGATCTGTCCCGATACAATTGATAAAAGCCTTGGGATCCACAGCCCGGATTCCCTCTATGGTATGTCCGCTCTCCTCTGCGGAAACCACAGAGTAAAGCAGATGCTTCTCCTGGCACTCATAGCAGCCAACACCCACAAAATGCGTGGCGTCGTGGTGGGTGTTATCCCGGATCACCTCATACACTTCCTCAGGGTGGTCAGTAATAATAAGCAGCGTCTGCTTCCGGTACCGCTTGTACAGCACATGCAAAACCTGCGTGCTGGCAAACTGGAAAATAATGGAATACAGAGATTTCTCCCATCCAAACAGGACGCCGGCTACCGCCAGCATAATCACATTCCCCAGCAGCACATAATTCCAGGTGTCCACGCCCTTGCGCTCGGAATAGAAAATTGCGATAAAATCCGTACCGCCGCTGGTGGCATTGGCAGACAGGCACAAACATATGGCACAGCCATTGATAATCCCGCCAAATACACTGATCAACAGCGGATCTGAAGTCACTGCCATGCTCGGCAGAATATCTGTCATAACGCTGGTAACCACAATCATCAGGCAAGAATAAAGGGTAAATCGTTTCCCAATAAACTTGAAGCTGATTGCAGCGGGAACCGCATTGAGCAGTAAGTTAATCAGTGTATAGGGCAGTGCTAATTGAAAATATTCCTGAGCAATTCGCTGAATCAGTATGGTGAGGCCGGTAAAACCACCGGGAAACATATCCCCTGCCCGAACAAACACCTTGATATTCAGTGCCATGAGCAGCGCTCCCAGAAGAACCAAAATCGTCCGTTGAAAATCATTTTTCTTACGCATAAATTCGTCATCGCTCCTTTTCTTGCGTACCTGAGCACACTTTCGGCCAATAGTATGCCATACTTTTTTAAAAATGCAAGGGAAATTTTATCATATCCTTACGGCCATGGATCCAGGTATGCCGCAGAACCGCCCCGCATATATATGAAGCATATCGGGATAGGGAGCGTGTTGGGTCTTGAAGGGTAACATAGAAGAGCGGGCCTGCGAACTGGCCACCTATATCATCGAAAATCGTACCACCGTGCGGGATGCCGCCAAAAAATTTGGTATCAGCAAGAGCACTGTACATAAAGACATCCAGGAGCGGCTTCCGCTCTATAATAGAAGCCTCTACCTCCGGGTAAAGGAAATCCTGGATGAAAACAAAGCAGAACGGCACATCCGCGGCGGGATTGCCACCCGCCGTAAGTACCGCGGCGATGCCTGAACTGCTGGCAAGCCCGGCGGACCCATTGTCCGCCGGGCTGTTCCACAGGCAAGTACCATCGACAGGAGAGCATACCTTCTAACCAGAGCCGGACTTTTCCACGATGCCTGGGAAGCTCACGGCAGTCTCCTTCCCTTTCCCCAGAACCACCACTCAGAACTGCCGCACCACATGGGAAATAACAACCCGGATACAATGTAAACAAATAGTGACAGATTCTTTTCAGCACTTGTGTTATACTATCTCCTCGGCTATAATGAGAGAATCACTGAGACGATATTATGTTAATCTCTCACCGTAGAATAAGGAGCCAACACCCATGAGCCGCAGAAGAAGAAATCGCACACCCCTTCAAACACTTGCTGTTTTTACCGTATCCGTTCTCTTTATCGGCATTGCCCTCTTTGGACTATACCGCTGTTTTTCCCAGCCGCTTACGCTTCCCAGCGAGGAACAACCTGACGAAAACTCTCAGGAAGAAACCTCTCAGCCAATTCTGGACCAAACAGATGAAAACAAAACGCCGGATGGCAGAAAAGAGGATTTCTTTACCATTCTTGTCAGTGGCCTGGACGATGAAAATGGCGGCAGCGATACCAATATGCTCGTCGCTCTTGACGCCGCCAATGGCTCCATCAAAGTACTCAGCCTTCCCCGTGACACTCTGCTGAATGTAGACTGGACGGTGAAAAAGCTTAACAATTCCTATCACCACGGTGGCATTGACGGCATTATGGCACAGGTTTCCAATTTACTGGGCATTCCTGTGGATTTCCACGTGGCGGTAAATCTCCAGGCCTTTGTTGAACTGGTAGACGCTATTGACGGCGTGGATTTTGAGGTCCCTGTGGATATGAATTACGATGATCCCTATCAGGATCTGCACATTCATTTCGACAAGGGAATGCATCACCTCAATGGTGAGGAAGCCCTCCAGGTAGTCCGCTGGCGTCAGAATAACGACGGTACCGGCTACCCCACTGCCGATATTGGCCGTATTGGTACCCAGCAGGCTTTCCTCACCGCTGTGGCCCAGCAGACCCTCCAGCTCTCCAATTGGGACAAGATCCCCGCAATGGCCGAAATTTTCCAGAAATGGGTAGATACTGATCTGAAGCTTTCCAACCTGATCTGGATCGGAGAGCAGGCCCTGACCATGGGCAGCGAGAACATCGCCTTCCATACCCTTCCCGGCGATGGCTCCGGTTGGTATAAGGGCGGTTCCTATTATGTTCTGGACGCCCAAGCCACTATGGATCTGATCAACGAGCATTTCAATCCCTATACCCACGCATTGACACTGGACGATATGGATATCCTTGTCCCCTAACTGATGAAAGGAGTTAGCCCACCATGAAGCGCCGTATTCTGCCATTGATTCTTGCCGGCGTTTTGCTGCTGTGCACCCTGCCCCAGGCAGGCTCTGCAGCGGAAGCGGAACATCTCACCCCTACCCGCACCTATCAGAGGCAGTTTACAGATATCCAGCCCTCCAACTGGTACTACAAAAATATCACAGCACTGTATGAATTGGGCCTTACCAACGGTAAAGGCGACGAAAGCCATTTTGCCCCTGCTGCTGAAGTGTCCGTGGGAGAAGCCTTGGCAATAGCCGCCCGGCTGCGGAGCCTTTATGAATACGGTGACAGTGAAAAAGGACCTGCTGAATATACCAACACCAACAGCCCATGGTATGCTTCTTATACGGCGTACCTGCAATCTATGGATTGTATCGGTGAAGAATTTGACGGTCTCTATGAGCAGTCCGCCACCCGTGCGCAAGTAGCACACATTTTGGCCAACGCCCTTCCCTCTTCCCTCTTTACTCCCATCAACGATAAGGCTGTGACTGTTGGTTATGCCAGCCGCCGCTATATTCAGGACGTTGATGAATATACCCCCTATCAGCAGGATATTCTTACCCTGTATCGCTGGGGTATTCTCAGCGGCATGGACGAAAAGGGCTCCTTTCTCCCCGATGACACAATCCAGCGCTGCCAGGTTGCTGCCATGGTTACCCGGCTGGTATATGACGATCTTCGGATCTCGCTGGATTGGGAAACCTCTGCCTCTTACAGCAAAGAAGGCACCACCCTTGAGAGCCTGGTTTCCAGCACCGGCCGCTTCCATACCGCCCCTTCTCCCAATGACAGCAAAGCCATCGATGACAATCTCCGCTATATGCTCTCCCGCGGGGAACGGCATATGTCCCTCAATTACGGAAAGAATACCCTTACCTCCACAATGGCGGAGCAGCTTATGGAAGCTTTCCTTGATGGTATTCGCAGCTACGCCGAACAAGGGTATAATGAAGTTCGCTGCTCATATTCCACGCGTACGGGCGCTATGTCCCTTACCTTTTCCAGCAGTTTGTATGGCGAGGATCAGATTGATCATTACCGGCAAGCCACCCTGGACGCCGCCATTCTGGTACACGACCGGCTGTGGAAGGAAGGCCGTATTACTCCTTCTCTCTCAGAATACGAAAAGGCTAAGGTCTATTTCGCATGGCTGTGCGGCCACTGCCGCTATGACTACCACAGCAGCGCTGATTCTATGAGCCACAGCGGTTACGGTGCTTTGGTAGATGGGCTGGCTGTGTGTGACGGCTATACTGCGGCATATAATCTACTGCTGAAGCTTGAGGGCATTGAATGCAGTACAGTATCTACCACAGACCATATCTGGACCGTAGCTACTCTGGATGGCACCTCCTATCACATTGATCCTACCTGGGGTGACCAGGCCGCCAGCGTGGACTACCAGTATTTTGCCATGTCTGAAGAAAAGGCTATGTCTCGTTTTTCCTAACTCTTCTGCTCTAATTATTTTCGTCCACCCACAAAAATGTGGGTGGACTTTTTTTCTATATTTCATCAATGTATATTCGTTCTCTTTAAGCAGAAATAATCGTATTTTTCTTTCAGGAAATACAGCTATTTCTGCTGTTTTATCTTACTTATTCTAAAAGAAAATTTACTTTGCTACCGAAATGCTACCAACACTTTTCCCTTGAAGGCATTGATTTTGCAAGGATTTTTTTAGTGTTGTTGATAAGGATGTCAATATTTGCTACCAACTGCCCGTTTTTTTGCTACCAATCCAAAATAAGAAATCCATAATTTCCTCTCTCCCTCAATACTTTTCATCTATCCTTGCTCTTAAAGTAAGGGGCTTGATGCTGGCCTTAAAGTACTGGAAACTGTACAAAAAAGTCCATAATCAACGCTTTGCGCTCCAAAAAATTTAGAAGGAGGAAACATCCACCATGAGAAATCTGAAGAAGATTCTCG
>JAGHHM010000063.1 GCA_017887695.1 Oscillospiraceae bacterium | reverse complement strand
CTCCGCCACCCTCACCGCCCGGGGCATTCAGAAGGCCGAGGAGTTCTTCCACGTAGAGAACCTCTCCGACCCGGAGAACGCCACACTGGCCCACCACATCAACCAGGCCATCAAGGCCCATGGCTTGATGAAGAAGGACATCGACTACGTCATCAAGGACGGCCAGGTGGTCATCGTAGACGAGTTTACCGGCCGTCTGATGTTTGGCCGGCGGTACAACGAGGGCCTGCACCAGGCCATCGAGGCCAAGGAGCGGGTAAAGGTGGAGCGGGAGAGCAAGACCCTGGCCACCATCACCTTCCAGAACTACTTCCGTCTGTACAACAAGCTCTCCGGTATGACCGGTACCGCCCTCACCGAGGAGGAGGAGTTCGGCACCATCTATCAGCTGGACATCGTGGAGATCCCCACCAACCGTCCCTTGGCCCGGAAGGACGACTCCGACGTGGTGTACAAGACCGAGGCCGCCAAATACCGGGCGGTCATCGCCCAGATCAAGGAGTGCCACGCCAAGGGCCAGCCGGTGCTGGTGGGCACTGTGTCCATTGAGAAGAACGAGCACCTGAGCAAGCTCCTCCAGAAGGAGGGCATCAAGCATAACCTCCTCAACGCCAAGAACCATGAGCGTGAGGCTGAGATTGTGGCCCAGGCTGGTAAGCTGGGGGCCGTTACCGTGGCCACCAACATGGCCGGCCGTGGTACCGATATCATGCTGGGCGGCAATGCCGAGTATATGGCGAAAAACGATCTCCGGAAGGCCGGCCTCACCGACGAGCTCATCGCCGAAGCCACCGGCTACGCCGAGACTGACAACCAGGAGATCCTGGACGCCCGGAAGATGTATGCCGAGAGCCTCAAGAAGCACAAGGAGGAAATCGCCGGGGAGGCTGACGCCGTCCGAGCTGCCGGTGGTCTCTTCATCATCGGTACCGAGCGCCATGACTCCCGCCGGATTGCCAACCAGCTCCGCGGCCGTGCCGGCCGTCAGGGCGATCCCGGTGAGACCAGGTTCTACCTCTCCCTGGACGACGATCTGATGCGGCTGTTCGGCGGCGACCGGATCACCCACCTGATGGACAAGCTGGATCTCGATGAGGACATGCCCATCGAGAACAAGATGCTCACCAAGTCCATTGAAAACGCCCAGACCAGCGTGGAGTCCCGGAACTTCCAGGCCCGTAAGAACACCCTGGAGTACGACGACGTGATGAACAAGCAGCGCGAGCTGATCTACGGCCAGCGCAAGGAGGTCCTGGACGGCCGGGATATCCACGGCCTTATTGCCAACATGATCTCCACCATCATCTCCCACAATGTCCACACCGCTTTTGCCGAGCACAAGCATCTGGACAGCGAAAGCTACCGGGCCATGATGGCCACTCTGGAGGGCACCTTCTTCCCCAAGTACTCCTTCAAGTACGATCCTGAGCAGATTGCTCACACCGACGCGGACACCTTTATCCAGCAGTTCACTGACAAGGCCCTGGAGGTCTATGCCGCCAAGGAGAAGGAGATCACCTCTCCCATTATGCGGGAGCTGGAGCGGGTGATCATGCTGCGGGTGGTGGACGAGTACTGGATGGACCACATCGACGCCATGCAGGAGCTGCGCCAAGCCATCCGACTCCAGGCCTACGCCCAGAACGACCCGGTAAAGGCCTACCAGAAGGAGAGCATGCACATGTTCGAGGAGATGGTGGCGGCTATCCAGGAGGAGACTGTCCGCCGTCTGTACTCCGTGCGGCTTAAGAGCAACCAGGAAATCAAGCGGGAGCGGGTAGCCACCGGCATCACCGAAGGCCGGGGCGACGGCACCGTGAAGAAGCAGCCCCGCCGGGTCCAGAAAGTGGGCCGGAACGATCCCTGTCCCTGCGGCAGCGGCAAGAAGTACAAGCAGTGCTGCGGCCGGTAAAGGCCCACCGCCTTACTTCGGCCCACGTCCCGCCTGCGCAGCAGGCGCCGCCCCTTTGGGGCGTACAAGCAGTTTGCGCAGCACACTCTTGGCGCAAGGCGGGATTCATTCCCGCCGCGCAAGTGAAATCCCCACAGGGTCCCCGGCGGGCCTGACCGGTGGGGAACGGGCCGGAATGATCCCTGTCCCTGCGGCAGCGGCAAGAAGTACAAGCAGTGCTGCGGCCGGTAAAGGCCCACCGCCTTACTTCGGCCCACGCTTCGCCTGCGCAGCAGGCGGCGCCCCTTTGGGGCGCAGAAAATCGGCCTGTAAACGGCCCCTTACAGACACACTAGCCCGGGGAGGCTGCTGCCAGGCAGCAGCCTCCCCGCCCCATATTTTCTCACCCACAGTCCCTTTCTTTTGGTATATACCCCCGCAATTTTGCATACGATCAGTATATTACCGCTCATATTATACGTTTTGGAGTCGAAATTAAGGAGTGATTGGCGGTTTGACCCGCCAGCGCTCTTCAAAGGAGGTCCTCTTATGCTGCTGCACAATGCGGAAACAGAAATGTATTTGCCGGGTGCCATCGGCCCTGCCCTGGAGGAGGACGTCCCTGCCATTATGGATCTTCTCCAGCGGCGGATAGACTGGATGGACGAGAAGGGCCTCTACCAATGGAACAAGACCGGATATCTTACCTGTTACCCGCCGGAGCACTTCCGGCGGCTGATCCGTGAGGAAGTGGTACTGGCCGCCCGGGAGGCAGACCGCCTCACCGGCATTATAGCCCTCCTCTCCCGGGATCCCCGGTGGCCCAACGGAGATGACGGCAAAGCCTTCTACGTCCACCACCTGGCCACCGATCCCGCCTGTCCCGGTCTGGGAAAGGAGATGCTCTCCTATGCAGAGAGCTACGCCCGCCGACATGGCAAGCCCTTTCTGCGGCTGGACTCCCAGAAGGTAAACGACGCTCTCAGCCGCTATTACGAAGCTCTGGGTTATTTCCCCGCCGGGGAGTGTGTGGACGGAGCCTATGTAGGCATTCTCCGGGAAAAAAGCGTTCTTCCTTCCGCCTCATCCATCTGACGATGTTGCAGCCCCACACGGGCATATCCACGGAGCCTATCTAAGGAGACACAACTATGGCTTTTATTCAGCAGGATCACGGCGGCGTGGTATTCCACACCTCCGATCTCCTCTCCCACCCTCAGATCTGCCACGGCTTTTCCACCCGGCTGGGGGGCGTCAGCGGCGGCTTTCATGCCTCCCTGAACTTCCGGGGCAGCGGCCCGGAACCTGACAGCATGGATAACGTCCGGGAAAATTTCCGCCGCTTCTGCGCCCCCCTGGGGGCGGATCCGGAGGGACTGGTTCTCTCCGTTCAGGTCCATCAGGACACCGTCCGCCATGTAACAGCCGCGGACCGTGGCAAGGGTCTTACCTTTCCCACCGATTACACCGCCGACGCCCTGGTGACCAACGAGCCGGGACTGAATCTCATGGTCTTTTCCGCCGACTGCATTATCCTTCTTCTTCATGACCCGGTGAGCCGCTCCATTGGGGCGGTCCATGCCGGCTGGCGGGGCACCGCCCTGGACCTGCCCGCCAAGACTGTAAAGGAAATGGGCCGGCTGTTCGGCGCCCGTCCCGAAAATATCCGGGTAGCCATCGGCGCAGGCATCGGCCCATGCTGCTTTGAGACCCATGACGACGTACCCGACGCCATGACCGCCGCCTTTGGCAGCGGCGCAAAGCCCTTTATCGCTCCCCGGGGAGAAAAATGGACGGTGGATCTCAAGGGCCTCAACGCCTGGCGGCTGCGGGAGGCCGGCGTACCGGAAGCCCAGATCGATATCTGCCCCCTCTGCACCGCCTGCCATACCGACCTATACTGGAGCCACCGGAAATCCGGAGACCGGCGGGGCGTCCAGGGGGCCCTCATTGGCCTGAAGCCCTGAGAAGGGAGGCACTTATGAAACGGATCATTCCCCTGCTCCTGGCCATGCTGCTGATTCTGTCCGGCTGCGGCACCAGCTATGAGGAGGGACCCGGCATCAGCTGGGAGGAGTATCAGCAAAGCCAGAGCCTGGACAGCGAAGAGGAGTCCTCTGGGGACCAGGACATCAACTATCCCGCTGTTTTTTCCATGGCCTACCACAAGGACCACACCCTGGATCCCATCACCTGCGGGGAGGGGATCCAGCAGGATGTGGCCGCCCTGCTTTACGAACCTCTGGTAGAGCTGGATGCGCATCTGGAACCTCAGCCTCTGCTGTGCGAAAACTGGCTATGGGATGAAAGCGGCCTTGTTCTCACATTGGCTATCCGCCAGGACGTGGTCTTCAGCGACGGTTCCTCGCTTACCGCCGCCGATGTGGCCGACACCCTTCGCCGGGCAGCGGCCTCGGAGCGCTATGGCTACCGTCTGCGGCAGGTAGCCTCCATTACCTCCAGCAACAGCGCCAATCAAGTAACCATTACCCTCACTACCCCCAACCAGGGCTTTCCCGCCCTGCTGGATATCCCGGTGGTCAAGCGCAATACCGCCGGTCAAACAGTCCCCATCGGTACCGGCCCCTATGTGCTGGTCACCGGCAGCGAAAGCGACTCCCTGGTGGCCAATCCCAGCTGGTGGCAGCAGAAGGAACTGCCCACAGACACCATTTCCCTGGTCCACGCCAAGGACAAGGATACCGCCATGTACCTTTTCTCCTCCCGTCGGATCGAGCTGCTGCGGGCAGACCCTACCAACGACCTGGTGTCTGCCAGCGGCAAGGCGGTATCCACCGCCGTTCCCACCTGCCGCTTCCAATTTATCGGCTTCAATACCACCAAAGGCGTCTTTGCCTCCGCCGAGGCCAGGGCCGCCTTCAGCTGCGGCATCCAGCGGGACATGCTCTCCAGCGCCCTTCTCTCCGGCAACGCCCTGGCCGCCGCTTTCCCCATTTCGCCGCTTTCCAGCCTGTATCCCCAGGATCTGGCTCCCACATACAGCTACGAGGATACCCTGTCCGACCTGATCGCTGCCGGTGCCAGCATCGGACAGAACCAGGAGCTGACGCTCCTGGTCAATGAGGACAACAGTTTCCGGGTGGCCTGCGCGGAGTTTATCGCGGAAAACCTGTCCCTGCTGGACTGGAAGATCACCGTTAAAGCCCTGCCCTGGGAGGACTACCTTTCCGCCCTGGCTGCCGGGGATTTTGACCTCTACTACGGTGAGGTGCGCCTGACCGCCGACTGGGATATTACAAGCCTCATCGGCACCAACGGCTCTTTGAACTACGGCGGCTACACCAACACGGTAACCGACGGCCTGCTCCAGTCTTTTGCCGCTTCCGGCGACCGCGCCTATGCCGCCCGGCAGCTGTGCGCCCACCTGCTGACCACCGCTCCTATCGCCCCTATCTGCTTCCAGCAGGATATCCTGCTGACCCACGACGGCGTAGTCAGCGGCATGGCCCCTACGGTCACCTCCATCTTTTCCGGCCTGGAGAACTGGACCATCCAACTGGCCCAGTAACGCCCGCCCCGTACCAAAAAACAGCGCCCTTCGGGAACAGATGTGTCTCCCGAAGGGCGCTGCATTCTCATTATACTATGTACTGGAATATGGGACTACGTACAGGGGGGAACATACCATCTGGCCCTCTCCCCGCCTGCTGCCTATCAATACTGGCGCACCACTGCCGTCACCTTGCCCAGCACCTGGGCGCCGGTGCCGTCAATGGGCTGGTAGGCGTCATTCTCCGGCAGCAGCCAGATTTTCCCATTTTTCCGGGACAGGCGCTTCACCGTGGCCTCATCCTCCAGCAGGGCTACCACGATCTCCCCGTTCTCCGCCGTCTGCTGCCGGCGGACCACCACCAGGTCACCGGGCAGGATCCCGGCCTTTATCATGGACTCTCCCCGGACCCGCAGCGCGAAAAATTCATCCTCCCGGCCGCCGCAATCGAAGGTCAGATAATCCTCAATGCACTCCTGGGCCAGAATGGGGGCGCCGGCAGCCACCGTGCCCACCACAGGGATCCGATGGCGCTCCTGCCCGCCGGTAAGGACAATGGCCCGGCCCTTGCAGTCCCCCTTCTCAATGAGCCCCCGCTCCTGGAGGCGCTTGAGGTGGAAATGGACTGTGGAGGGGGATTTCAGCCCCACCGCCTCGCAGATCTCCCGCACGGAGGGCGCATATCCCTGCCGGGGAATCACCTCCTGCAAATAGGCGTAGATCTGATCTGTCATTTGGGTTTTCTTCGGCATAATGGCCCCTCCTGTGGCTTCCGGGCCGGTAAAAGGCGGCCTCGGGCGGCTTTGGTTGTTTTTGTTATTTTATCACACCCCGCCGGGAAATGCAACGCCTGTTCTCTTATTTTTCGTTTTCCAGCTTTATTGCGCCGCGCCGCCGAAAGCTGCCGGAAATTCTTCCGGATTCCCTCTTGCAATCAGGACACGCTTATGGTATCATAAATACCTGCGAAAATGAACTTCGTGCGCTTTGCCGCACTTTCATCACGAATCTGGAGGTATTCTCTCATGGAAGTTCTTACCATTATCGTCACCATCCTGCTGGTGCTGTGCGGCCTGGCCGTCATCCTGGCTGTGCTGTTCCAGTCCGGTAAGAGCGCCGGCCTCTCCGGTGCCATCGGCGGCGTAGCCGATACCTTTATGGCCAAGGGCAAGGCCAAGAGCTTTGACGCCAAGCTGGCCAAGGCTACTAAGTGGATCGGCGCGGTGTTCATCATCCTCACCCTGATCCTGAACATCCTGCCCTGATCTGCCCGCCGCAGCAGAAGGACCGCCGCCCGTATTGGAGCGGCGGTCCTTCTTTATTTTTCCCGGCAGCAAAACACATCCCCCATGTTTTGAGACCCACCTGTATGGCATATATCACCCGAAGGCATCCAATGGAGCTGTTGTTGAAGAAGCGGTGGATTTATCCACCATGGTTTAACCCAATGACCGCAGCTTATCCGGGGAAGCATATAAGCACCCCGCCTGGGGTTCTACCCCCCGGATCCGAAACAGCTCCTTCACTGTGACAAAGGTATATCCCTCCGCTTGCAGTTGGTCCACGATATCCAGGGCCGCCGACACACTGGTGGGGTAGAAATCATGGAGCAGGATGATCCCCCAGGGCTCCACATGGCTCACCACATGCTCCGTCACCTTGGCGGCGTCCAGTACCTTCCAATCCTCCGGATCCACCGTCCAATAGATCATGGGGGTCTTTACCAGGGCGGCCCGGGTCTTGCCGATGGAGCCATAGGGCGGACGCAGCCAGTAGTCCCCCTCCCCCAGCAGCTCTTTCAGCAGCACCTCCGTTTTCTGGATCTCCTCCACCACCTTATCCGGATCCGCCGTCAGCAGCCGGGTATGGCCGTAGGTGTGATTGCCCACCTGGTGGCCTTCCGCCGCCATCCGCCGCAGCAAATCCTCATTGCCGGGGATCTGCTGGCCGATCACAAAAAACGTGGCAGGCACGCCCCGCTCCAACAAGCCATCCAGAAGAACGCTGGTGGTGTCTCGCCGGGGTCCATCATCAAAGGTAAGGGCCACATATTTGGGCTCCTCCACCAAATCCTGCAGCGTTTCCTCATCCAACTCTCCCAGAATTTCCTCCGGGATCTCCGCTCCGCCGCCGGCAGTCACGGCACTCTGCCTGCCGCAAGCCGTCAAAAGCAAAAGCACCAGCAAAAAAGCCCCATATCGGGCCCATCGTGTTTGCATTACTCGTCACCTCAGAGGCTAGTATGTGCGGCACAGCCCATACCAATCCCGGCAGAAGAAAATGGTCAAAGAAAAACCGCAAAAAACTTTAGGGTTTATATGGACAAGGAAACTTAGCAATACTATGATGGCTATATCAAGTAAGCTTATCACGCAACGGATATGACTCGGCATGATGCAGGGAAGCCGGAAACAAAAGGGGGCCGTCCCGCCGCTTCCGGCGGCCCATTCATGCAGATAGGAGATTTTTATGGAAAAATGGCAGTTTTACGGCTGGGAGCAGGCAACGGTCCCTGCCCGTGCAGAAGAATACCCAGGCATTCACACGCCCCGGGACCTCTACGACCGGCTCGCCGATGGCGTCTGGTGCGCCGAGACCTGCGCCCCCCGGCTGCGGACGAAGTGGTCGGCGGCCAACCGGACCTGCGGGCAGTGCTCCATTACCGCCTTCCTGGTCCAGGACATCTTTGGTGGGGAGGTCTACGGCATCCTCCGGCCAGATGGCAGCTATCACTGCTACAATGTGGTGGAGGGCCACACCTTTGATCTCACCAGCGAGCAGTTTGCCGGCGAGGCACTGCGCTACCGGGACAACCCCACCCAGCAGCGGGAGGAGCACTTTGCCAAGGAGGAAAAGCGCCTGCGCTATGAGCTTCTCAAAAAACGGCTGCTGGAGAAGTGCCGGGAGCCGTCCTCTGAGAGCCTCAGTCCGGAGGGCTGAGCGCCCCGGCAGTCGGCCGCAGCCTATGGGATCAAATACTCAGCGCCCCGGAGGATAACTCCCCCGGGGCGCTGTTTTATCGCAATCAAATTTTACTCCGACATGGACTCCATGGACTCCGAGAGCTCCAGGCCCGGATTGTGCTTGAGGAGATATCCCACCGGCCACTCGCCGCTGTAAGCAATCAGATTGTGGCCCTTGAAGTCCTCCAGCAGCACCGCATCGGCACAGAGGGTCAGGTCCTTGGGATCCCCGGGGCAGGCGCTGATCCGCCGCAGATGGTCATAGGGCAGGCCTGTCATCCGCAAGGTCACGCCGTACTCGCTCTTCATCCGGTACTCGAACACATCGAACTGCAATGTGCCCACCACGCCCACAATGACCTCTTCCATACCAGCATAAGGCAGCTTGAAGATCTGGATGGCGCCCTCCTGGGCGATCTGCTCGGTGCCCTTGATGAACTGCTTGCGCTTCATGGTGTCCATGGGGCTCACCCGCATGAAGTGCTCCGGCTCGAAGGTGGGGATGCCCATGAAGCGGAACTTCTTGGAGGGCACGGTGACTGTGTCGCCGATGGAGAAAATGCCCGGGTCGAACACGCCGATGATATCCCCGGCGTAGGCCTCGTCGATGATCTCCCGCTCGGCAGCCAGCATCTGCTGGGGCTGGCTCAGCCGCAGCTTCTTCCCGGTCTGCATATGGTAGACCTCCGCCTCTCGCTCGAAGCGGCCGGAGCACACCCGCATAAAGGCGATGCGGTCCCGGTGGGCCTTGTTCATATTGGCCTGGATCTTGAACACAAAAGCGGAGAAGTCCGGAGAAAAGGCGTCGATCTCCCCGCAGTCCGACATCCGGTTGAGGGGCGGGGTGGTCATCTCCAGGAAGTGCTCCAAAAAGGGCTCCACGCCGAAGTTGGTAAGAGCGGAGCCAAAGAACACCGGGCTCAGCTTTCCTGCCCGGATGGCCTCCAGGTCATACTCCCGGCCGGCCCCCAGCAGCTCCACCTCATCCCGGAGGACCCGCCAGCGCTCCTCGCCGATCATGTCCTTCAGAGCCGGGTCATCCAGCCGCACCTCGGTGGAGGCGGCCTTCTTGCCGTGGCCCTCGCCGGTAAAGAGAAGGATCCGGGCCTTCTGCCGGTCGTAAACTCCCTTGAACTCCTTGCCGCAGCCGATGGGCCAGTTCACCGCGTAGGTGTCGATGCCCAGCTCCTTTTCCACCTCTTCGCACAGCTCCAGCGGGTCCCGGGTCTCCCGGTCCATCTTGTTGATAAAGGTAAAGATGGGGATATTCCGCATGGCGCAGACCTTAAAGAGCTTCCGGGTCTGGGGCTCCACGCCCTTGGCCGCGTCAATGACCATGACGGCGCTGTCGGCAGCCATGAGGGTGCGGTAGGTATCCTCGGAGAAATCCTGGTGGCCGGGGGTGTCCAGAATGTTGACGCAGTAGCCGTCGTGCTGGAACTGCATCACCGAGGATGTGACGGAAATACCTCTCTGGCGCTCGATCTCCATCCAGTCGGAGGTGGCGGCCCGGGCCCGCTTGCCCTTGACCTCTCCCGCCTGGGCAATGGCCCCGCCGTACAGCAGGAATTTTTCCGTCAGAGTCGTCTTACCGGCGTCGGGGTGAGAAATAATGGCAAAGGTCCGCCGCCGTTTGATTTCAGCTTCTAAGTTTGACAAAAGGATTCCCTCCCAATCGTATTCGTTACTAATCGCGTTCCCGTTCTCCCGTCCGTCGTCACATGGGAATTGCCCTCCTGTCATTAAAATGCAAATTATTGTACCATGTTTTCCTGTCATTGGCAAGAAACTTCCCCGGCAGAAGGAGGAAAATCTACTTTTATTGCAGATTCCGTTGGAAGAAAGGGCGATGAAACACTCTGCTCCGCCCTCCAGAGATTGCGGCATAAAAAATGCCCCTTCCTGTCTGCAAGGCAACCGGCTGCCTCTGGAAAAAAGTCTCTGTGCCCCACTTCCGATACGCATTTTGGTATACTATTGTTTTTTTCTATATATATCGTGTATTGGTACAGGAGCTTTTCAGCGTAAATCGCCGCTGTTTTTCCTTTTTCTTTTTTCCCGGCAGTGAAAGCTCTCAAATTATTTATTCAATTTTCAAATATGATGTGGACATTTATAGCAAATGTGGATACACTAAAGAATATCATAATCGTAGATAATGGAGTGTGAGGGCATGGAGCGACAAGAAATGCTGCGGGGTATCCCCAAAGTAGACGAGCTGATGCAGCAGGAGACGATTCTGGCACTGCGGGAGGATCTGCCCACGGCGGCGGTTCGCACCGCCGTCCGTGAGGAGCTGGAGGCCCTGCGCCAGGCGATTCTGGCAGGAGAAGTCCAGATGCTGCCGGATACAGAAACGCTGTGCACCGCCGTCTGCCGCCGGGCCCGTGAGGACGCCCTGCCCAGCCTGCGGCCGGTGATCAACGGCACCGGCGTGGTGCTCCACACCAACCTGGGCCGCGCCTGTCTGAGTCAGCGGGCCACCGACGCGGTAACCGCTGTGGCCCGGGGCTACTCCACTTTGGAATATGACCTGGCAAAGGGCCAGCGCGGCTCCCGTCACGACCATATCGAGACACTGGTCTGTCAGGTCACCGGCGCCGAGGCCGCCATGGTGGTCAACAACAATGCCGCCGCTGTGCTGCTGATCCTCAGCGCCCTGGGAAAGGGCGGGGAGGTCATCACCTCCCGCGGGGAGCTGGTGGAGATCGGCGGCTCCTTCCGGATCCCGGACATTATGGTCCAGTGCGGCTGCACCCTGCGGGAAGTGGGCGCCACCAACAAGACCCATCTGCGGGACTACGAAAACGCCATCGGTCCGGACACCCGGGCCCTTTTGAAAGTACATACCAGCAACTTTAAAATCATGGGCTTCTCTCAGTCCGTCCCTCTGGACGAGCTGGTGGCCCTGGGCCGGGAAAGGGGCCTGCCGGTGATTGAGGATCTGGGCAGCGGTTCCCTGGTGGATCTGGAACAATTCGGTATCCACGACGAGCCCACGGTACAGCAGAGCGTGAAGGCCGGGGTGGACATCATCTCCTTCAGCGGCGACAAGCTGCTGGGCGGCCCCCAGGCAGGCATTATCCTGGGCAAGGCGGAGTACATCCGCCTTCTCAAGCGCCATCCCCTGGCCCGGGCCATGCGGGTGGACAAGATGACCATTGCCGCCCTGCGGGAGACCCTGTACGCCTATACCGATGAAGAACTGGCCCGCCGGGAGATCCCGGTGCTGGCCATGCTGGGGGCCAAGCCCCACCAGCTGCGGGAAAAGGCCGGGGTCCTCTGCGCCATGCTGGAGGAGCAGGGCGTCAGCGCCCAGGTGGTTTCCACCCAGGATCAGGTGGGCGGCGGCTCTGTCCCCACCCAGCTGCTGGACGCTTGGGCCGTGGCCATCGACCCCGGCAGGCTGACAGTGGATCAGCTGGAGGAAAAGCTGCGGCTGCGGCCTCTGCCCATTATCGGCCGTATTACCCATGAGCAGTACATCCTGGATGTGCGCACCCTCATGGAGCGGGACTTCCCCTATATTGCCCGGACTGCCGGGGAGGTAGTGAAATGAAGCATGTGATTATCGGCACAGCCGGTCATGTGGACCACGGCAAAACCCTGCTGGTAAAAGCCCTTACCGGCATCGACACCGACCGGCTGGTGGAGGAAAAAAAGCGGGGCATCACCATTGAGCTGGGTTTTGCCCACCTGGACTTTGATGACGGCACCCAGGCGGGCATTGTGGACGTGCCCGGCCACGAGAAATTCATCAAAAATATGCTGGCCGGCGCCGGCGGCATCGACCTTGCCATGCTGGTAGTGGCCGCCGACGAGGGCTTTATGCCCCAGACCATTGAACACCTGGGAATCCTCACCCTTCTGGGCATCCAGGACGGCCTGGTGGTCATCACCAAGGCGGACATGGTAGACCCGGAGTGGATCGAAATGGTCAAGGACGATGTGGCCGCCCAGGTGGCGGGCACCTTCCTGGAGGGCAAGCCGGTATTTACCGTCTCCGCCTATACCGGCCAGGGTATCGCGGAGCTGCGGGAGGCCCTCAAGCAGCTGGTTCACAAGGCTTCGGAGAAAAATCTCCGCACTCCCTTCCGCCTGCCCATTGACCGGGTGTTCTCCGTAGACGGCTTCGGCACCGTGGTCACCGGCACCCTGATCGAGGGCAGCGTATCGGAAGGCGACATGGCGGAGATCCTGCCCACCGGCACCGAGGCCCGGGTACGGAATCTGCAGGTCCACGGCAAAGACGTGGACACCGCCTATGCCGGGCAGCGGGTGGCGGTGAACCTGGCAGGCATCCGCAAGGCGGATCTCACCCGGGGCGACACCATCGCAAAGCCCGGCTCCGTCAAAACCTCCCTGATGCTGGATGTGCGGCTGCAGAACCTGAAAAATTCCCAGCGCACCATCCTCAACAACTCCCAGGTCCATCTTTACCATGGCTCCGCCGTGCGGCTTGCCAAAGTAGTGCTTCTGGACCGGGAAGCCCTGCAGCCCGGCGAGAGCTGCTATGCTCAGCTGCGGATGACTGAGGAGATCGCCACCAAGCCCGGCGACCGGTTTGTAATCCGGTTCTTCTCCCCCCTGGAGACCATCGGCG
>JAGHHM010000062.1 GCA_017887695.1 Oscillospiraceae bacterium | reverse complement strand
CCACGGCTGCCACCGTCAGTACGGCTTTCTGGGGCAGCACGGAATTGACATGCCCTGTGACATGCACATCTGGCATTTCTGGAAATTCCTGCCTGCCCATTCCCCTCAGCACTGACATGAGAAAACGCCCGGCCTTATCAAAGGCCGGGCGTTTTTATTGTTGCTATAAATCTATGCAGGCGGTTTACTCAGAAAAGGGATCCCCCATGTCGGCGGAAGCCACTACTGCCGCCGGCTCCAGCTCCGGCTGAGGAGCCTCAGGGGAAACCGGTTCTTTCTTTTCCGCCATCAGCTGCTCCAGGTTCACGCCGCTCTCCTTATCAAAGACATGAGCGGCACTACCATGGAAGGTAAAGCGCACCGGCGTCCCCATCTGGGGCACAGCCCGCCGGGCCTCTTCCTCATCCTCAGACACAGGAACAATGATGATCACATCCCTGCCACAGGCAGCCACATGGATATGAACCGCGCTGCCCATCATTTCCGACACGTCCACTGACGCCTGCACCGCGTTGGTATCATGGGTCAGGTACATATGCTCCGGGCGGACGCCCAGGACCACATCCCGGGATTCTACTCCGCCGGCCAGGAGCCGCTCCTGCTTTTCCCGTGACAAAGCCACCCGGGCCCCTGCCAGCTCCACGAAATACCGCTCTCCCTCCCGGACTAACCGGGCGTCGAAGAAATTCATCTGGGGTGTTCCGATAAAGCCGGCCACAAAGACATTGGCGGGATGGCTGAACACCTCCCGGGGCGTGCCCACCTGCTGGACAAAGCCATCCTTCATAATGACAATCCGGTCTCCCAGGGTCATGGCTTCCGTCTGGTCATGGGTAACGTAGATGAAGGTGGTATTGATCCGCTGGCGAAGCTTGATGATCTCAGAACGCATCTGGTTACGGAGCTTTGCGTCCAGATTACTCAGCGGCTCGTCCATCAGGAACACCTGAGGCTCCCGGACAATGGCCCGGCCGATGGCCACACGCTGGCGCTGGCCACCGGAGAGGGCCTTGGGCTTGCGCCGGAGCAACTCGGAAATATCCAGGATCTCTGCCGCCTCCCGTACCTTCTCATCAATAACCCGCTTGGGGAACTTCCGCAGCTTCAGGCCATAGGCGATATTGTCATACACCGTCATATGAGGATAGAGGGCGTAGTTCTGAAACACCATGGCAATATCACGGTCCTTGGGCGGAACCCGGTTGACCAGCACGTCGTTAATATAGATTTCTCCATCGCTGATTTCTTCCAGGCCCGCCACCATCCGCAAAGTGGTTGACTTTCCGCAGCCGGAAGGGCCTACCAGGACAATGAATTCCTTATCAGCAATCTCCAGGTTGAAATCCTGCACCGCCACTACGTTACCGTCGTATACCTTTTTCACATTTCGTAAGCTCAGATTTGCCATGGATCATTCTCCTCCGGCTTTCTTCTCATATTCGCGCTCCAAACGCTCCTCACGGCGCTGCTCGATCACTGCCTCCACCTTCTCCGGCACAGCTTTCTTCACCTTCCGGTAGCCCCGGACAATGTACTTGATTATCAGTACAGCCGCAAAAGTCAGGGGGCACAGGGCAAACAGTACGCTGAGGATCAGCAGCAGCGAGGCGTAGTCCTCTGTCAGACGGATGGCATTCTCCCAGTAAGGATAAATCACTCCGTTGACCCGCATGGAGCGATCGCCAAAGCTCCCGATCACTGACAGCAGATGTCCCAGGGAGTAGCGGCTGCTGTTCTCCACCACGTCCACCTGCTCCGGAGGGAAGCTCTCCTTAACAACGCCCATAGCAAAATTGGTAATGGGATCCGGCATGATGATCTCATAGCAGCTGATGGTTGTGGTATCCACCAGCCGTTTGAGGGCGGAGTAGGACATAAAGAGCCCCGCTTCACCGCTGTACGCCCTTTTTGTGGCAAAATCCGTTTCCCGGGAGATAACGCCCGCCACCATAAAGGGCTGGTTATTGATGGTAAGGGTCATTCCTTCCAGCTCCACACCGCCAAACAGACGCCAGGCCAGTTCCTCATCCAGCACCACCAGGTCGTCCATCAGATCGTCAGAGGAAATATAGGAGCCACTGCGCAGCTGAAGGGGATGGAAATAGAAGAACTCCCCTCCCACTGCAATGGCCTCTACCTGCACATTTTTGCTGCTGTCACTGCTGGCTGTCACCGTGGCACTGGTGCTGTATGCATCGATATAAAGGCTGCCGTTCTCCGGGGCTTCCAGAGACTGCTCCATAAGCTTGGTGTCCAGGGTCTGCCGGAATGTGAGGATGTCGCTCTCCTCTTTTCCTTTTCCCACCGGCAGGTAGCAAGCGATCTGAGCAAAGCGCATATCGCTGTCTCCCCGGAACCTCTCCGCACCACGCACAGAGCCCAGTGTGTTGCAAACCACATTCAGCCCCACAAGGGAGGCAATGGTGGCAGCAACCAGCGTTACATTCAGAATCAGCAGGAACCACTGCTTAAAGCCGAAGCCCCGCAGTATGCCGACAAAGCGGCGAAACAGTTCCCGGGCCCTCATGCGTTTTCCACCAATCTGACCAGGGTTCCGGCCTCCAGAGGCTTGCTGGAGGTTGTAATCACATAGTCACCCTGGGCAAGGCCACTCACTGCGGCGTTGGTATCATCCTCTGCCAGTACCTGTACATCCACACGGGTAGCCACATAGCGGTTGCCCAAGGGGCTGCTCTTGGCTGTCACCACCAGCACAAAGTGGCCGTTGGTATCCTCCCGCAGAGCACTCTTGGGAATAATGCTGTCATAGTTGGCACTGCGCTGGCCAATAGATAGGCTAAGGGTAGTACCAGCATCAATCTCACCGGTAATACGGAAGATCAGAAGTTTTCCCTGGCCCGGCTTTTCAGGATCAGAGGTAATGGATTCCAGGGTAGCCGTAATATCATTGCCCCAGTAATAGTTGCTTACATCGGCAGTATCGCCCACCTTAACCTGCTTGGCCTGTTCATTGGTCACCGGGATCTTGATGGTATAGCCACGGTCCACCACATCAATGACTGCCATGGGAGAACCTGCCGTGGTCTCCTTGCCAGCGGATACATTGATGGCGCTGACAGTACCGGACACGTTGGCGGTGATTTCCGTGGAAATAGCCTCCTCACGGTATTTGGCCACCAACTCCTTCTGCTTGTCGATCTGGAGCCGGGTCGCCTGAAGATTCAGGTCATTGAGCTGTTTGTCAATATCCTTGCCGCTGAGGGCGTCTGCCAGCTCCCGCTCCTTGGTTTCCACCGTGGTGACTGCCTCATCATAGATGGTCTTTTGTGCCTCCATGGCAGCCAGTTCGTCCGTCAGGGTGGTGACGAGGGCATCCTGCTGGCGCTTTGTTGCCTCATAACCCTTGATCTGCTCTTTGACAGCCTTGTTGCTGTTTTCTGCCTGGGTCAGAGCTGCATTGGCCATCTGCAACTGATAATTAGCCGCGTTGAGTTCATTTTGAGCGGCGTTGAGTTGCTGGGTCAGCGTAGTGATCACATTGTTGCCGCTGGAAGCAGACTCGTATAACTCTTTAGCCGTGTTATAGGCAGATACCGCCCCATTATATTTGGTAGTGGCGGTATTATAGGCATTTTTGGCGGCACTCACAGAGTTGTAAGCATTCTGATACTGTGTTTTCGTATCATCAGCGGCCTCTGCAATCACATTCTGAATATAGGCTTCCAACTTTGCTGGGTCGGTAATATCTACCCCTGCATAGATCATAGCCTGCTTGGCTTTTGCCTCAATCTCCAAATAAACAGAATTATTAAGCGCTTCCGTCAAGGCCGACTCAGCAGTTGTCAGCTCATTGCGCGCTCTTTCCATAGCGGCAGCTTTTGCCTCCATATCCCTTTTCAGCTGGTTGATATCGCTGGTACTGCCGGCTTCCGCCAGTTTTGCCTTGATCTCTTCCACCTTTTTCTGAGCCGTATCTACCTTGCCGCTCCACTCCGTCACCGCCGCCTGAGCCGCCTGATACTCCCCGTTGTCGGCAATCAGCGCATTAAGCTCCTCCAGAATCAAGGACAACTGAGCCACCTCGTTTTTCGCAGTAGCAAGGTCACCTTTCTTATAAGAGATATCCGCGTCAGTCACCTTGTTGGCGTCCCGGCGGGCAATCGCCTTCTCCAGATCCTCCCGGATCACCTGGAGGCTGCGGTCGTTCTGGGCATATGTTTTGGATAGCTCCAGGACCTGCTTCTGGTAGTTGATCTGCAAAGTCGACAGCTGCTCCTCAGCATCCCGGAGCTCCTGGCTCTCGATATCGCCCAGGACAAACAGCAGATCCCCCTGGTTCACAGTATCTCCTACCTTCACGCAGACGGAACGAACCTCCCGGGTCTGATTCAAAATAACCTCATAGCTTTCGTTGGCAGAAATCGTACCGCTGCCGCGGATCTTGGCATTGATGGTACCGGAATTGACAATACCGGTAGCTACCTCAGGCAGGGAACGGTTCATGATGGTGTTGGAGAAAAAGGTCAACACCAGCAGCACCGCCAGAAACACGATGGCGATGGTCTTGATAAGCTCCCTCTTCTTGGATTTTTGTGCTTCCATTGGTTTCTCTTCCTTTCACACGGATATGCTCGGCTCAGCCCTTGACAGAGCCCTGATGGGCGATGCCCTCTACCAAGTAGTCCTCCCCGTGGAGGAACAGCAGCAGACAGGGCACCATATAGATGGTGGCAATGGCAAAGGCCAGGCCCACCTCACTGGCATTGATGGTGGACAGGTATACAGACAGCGGCTGCTTGGTGGCGTCCGGCAGAAGGACAATCGGCTGCTCCACCATATTCCAATAGTCTATAAACACCAGGATAGCTATGGAATAAAGCGCGCTGCGGCATTGGGGCAGGCAGATATCCTTAAAAATCTGCCATTCGCTGGACCCGTCCAATTTGGCCGCCTCAATGAGTGAGACGGGGATCCGGCGCATAAACTTGGTCAGCAAAAACACAGAGAAGGGGGCAAACATACCAGGGAAAATAATAGCCCACCGGGTATTGAGGATCCCCAGCCAGCTGCTGACCAAATAGTTAGGTACCAGCGTGACCTGATAGGGCATAAGCATCAGGATCACATAGAAGAAAAACAGGAAGCTGCGGAACTTCCCTCTCCATCGGGTAAAACTATATGCGGTAATAGATGCCACGCCTACCTGTAAAAGCACAATGGGCACCACCAGAATCACGGAATTCCAGAACTTCAACAGGTAATCGGGACTTTTGATCAGCACGGTAATGTACTGGGACAGGCTGACCTTATCCGGAATAAATTTAAGATTGACCGTATCCGATATGTAGGTGTTGGCACTTCCCACAGCATTGGCAAATACCTTGCCATAGTTGGCGCTGATCTCACTCTGGGTCATAAAGGAGTTGGTAATGGTCAGCACGGTGGGCATCAGGAAAGCGAAGGCGAAAAAGGCCGCTACCAGCGTTAAAAGTGCCCGGCCAACATAATGATTCTTTTTCATCCCTCCACATCCTTTCCAAAGACGTCCTCCGCCTTAAACAGCAGGATGATCAGCACCACCATTACCAGGGCCATCAGCACCGCTGCTGCAGACATCTTTTGATAGTCCAGGCTCTGGAAGGTATTGTTCATGAAATGCTGCATCATGTACAGGCCCATATAAGGATAGTTTCCGGTAAGGAGGTAGATCTCACGGAACACCTTGAAGGAGCTGATAATAGAGAGGATTGTCACAAACAGCACTGTGGGAGACAGATAGCGCAGCTTGATATTAAAGAACTTGTGCGCTGGAGAGGCGCCCTCCACATCTGCTACCTCCAGCAGCTCTTTCGGGATGTTGTTCAGGGCCGCCATAAAGAGAATCATGTTGTAACCCAGATTCTTCCATAGGAAAAGGATGATAATGACCACCTGGCAATAGGGCGAATTGAGCCAGTCTACTGGTGAGATGCCAAAGGTGGAAAGTACTGCATTAAGGGTACCATTATAATGGAACACTACCTGCCAGATCAATACCACCGATGCCACAGGCACCATCATGGGGCTGAGGAAAAATGTCCGCAGCCAGCTCTTTCCCGGGATCCGGCACTCCAGAATCAGTGCCAGTCCCAAGGACAGCACAACAGCAAGAGGCACCGCTACGATAGAAAACGTAGCGGTGTTCTTGGCTGCCGTCTGGAAGGACGAGTTTTTCAGGACAGAAATAAAGTTGTCCAAAAACACGAACTCCGGGTTGATGGGGCTACGGATCACCGAATAGTAGACCACAACCAGGAACGGAACAATAAAGAACACCGATACACCCAGAAGGCTGGGGCCCATAAAGGCCATGCTGTGCATCACGTCCCGTATATGTGCGTTGCTGGTGTCCCACACCCGCCGGGCAGTTTTGCCCGACGGGTGTGGACGCTTTTCCCTTTTCAAACGGATTCGTTTATCTCTGCTCATTGACATACAGTGTCACACGGTCCTGAATCTGCTTGGCAGTATCCTGGACGGTCTTATCCCCGTTGAAGTAGCCACCAGCTACCTCATTGACAATCTTGTAGATGTTTTCATCATAGGTGGAAATAGAATCGATGGCATTGTAGAGGGCCATGAACTGATCGTACTGCTCCTGAGTGGTGGCGTAGACCTCCACAGTCAGATCGTTGAAGCCATAGGTATACTTGGGTACCTCGATGGGCTGGCCGTTCTCGTCCAGAACCTGATTGCCGTTCTCATCCAGCTGGTACTCCTTCTTCATGGCCCGCTCCATCATCTTCTCAAAGTCAGCCTTATTGGTGGAGAGGTTCATGCCGCCAACCATCATATTTTCATCCATATCGGCGTACTGGGGCATCAGGTATTCCCGCATGAAAGACCAAGCGCCTTCCTTGTCCTTGCAGGTGCTGGACATGGCAATCCCGTTGCCCAGGCTAAAGCTGCTGCCGACGCTGCCATCCTCCTGAGGAAGGCCAATGAAGGAATAATCGCCGCCGAATACCACCTCATACATCTGGAGGCTGTCGCCGATATCGTACAGATAGGCATTGAGGAGCATCTGCTTACCGTTCATAACCCGGGTATTGTCGTCCTCGTACTCCTCCCAGTCCACATTGTTCCAATCGTACTCCAGGGGGAAGCTGTTGCAGAATTCCAGCAGGGAAATAAAGCTTTCAGAATCAAAAGAGCACTGACCGGTAGTCCAGTCTACAAAGCTGTCCATATTCTGGGAAAGAACGGTACTGAGCATGCCCGCCTTGGTATCGCCCTCACCAAAAATGGTGCAGCCTTCCGGCATGGTGGCCAGAGCAGCCTTGAGGTCGTCAAGGGTCCAGCTCATCCGGTCGCCAACCACCTTGGTAGCGCCAACCACGGTCTGGATGGAGAAGGTGCTGGAAATCTGATAGAGCTTGCCGTCCTGCTCTGCCGCCTTGAACACGTTCTCCATAATGGCGTCACGCCCCAGGTCGGCATCATTGTCAATATAGGGCCACAGATCCTCCAGCAGGCCCTTGGCACCGTACTGATGGATGGGAAGGCCGCTGACATTCAGAATATCGGGGACGTTGCCGGCGGCAATCTCGGTATTCAGCTTGGTAAGACCTGCCTGATAGTCCTCAGCAGTGTTGAATTCAGAATAATCCTTGATCTCAATGCGGTACTTATCGCACTTCTTGTTGAAATCAATGATCTTATTGCGCTCATCATAGCCCAGATACTGGGTAGCATAGGTCAGGATGGTCTTATCCTTCAGCACAGAGGCGTCGGTCTCAGTAAGAACCGCCAGCTCCATGGTCATATTGTCGCCATTCATGCCCCAGCTGCGGGTCATGGCCACTACCCGTCCGTCCTCCAGGAAGGTGAAGAACATCATCTCATCCTTATTGATATCGGAAGCACTCCAGCTGAGGATCTTTTCTCCGGCGTTGGTCTCCTTGTTGTAGCCGTAGAGAGAATCACCGTTATCATAATAGAAGATGTACTTGGCGCTGCCGGTATAAATAGTGCTGGCATTGGGAGGCAGGGCGTATTCCGTACCCCAAGTCTTAGCAGTCTTGTCGATAACACGCAGTACCTGGCCACCTTCGTCAGACCAAGTGCTCATGCCCACTGTACCGTCACCCAGCAGGGTCAGCTGTCCCCACAGATTCTCCTCCTCAATGGTAAAGAGGATATTCTGATCCTTATCCATTACCACGACCTTGGTCTCACTGGTACTATCGCCGTAAGTGGTGGCGCAGGCATAGAAGCATCCCTCGGGATCCATCACCAGATTCTGAATATAATCAGCTTCCAGCTTCTCCTGCATACCAGTGGTCTCAATGCGGGAAATCTCATTGCCAGTGGAATCCAGCTGGCGAAGCACCTGAATGTTGGTACTCTCGGAAGGATAGTCCCACATATTGTCCGTTTCAGGATCGAAATCCGCAGGCAGATCGAAGGTGTTGTAATACACGTCCTCAGTTACCCACAGGGTACCGTCAGCTCCGCCGCGGATATTGCTGATGCTGGCACTTCCTTCCGTTCCCTCGGGGATGGGGGTGGAAGTATAGTTTTCCAGTTTCTCCGCCTGTCCGCCTTCCAGAGGAATACGGAAAATACCAGTGCTGTATTCATAGTTGGGGAAAGACTCACCGGTCTCAGGATCTACGTAAGGCTCGGCTTCCGTCCGCACATCAGCAATGACATATACATTCTGGCCATCACAAAAGCCGCTGTATATGTACTCAGCATCCAAGTTGAAGTCGATAAACTTCGGCACATAAATTGTACCACTGAGTTGGCTGGTGTCATCGCCGCCACCGCAGGCAGCCAAGCCCAGCACCATGCTCAGCGCCAGCAGCAAGGCCGCCGCTTTTTTCCCAAACATTCTCATCTTGTATCCTCCTTATTTTCATGCACCGTTAAGCCCTGTCCTTGAAAAGCCAGGTCCGTCCGGTGACTTGCGCAGAGGGATCCCCCTCCTGGATGGAACGCCACTTCTCTTCCTCTACTGGAAAAGACGAAAAGAACAGGCAGGAAGTTCCTCCTTTTCTCTTTTCATTGTAGTTTTCTATGCATCATTTTTGCATCTTTTCCGCATAGCATTTGTTTTATTTCTCTTTAAGAATCTTTTAAGGCCGGGCACGCAAATGCGCGCCCGGCCTTACTCTTGTCATTGTCACTCCACCGTTACCGATTTCGCCAGGTTCCGGGGTTTATCGATGTCACAGCCCCGCATCAAAGCCACATAATAGGCAAACAGCTGCAAGGGCACTACTCCAAGAGAGGGCAGCAGCAACGGATGGATCTCAGGAATGGTGATAACGCCATTGGCGGTCTTCCTCATCTCCTCGCCATGATCCCGGGTGGTAAGCGCCAGCACATCGCCGCCCCGGGCTTTCACCTCCACAATATTACTCATGGCCTTCTCAAAAAGCTTTGCGTAGGTACCCAGGGCCACCACCAGTGTGCCTTCCTCAATAAGGCTGATGGTGCCGTGCTTAAGTTCGCCGGAAGCGTAAGCCTCGGAGTGAATATAAGAAATCTCCTTGAGCTTCAGGGAACCCTCCAGCCCCAGGGCATAGTCCACATTCCGTCCGATAAAAAACACACTGTTATGATTGAAATACTGGCTGGCAAAATACTGGATATCGTCCTTGTCGGAGAGGATCTCCTCCATTTTCCCCGGCAGCAGCAGCATCTCCTGGAGGATGGTGCGATACTCTTCCTCCTCCATGGTACCCAGCAGCCGCGCCAGGTACAGCCCCAGCAGGTTCAGCACTGCCAGCTGGGTGGAATACGCCTTGGTGGTGGCTACCGCAATCTCCGGTCCCGCCCAGGTATAAAGGACCTGGTCGGATTCCCGTGCAATAGAGGAACCAACCACATTGACAATAGAGAGAATGGTTCCGCCCAGCCGCTTGGCCTCCCGGAGGGCCGCCATGGTATCCAGTGTCTCACCAGACTGGCTGATGACGATCACCAAGGTCTTTTCATCCACAATGGGATCCATATACCGGAACTCCGAGGCCAGAGCCACCTCCACCGGGATACGGAGAATCCGCTCCAGGTTGTACTTGCCCACCATTCCCACATGGTAGGAAGAGCCGCAGGCCACAATATACAACTTATGGACGCTGCGCAAATAGTCTTCCGACAGGCGGAAATCCTCCAAAAACACCTGTCCGTCCCGGATCCGGGGGAATATGGCCCGGCGCATAGCCTCCGGCTGCTCCATGATCTCCTTGAACATGAAGTGCTCATAGCCGCCCTTTTCCGCCGCATCCACTTCCCAGTCTACGTGGGAGATCTCTTTCTCCACCGGCTGCATCAGGTGGTTATAGCACTGAATGCCGTCTTTGGTCAGCACTGCCACCTCGCCATCATCCATATATCCCACATCCCGGGTATGGCGGATGATAGCGGTAACGTCGCTGGCCAGAAAGCTGCAGCCCTTACCATAGCCCAGGATCAGCGGGCTGTCCTTACGCACCGCAATCAGCTGATCCGGCTCGTCGGCGCAGATAATGCCCAGCGCGTAGGCTCCCTGGATCCGGCGCATTACCCGACCTACCGCCTCCAGGATGCCCACCTTGTCGGTTTCACAAAAATATTCGATCAGTTGGGCCACCACCTCGGTATCCGTCTCCGAGGTAAACGGCACCCCTTGATCCTGTAAAAACGCCTTCAGTTCCGCATAATTTTCAATAATGCCATTGTGGACCACCGCAATGCGGCCGCTGCGGCTGATCTGGGGATGGGAGTTAATATCCGACGGCGCGCCGTGGGTGGCCCAACGGGTATGGCCCACGCCAACGGTACCCTCCACCGCCGCGCCCCCTTGGAGCATATCACTGAGGACCTTCAGCCGTCCCTTGGCCTTATAGACTGACAGCCGCTCATCACGCTGGGAATACACCGCTACACCAGCAGAGTCATACCCCCGGTATTCCAGCCGGCTCAGGCCATCCAGCAAAATGGGGGCCGCCTGCTCCTGTCCCACATATCCAACAATTCCGCACATAAGATTTTCCTCCTGATTTCGTCCGTATCCCGCTTCGTCTGGCAACAGCAAGCTATCCTGTACCAGGCAGCCCCAGTGCAGGCGAAACGTATACGATATTCCATAATAAATCAAGAGGACAAACTCGCAGCCATTTGTCACTCGTTCCCCGGTCACAGTCCCTTTGTTTTGCGGTCACCCGCATATTTGCCGACTGTGTACGCACCCGGAGCGGCACGGAGGGGCACCCGCCGAATCCTTCGATACTCCCCTCACCTCGTCGTCCCGCCCGGTCGCACTGAACCTTCCGGCTCTCGCAGTTCCCCGGCGGGCACTGGCGCTTATGACAGGGCTCTGCCTGTAATCCTCCTTTCCTTCTGCGACAATGTATCATCACCGCTTTCGCGGTCAATACCTTTTGAATTTTATATGTATCACAACGCCCGGAATCTTTCGGGCCATACCTGTTGGGGCAAGCAACCGCCCCGCACATAATCCTGTCCTTTCCGGCGCATACTGCCAGGGAAAGGAAGTGCATCCATGATTACCGCTTTTTTCCGCACCGTGATTCTCTATCTGCTTATCATTGTGGGCCTGCGGCTCATGGGAAAGCGGCAAATCGGTGAACTGGAGCCAGGGGATCTGGTACTCACGCTGATCATATCAGACCTGGCCTCTGTCCCCATGCAGGACTTTGGAATTCCCCTGGTCAACGGGGCGTTCCCCATCATCATTCTGCTGAGCCTCTCCATGCTGGTCAGCTTCTTCAGTCTTAAATCCATCCGCTTCCGCAGCCTGGTATGCGGCCGTCCCACCGTCATCATCCGGTGCGGCAAAATTCTCCAGGCCAATATGGCCAAAACCCGCTTCACCGTGGACGAACTCTATGAGCAGCTGCGCACCCAGGGGTATAACGACCTCTCCAGCGTAAAATACGCCATTTTGGAAACCAGCGGCCAAGTGTCCGTCCTGCCCTACACCCGCTGCGCTCCCTTGACGCCCCAGGCTGTCGGGCTGGACCTTCCCGATGATGTGACCTTGCCGGTACTGGTGGTCAATGACGGCCACATTCTTGCCGACAATCTCCGCTCCTGCGGGCGAGACCTCTCCTGGCTTCAAAATCAACTCAAGCAGCGCCGTCTTACTTCCCCCAAGCAGGTATTCCTCATGACCGTCGATGAAGCAGGCACTGTTGTCTGTGTGACAAAGGAGGCCCCCGCGTGAAAGTACTTTATCTCTCTCTGGGTGCCATGGCGCTGATCCTTGCCTATTCCCTCTGGGCGGGATTTTATGTACAGGATCAGACGGACAAGTGGTCCCTGCTGTTGGAGCAAGCTGCGCAAGCCGCCGAAACAGAAAACTGGGCACAGGCGGAAAGCCTCCTCATCCAGGCCCGTAAAGGCTGGGAGCACAGCCAGACCTATTTCCACACGATCATCGAGCACAGTGAGCTCAACGAGGCTCAGGTTCTGTTCGCCGCCGCCGCAGAAGAGTGCACCCAACAGGATACCCGGGAATTCTCTGCCCAGATCGTCCTGCTGCGGGTACAGCTGCAATTATTAGCCGAGACCCAGTCGGTGAGCATTAAAAACATCTTCTGACAGGTTTCTCCAGCCCCGGGCCAAGTATACCATACCGCTGTCCCAGACGCAACAGGAAACATACGGCTTCCGATATCCTTCATAGCAGTACGGGGCGGGGGCGGCGCATGGCCGCCCCCGCCCCGCGCCATTGGCCCGTGAACCCGGTCAGTCTCTACTTCTTTTCTTCCAGCAGTTTTGCCAATTCATCCATGAAAGTGTGGATATCCTTAAACTGGCGGTACACAGAGGCAAAACGGACATAGGCTACTTCGTCCACTTCCCGCAGTTTCTCCATCACCTGCTCGCCTACCATATCCGTGGTGATCTCCCGCTCCAGGTTGTTCTGGAGGTTCTGCTCGATCTCGTCCGTCAGCTCCTCCAGCTTGGCCAGAGGTACCGTCCGCTTCTCGCAGGCCCGCAGCATACTGCCCAGCACCTTGTTTCGGTCAAAGCTCTGGCGGCTGCCGTCCTTCTTGATGACCACCATGGGCAGCGACTCCATGGTCTCATAGGTGGTGAACCGCTTCTCGCAAGCCAGGCACTCCCGGCGGCGGCGGATACTGTTGCCCTCGTCAGCCGGACGGCTGTCCACTACCTTGCTCTCCTTATAGCCGCAATACGGACATTTCATCTGTGGATTCCTCCCGGTAGTACTAGGCGGCAGCACCGCAGAAAAAGTGTTTCCGCCGCCCTGTTTTGCCTATTGTATCATATACGGGTAAAAAATGGTAGGATTTTTTGCCATGTTTTCCAATCTGTCAGGGCGGAAGCGGCTGTCCCTGTCGGCCAAAGGCGTACACCGCGCATAACCGCCCCTCTACCCGCAGCACCCGGGCCAAACAAAATAGGGTCTCCAGCGGGAAAGGCTCCCCCTCCTCCAGCGGGATAGCCAGCAGCAGCCGTTCCCCCTCCCGGCGGCGCCAAGCCCGTGGGAACTTCCGCAGACGCCCGTGCAGCTCCGGAACTGCAGACGCCTCCGCCGGATCATTTGTGCTTTGCCACGCGCTCTCCTCAAACCGGAAGGAAAGCCGTGCCTCCCCTCGCTCCAGCCGTCCCAGAGCAGCAATATCCCGGCTGTACAGTCGCCGGGATACCGTCAGCCGCCCCTCAACCGGCTCCATGACGCCCAGGGGCAGTTCCCCCCGCTCTCCCACCAAAAAGGCCCGGTACAGGCCGTCCCCTGGATCCGCCATGGACGAGCGCACCTCCCGGCGGCTGTCTCCCTCTGACAGGAGGACGCATCCCTTGGGCTGACCCCCGCAGAATAGTCGGATTTCCTCCATCGCGCTCCCCCCTTTTTCCTCTGTCATATCCAAGCAATAAAGGCCCTCTCCGCCAGCATATGCGGAGAGGGCCTGGGGTATGTATGTAGGACAGTGGTCAGCCGATGGTATAGCTGCCCCGAACCAGCAGTGTCACAGCGCCAGAAGCCTTGACGCCCCGGTCAGCAGTCATAGTGTACAAATGGTTCTCCTTCAGAGCACTGCCATGATTGATAGTGCCGCCCCCGGAAATATCCACCAGGCCGGGAGTGCTCTTTCCCTCCGACACACAGCTGGCAGAGCCGCTGCGGAGCATCACCTCACAGCCAGCGGAGCCATACAGGGTCTGACCATCAGACAGAGTCACCTCGTGGTAAGAGGCTGTGGTTCCGGACACCGTGCCAGTACCGGTTACCTGGCCCAGGATCTCCTGCTCTGCCTGGTCAATACGCTGCTCCAGCTCCTGACGGATGGTCTGGTTCTGCTCTCCGATCTTGCTGTCCACCTTCCCCAGCAGCTGGCCCAGGAAGGTATCATTCAGGTAGCTGAGGGTCACCAGAGGATCCCCTTGAGAGCCCGCCTCGGCAGCAATGGCCACAAAGGCCGCAAGGACGGTTCCCACCAGCATCACACAAAGGGCTGTACGCAGTTTTCTCTTTTTCATGGATCTTCTTTACTCCTCTTATGTAGGCTCTTTCTGACAGGCCCGCGGAGGCAGTTCCCTCCGCGGGCCTGTGTTCCTTATCAGACCGTTCCGGGATTCAGATTCACACCAGCTTGTCGCTGTGCAGACCGAAGCTGACCGCGATGGCCGCGTCTACTCTGTCCATCAGTTCCTTGTCCACGCGCCCCATCTTCTCCCGTAAGCGCCGCTTATCCAGCGTGCGGATCTGTTCCAATAATACCACAGAATCCCGGGTAAGTCCATAGTTTTGCGCCGCAAGTTCTATATGCGTCGGCAGGCGTGCCTTTCCCGTCTGGGAAGTTATGGCCGCCGCGATCACAGTGGGGCTGTATCGATTCCCTGTATCGTTCTGAACGATCAGCACGGGACGAACGCCTCCCTGCTCGCTCCCCACCACCGGGCTGAGGTCGGCGTAATAAATGTCGCCGCGTTTTACGCTTGTATCCACAAAGTTCACACTCCGCCGGAAGAAGTGCCCGTATCAGACGGACCACTATCATTCTCCCACGCAACCGCGGAATTTATACCGGGGTTTTCCTGCCCCAAATCATTCTATGCGCCATCCGGCCTCTGCGTCCCCGTCAGGCACGAAAAAAGCCCCGTCGGCTATACAGCCGACGGGGCTTGCCAAGTCACTTTGTACAGGCCTCAGCCACGGAGCAGCAACTCCCGGGCAATTTCCTTTCCGCCCTTATAGTAGATCCGGGGCACCCGCTTGCTCACCGCGCAGGTCAGCTCATAGGAGATGGTACCCGCCAGATGGGCCGCATCATTGACGCTGTTGTGGGGGCCGTATACCTCCACCTCATCCCCCTCCTGCACCTGGGGCAGATCCGTCAGGTCGATCATGCACATGTCCATGCAGATACGGCCGGCGATGGGTGCCATACCGTAGGGAGTCCACACCCGCCACTTGTTGGAGAGGCACCGGTGGAAGCCGTCGGCATAGCCGATGGGCAGCACCCCCAGACGGCTGGGCCGGTGGGTGGTGAAGGTGCGGCCGTAGCTGACCGTGGTATCCGGCACATAATCCTTGATGACCCCTACCGTGGTCTTCAGGGTCATCACCGGCTTGAGGCCCAGAATATCCGCCTGATCACCGATACCATAGGTGATAATGCCGGGGCGGAACATATCGTGGGCAAACTGGGGATAGCCCACGGTAGCGCCGCTATTGGCACAGTGGTGGATGGCAAAGGTGACGCCCTTCTCCTCCAGGCGGTGGATCATCTGCTCAAACCGGCTGTGCTGGAGCAATGTATAGGCCCGGCAGGATTCCTCGTTCTCGTCGGACACCGCAAAGTGGGTGAAAATTCCCTCTACATCCAGCCCCGGCAGGGCACACACCCGGCAGATGGCCGCCAGGGACTCCTCAAAATGGGACTCATCGCACTGGAAGCCCAAACGGGACATACCGGTATCGATCTTGATATGGGCTTTCATCTTCCCGCCGCAGGCCACTGCCTCCCGGGAAAAGTCCTCAGCGGCTTTTTCGCTGTATACTGCCTGCGTCACATGATTTTCCAAAATAACAGGGGTCTGATCCGCCGGGGTAAGGCCCAGCTGCAGAATGGGCAGGGTAATGCCTCCCAGCCGCAATTCCCGGGCCTCATCAATATTGGAGATCGCCAGGTACTCCGCCCCCAGTTCCTCCAGGGTGCGCCCCACTTCAATGGCTCCGTGGCCGTAGGCATCCGCCTTAACCACCCCCAAAAAGCGGGAGTCAGGCCCCATCTGCTTGCGCAGGGCATGGTAGTTATGGGCCAGAGCATCCAGGTCGATCTCCGCCCAGGTTCTCCTTAGTGTACTCTTCATAGCGTTCTCCCATCCTTTTCTTTTGTGTGGTTTTCATAGTATGATATTCAGCTTTCCGCTGTCTGTTGCTCTTCACCCGTAGTCTCTGCCGGCTGGCCGCTGGAAGCTTCCCCGCTGTCGGCAGTCTGATCCACCGTACCCGTTACCTCAAAGCGGCTCCAGGCCACCTCAAATACCACCGCTCCGTCCACACTGATCTCACTTTGCAGCGGCAGAAGGGTTTCCTGATCAAACCAGGTGGTATACAGGGCTCCTTCCTCCTCTGACAAATCAAATGCCAGCCGCAGGCAGGGCCGCTCCCCCACTGTCTCCTCGCTCTGCTCTGTAAGATAGCCGGCAGAAGCGGCCGTCATCAATTTTGGCAGGGCTGCCACCGGAGAGATGGCCGCGGCAGAGTAACTGCCCGCATCCAGAGAAATATCATCGTAGGACAGCGTCAGCTCCTCCCCTTCCAGTGTGGCGGAGATCCCCGCCAGGTTGTCGGGGGCAAGCACTGTGATGGTACTTTTTTCCGGCGTATAGGCACACAGCAGGGTGTATGTCCGCTCCTCCCCCTCGTAGTGGCAGGTGACATCCGCCTCCATAGTGGCTTCAGCCACTGCGGCATACTGTTGCTGCAGCACGGCCGCCGGATCTTTCTCCTCTCCGCCGCCGCAGGCGGTGAGCAGGAGCATCAGCATTGGTGCAAAAAGCAGGGCTTTTCGCACGGGATCCTTCCTCCTTATTCGTTTTCGGCTTCCAGCAGTTCCCGGAATACGGCGCCCAGGCGGCCGATCATATCCGGCGGGGTCATGGCATAGGCCGTCAAATCCCGCCGGCACAGATCCCCCGCCCGGCCGTGGAGCCACACGGCACAGCTGGCGGCGTCAAAGGGACTGGCCCCCTGCCCTACCAGGGAAGCGATCATCCCGGCAAGAACGTCGCCGCTGCCCCCTTTGGCCATGCCGCAGTTGCCGGTGGTGTTGTTCCTCACCCGTCCGTCAGGCGCGGCCACCACCGTACCAGGCCCCTTCAGCACTACCACACAGCCCAGCTTCCGGGCCATCGCCAGAGCGGCCATTTCCCGGCCAGGGGACAGATCGCCGCCCAGACGGAGAAATTCCCCTTCATGGGGCGTCACTACCGTAGGCCAGAGCCGGTCTCTCAGCACATCTATATGCGCCGCAGCCGCGTTTATGCCGTCAGCGTCCAGGATTATTGGAACAGGCAGCTTTTCCAGGAGAAAGAGTGTCAGCGCCTCCGCCTGCGGCGACCGTCCCAGGCCCGGCCCAATCACTGCTGCGTCGCACCGGCTCATCTGCTCCAGCAAAACCTCCCGCTCTTCCGGAAGAGGCTGAGCCATAGCCGTAGCACACCGGGCAGCTACAATGGGATATACCTCCCGGGGCACGCCCACAAACACCAGGCCGCTGCCGGTGCGGCAAGCTGCCTCGGCGGCATATACCGGCGCGCCGGTATAGCCTATGGCCCCCGCCGCCACATATACCCGGCCGAAATCCCCTTTATGTCCATTCGCCCGACGGGGTGGAAGCAAGCCGGCCGCTATCTCTGCGGTTATCATTTCCATAGGCGCGCCCCCTTTCTTTGTGCTTATCCTATCACAGCCGCCGTCTCTTGTCGAGGGAGCGCCATGTTAGGAGACCGTGAAATTTTCGCCTGACGGGTTGACCTGCCCCTGCTTTTCGGTTAAACTGTAACTTATAGATGATTTCAATGGTGGAATCATGTCAGAAGGAGTGTCAGAGGATGGAATTTTCCATAGGCACACGGCTCAAAGAACTGCGCAAAACCAAAGGAATGAGCATCACCGAACTGGCAGAGCGAAGCGGTGTCAGCACCGGGCTTATCAGCCAGATCGAACGGAATCTGGTGGTGCCATCCGTGGTTAACCTATATCGTATTGCCCAGGCATTGGGTACAGACGTCAATTACTTTTTTGAGACCAGCGACTCCCGCACCGCCACCATCACCCGCCGGGGAGAACACAAAAAAATGATCACCGACCAGGGGCATGGAATCTATGAGCTCTTTACCTCCAGCCGTCTGGGCCATGTCTTGGATCTGGTCCGGGTCACTCTGAAGGGCGGCGAGTCCTATTCTCACGAGATGGTCACCCATGAAGGGGAGGAGTGCGGCTTTGTCCTGAAAGGCACCATGACCGTCCTCTTGGACGGCAAGGAGTACCGTCTCCACGAAGGGGACAGTATCTACTTTAAAAGTACGATCCCCCACAAATACCTCAATAATGATGAGGAGGACTGTGTCTCTGTATGGGCTATGACGCCCACCTTCTTCTGACCTCTCCTGCTTTGCGCCAAACAAACAAGCCCCCGGCAGCCCTATGGCTGCCGGGGGTTTTCACACCGCCTGTCAGCGGATGGGGAAATCAAAATAAGTATCGGGATAAGGCTCGGGGGACACTGCGAAGTGCCACCATTCATATTCAAACGGCACAAAGCCGCTGGCAATCATGGCATCCCGCAGGATATAGCGGTTTTTCCGCTGCTCCTCCGTAACTTCAGGACTGTCCGGCCAGCTGCGGGGATCCATATAATCGAAGATGGACCCCATATCCAGCTCCTGGTGGGTATTCATATCCACGATGGTCAGGTCCACAGAACAGCCCCGGGTGTGGGTAGACTTGCGGGCAATATACCCGTCGTCAAACATCCGGTGTTTTTCAATCTTAGGATACTGGATCGGCTTGCGGCGCTGATCTTTAATATCCTCACCCCAACGGCAGAAATCATCCACCGCTCGCTGGGGCCGGTAAGCATCATAAACCTTCAGCAGGTAGCCCTGCTTGCGCAGGATGTCCGCTGCCTTGACACAACCCTCCGCCACCTCACGGCTGGCTACAACCAGGGGCTGCTCATAGCCATCGGCGGGACGGCCCATAAAGTTATCCGTTCCGGCGTACTTGGCATCAATGATGCAGTCCTCAATCAGCTCATCCAGATAGACAAAGCCTTCAGGAAGCTCTCTTGCCTTTGGCACGCATACGGTACTTTGGTTCATAAATCGCTCCTTTCTTTTCTGATCCCGGGATTCAGGTGCTGTCAGTCCTCGTCCTATTATTTTCCGGCTTTTTCGCCAGAATCCGACCGTGGATGCGCACTGGATCCCCAATATATCGCCGCTATCTATAATGGGGAACGCCCCGCAGGGCGTTCCCCATGCTTAGGAACAGTAAACAGTAATACGATCAGGCACCAAGGATAATGCCGACGAAGGTACCGGCATAGTTACCGATAACATAGCCGAGAACGCCGACCAGCATGGCAGGACCAACCAGAGCAGACCACCCCTGGGAGATAGCCATACCTGCGGCAGTGGTGGGGCCACCGATATTGGCATTGGAGGCGATGATGGCGTCCTCCAGGTTGAACTTGAAGATCTTGGCAGCGCCGAAGCAGAAGAGCATGTTGACAACGACCATAATGAAGGTCAGAGCCAGCAGCCAGGGAGCCTCGGTGACAACGGTGTAGATGTTGGCGGGAACACCGATGACGAACAGGAACAGGTAGATGAGGTAAGTACCGATCTCCTGAGCGCCGTGCATCTTCTCCACCTGCTTGTCAAAGAAGGTGGCCACGATCATAGAGATGGTGGTAATCCACACATACTCGCTGCCCAGGAACTTGCCGATAAAGTCCATGAAGGGGTTGGGATCAGCGGGAACCAGGCTCTTGAAGAAGCCACCGATCATCATGGAAACCCACACCACAACGATGCTGTACGCAAAGTTGAAAGCGATGTCCTTCAGGGAGATATCCTTGCGGCTCCAGAAAGCGGCAGCCTGGGTCTGGGCAGCGTCGCGGTTGGCGGTACCGCTCTCCACCTCGTCAATGTGGGGGTGCTTGAAGTTTTTGCGGAAGAAACGCATACCGGCAAAGGCAATCAGTACAAAGAAGTACAGAGCCATCAGCAGGTTATCCGCCACAGTTGCAGCAGCAGACAGGGTATCCGCCGTATCAAACTGGCTGGCCATGGCAGCAAAGTTCACGCCGCCGCCGATGTAGGAACCGGTCATCATGGCCGCTACCTGAGCCAGGCCCTGGTCATTGCCGAAGGGGCCCTTGACCACAAAGTAGGCGATGAAGGCGCCTGCAACAGTACCAACGGCACCGATCAGGAATACTGCCAGCATCCGACCGGTTTCCTTCCAGATTCTCTTGAGGTTGCACTGCAGCAGCAGCAGAGGAATACCCATGGGCACCACAATGCCCCAAACCACATTGTCGTACAGATCGCTGTGAATGGGAATGATGCCGATGTTGGCCATGATCATAGCCAGGATCAGAGCGATGATGGCGCCTGAAACCTTGGAGGCCCACTTGTACTTTTGCTCAAGCCAAATGGAGAGAGCGACGGAAACACAAAGGACGCCCATAAGGCCCCATGTGTTGTCAGCCGCAATCAGGGGGTTCTCAAACAACATATGCCTTTTCCTCCTAAAAAATAAGATCGACGGCTCCGCCAGTCCGCCACAGTTCCTGACTTCCTCGTCACCATTATTATAAATGTAAACAATCTGTGAAGCAATGATATTTTGATGGAATTTTCAAAATCCTACATTTCTCACAAGAGCGAATGGAAATAACTCCCTATTTTCCAGCGGATTATTTTGCTTTTTTGGTGATTATGACGAATATCACCGTGCCACGCCCTTGCCCAAGTCGTCGCCTATTTTCTGCACAGAAAACACATATTCCCCCCGGGCAGCATTGCCTCTCTTTCTGAAAGAAGCTTTTGGAACTTGCTGTACTCATCGCATTTTCTCTTTCTTTTCTCTCTTTCCCCCTTGCCTTCGAATCACTTTTGTGATATAAGTATTGATTACAGTGCGTTGAACGGGAAAATAGCGTGTTTGCGGTCCTAAGAGAGGGCAGGCCGCCGGCTGAAAGCCTGCCTGGATCGTGTCGCTTGGTTCGCCCGGGAGCGGCCCCAGAGATGGGGACGGCCCACTCCGCCGTTATCAGGAGAAAAGTGCGTACAGGATTGTGTACGAATGCGGGTGGTACCGCGGAGGGCTTGCCTTTCGTCCCCATGAGGTGGACGGAGGGCTTTTTTCTTTGCCGCCGCCCGGGAGGTATTCCGTCAAATCAACATCCGAAAAGGAGTTTTTGGACATGAAAGAACAACTGGCAAATATCCGCGCCCAGGCCCTGGCTGCCTTCGCCGCGGCGGCGGACAGCGCCCAGCTGGACGCCCTCCGGGTTCAGTACCTGGGCAAAAAGGGCGAGCTGACCGCCGTATTGAAAATGATGGGTAAGCTTTCTCCTGAGGAGCGCCCCGCCATGGGACAGCTGGCCAATGAGGTCCGTGCTGCCCTGGAGCAGGCTTTGGAGGAGCGCAGCACCGCCCTGGAGGCTGCTGCCCTGGAAAAACGGCTGGAGGACGAGGCGGTGGATGTGACCATCCCCGGCAAGAGTGTGAAGCTGGGCCACCGTCATCCCATGTATATTGCCCTGGACGAGATCAAGGAAATTTTTATCGGCATGGGCTTTACCGTGCTGGACGGCCCGGAGATCGAGCTGGCTACCTACAACTTTGATAAGCTCAACGCGGAGGAAGGCCATCCTTCCCGTGATTGGAGCGATACCTTCTATTTTGATACCGACAGCCGGGTGATGCTTCGCAGCCAGACCAGCCCCATGCAGGTCCGGGCTATGGAAACTATGCCCCTGCCTATCCGGATCATCGCCCCCGGCCGGGTGTACCGCAAGGACGAGGTGGATGCCACTCACTCTCCCATGTTCCACCAGGTGGAAGGCATGGTCATCGACAAGAATGTCACCATGGCCGATCTGAAGGGTACCCTCAACACCGTGGTGGAGCAGCTCTACGGCAAGGGAACCAAGACCCGCTTCCGTCCCCACCACTTTCCCTTCACCGAGCCCTCCTGTGAAATGGACGTCCAGTGCCACAAGTGCGGCGGTGTAGGCTGCCCCACCTGCAAGGGCGAGGGTTGGATCGAGCTGCTGGGCGCCGGAATGATCCATCCCCATGTGCTGGAGATGAGCGGCATTGACCCCAATGTGTACAGCGGCTGGGCCTTTGGTATCGGCCTGGAGCGCACCGCTATGCGCCGCTTCAAGATCGCCGACCTGCGGCTGATCTTCGAAAACGACGTACGCTTCCTGGAGCAATTTTAAGAGAGGGGGAATCGAACAATGAATTTGAGCAGAAAATGGCTGAATGAGTTTGTTACCGTCACTGCCAATGATAAAGAATTCGCGGAGGCCATGACCCTCTCCGGCTCCAAGGTGGAGACCACCGAGGACCTGGGTGCGGAAATCTCCAATGTAGTGGTGGGCAGGCTGCTGTCCATGGAGCGCCACCCTGACTCCGATCATATGTGGGTGTGCCAGGTGGAGGTGGGCCAGGCTGAGCCCATCCAGATCGTCACCGGCGCCTGGAACATCCACCCCGGCGACCTGATGCCCGTGGCCCTGCACAAGTCCACTCTGCCCGGCGGCAAGAAGATCGAAAAGGGCAAGCTGCGGGGCGTAGTATCCAACGGCATGTTCTGCGGCCTTTCCGAGTTGGGCCTGGATGAGCGGGACTTCCCCTATGCCGTCATCACCCCCGCTGCCATTCTGGGTGACTACCACCCCCTGGACAAGGACAAGCCCTCCATCCCCGCCGACATCCAGCCGGGCGACAAGGTCTACGGCCCCGTTGTAGCGGCTGAAATGCTGGAGGTCATGCCCCTGGGAGACGGCACCTTCCACACCTGTGCCAGCATCGGCGCGGAGGGCACCGTATGCCCCGACACCTGCTGCCCCAATCTCCACGTAGGCGACATGGTGGCCTTTAATACAAAGACAAACAGCTACTGCACCCTCAGCGACCTCCACGCCCAGCAGGCCGAGTTCCCCCACTGCATCCCCGACGGCATCTTCGTGCTGCGGGAGGAGGGCATCGCCCCCGGGGACAACATCAAGCCCATCATCAACGCCGACGACCATGTAGTAGAATTTGAGATCACCCCCAATCGTCCCGACTGCCTCAGCGTCATCGGCCTGGCCCGGGAAGCTGCCGCCACCTTCGACCAGGAACTGCGGCTCCACGAGCCGGTGGTAAAGGGCGGTGCGGAGGGCTCCCTGGTGGAGCTTCTGGATGTGGAGACCCCGGATCCGGAGCTTTGCCCCCGGTACACCGCCCGGATGGTCCGCAATGTGAAGATTGCTCCCTCCCCCAAGTGGATGCGGGAACGGCTGCGGAGCATGGGTGTGCGGCCCATCAACAACATTGTGGACATCACAAACTATGTTATGCTGGAATATGGCCAGCCCATGCACGCTTTCGACTACCGCTATGTTAAGGGCGGCAAGATCATTGTGCGCCGGGCCGCCGACGGCGAGGAGCTCACCACCCTGGACGGCAATGTCCGCAAGCTCACCCACAACATGCTTGTCATCGCCGACGATACCCGGGCTGTGGGCCTGGCGGGCATCATGGGCGGCGAGAACAGCGAGATCGTGGACGACACCGTGGATGTGGTCTTTGAGTCCGCCAACTTTGACGGCACCTGCATCCGCAAGGCGGCCCTGGCTCTGGGTATGCGTACCGAGGCCAGCGCCAAGTTTGAAAAGGGCCTGGATCCCCTCAACACCCTTCCTGCCGTAAACCGCGCCTGTGAGCTGGTGGAGCTGCTGGGCGCCGGAGAGGTGGTGGACGGCGTTATCGACATCCTCAACCACGTTCCCCAGCCCCGGATCCTGAAGCTGGAGCCGGATCGCATCAACGGCCTCCTCGGAACGGACATTCCGGAGCAGGAAATGGTGGAGATCCTGCGGAAGCTGGGCTTCACCGTGGAGGGCGATCAGGTCACCGTTCCCTCCTGGCGCGGCGACGTCATCGGCATGGCGGACCTTGCGGAGGAGGTTGCCCGTTTCCACGGCTACAACAACATCCCCACCACCCTCATGCGGGGCCAGACCACCCTGGGCGGCTACTCCACCGAGGAGAAGCTGGAACGGCAGCTGGGAGCCATGTGCCGTAGCCTCGGCTATGATGAGATCATCACCTACTCCTTCATCTCCCCCACCTGCTACGACAAGATCCGCTGGAGCGCGGACGATCCCCGCCGCCAGTCCTTCAAGATCCTCAACCCCCTGGGAGAGGACACCTCCATCATGCGTACCACTATCCTTCCCTCCATGCTGGAGATCCTCACCCGGAACTATAACTACCGCAATCAGAGCGCCCGGCTCTACGAGGTGGGACGCACTTACCAGGAGGGCGGCAACGACGGCCTGGCTGTGGAAAATAAGGTCCTTTCTATGGGCGCCTATGGTGAAGATATGGATTTCTTCACCCTGAAGGGGGCTGTGGAGGCTATCCTGAATGATATCCGGGCCGAGGACATCCGCTTTGAGAAGCCCTGCCAGAACAACCCCTCCTATCACCCCGGCCGCTGCGCCGATGTATACGCTGGGGGCCGCCGCCTGGGCGTACTGGGTCAGATCCATCCTCTGGTGGCGCAGAACTATGGTGTGGATGCCGAGTTTTACTGTGCTGAACTGGATTTCACGCAGCTGCTGCACGCCAAGGGTCCTGATCCCGAGTATGTTCCCCTGCCCAAGTTCCCCTCCGTCACCCGGGACATCGCCGTGGTGTGCGACGAGGCAGTCACCGTGGGTGCTCTGGAGGAAGCAATCCGCAAGGGCGCAAAGGGCCTGCTCAAGGAGGTCACTCTCTTTGATATTTACCAGGGCAAGGGTATTCCCGATGGCAAGAAGTCCGTGGCCTTCAACCTGGTGCTCCGCTCCGACGACCGCTCCCTCACCAGTGAAGAGGCCGATGCGGATGTAAAGAGCATCCTGGAAACTCTGGAGAAGGAGCTGGGGGCGGTGCTGCGCTGATCCCAGCTGCTCTGCAAACGCAGCTTTACCAGCTATAAATTCATCAGCCTCTGTCGGGGTAATCTTCCCTGACAGAGGCTGATTTTTTACTGTTCCCGCTTCCCGGGATAAAATTCCAGGACCGTGGGGTGTTCATGAGAGGGTTTTTCCGCTATACTGAGTCCATGGAAACAGGCCTGTCTCCTCTATTTTCCCTCAAAAAGGAGGACCCCTTTATGACCGAGATGGAATTTGCCGAACGGCTCAAGCGTTTCCGCAAAGCCAAAAACCTGACTCAGCAGGAGCTGGCCGACCAGCTTGGCGTATCCAACAAATCCGTTTCCCGCTGGGAAAGCGGAGGCGGATATCCGGACGTGGCTCTGCTGGCCCCCCTGGCCCGGGCACTGGGCGTAACCGTGGACGCACTGCTGTGCGACGACCCGCCCATCCGCACTCTGGATACCGCCGACTGGCAGAATCTTCTCAGCTTTGCCTTTGCCATCGGCGGCGGCGTGCTGTTTTTCCTGCTGGATCTCTTTATCCCCACGCTGGCCTGCTATCTTCTGTATCTGGGTGCCATGGCCTACGGCGTGTATCTCCAAAACCGCTACACCTACCACAGCCGCTGGTTTCGTCTGGCCAACCTGGCCATGAATTTCTTTGTCTGCTTCCAGCTCACCGCAGGAGTCGCACAGCTGATCCTGGCACAGTGGTACGCCGGCTCTCTGGCCGCAGGCGACCTGCTCTTTGCAACCATCGACAGCGGCCTTCTCTCTGGTCTGACTCTCCCGCTGATCCTTCTCACTTCCGGACGGGCCCTGGCGGCCGCCCTCCTTACCGCCCTGACCGATCTGGTAATCCGAGCTCTATCCGCAGGCCAGCGGCCCCGACTGTCCTGGGGCGGCCAGATCTCTCCCTGGGAGATCTCGCTCTGCACCCTGTTCCTGCTGCCGCTGCTGTTCTGGGTAGCCTACCGCACACTGTATCTGCCGGAGCTGCTTTACCGCTATCAAAATCTCATCTATATACTTTTGACCGTTTTGTGCTGTCTTGTCTGCTGCCTGACCCTGCGGCGGAAAGAGCACCCTGTCCTCCCGCTGGCTCTGCTGCTTTTTCTGGCGATGTCCGCCGCCCTGTGGGTCCTTGCTGATCGCAGCGCCTGCTGGTCTGTCTCCAGCCAGCAGATCCTCACCACTGACACCGTATCAGACCGCTACCTGCGCTTCGGCCAGTTCATCTGGCCCATGGTACCCTGGACTGTCCTCTGCCCGGCAGCCTACCTGCTTCTGCGACGCATCAGGATTAATTTGTCGAATAAATAAGCACACCCTCATGTACTTCCGCTTTCGATCCCGCAAACCATTGTGCCGCAGTGGTTTGCGGGATATTTTTTAATCAAAAGTCGCCGCATATGCTGTGGCAAAAAGCAGTAAAATTGGGTACTAAAAGGAGAAAGCTGTTGCATTCTGTTGCAAAAGAAAAAGCGCCGACCCGGATTCTCTGGGTCGGCGCTTTCGTGCTTATGGCTTCTTCGTCGGGGAGATCCCCTGGCTGTACAGCCAGTTTGAAATCTCCCTCTTTGTCCTAGCGTTTACATCCGCTTTCATGTCTTTGACCAATTCGTACCTGGTCGCAACATCCGCAGCGCCGTATTCCTGAGACGATGTCAGTTCTAGGAAACTGCGCTGGAGATCAGCCAGGTATGTTTCCGAAAACACTCTTTGCTGATCTGTATCCAGGACGTACTCATGCCCTTTAGTATAGGGGTCCGTAAAGGACTCTGGCATCGTGGTTTCCAAGAAAATGATTTGCGCACGCTCTGTATCTCCGATACCGCTTATGTTCGAGTCGAGCACGGTTTCTGTTAGGCTCTTTCCGCTTACCTGGGCCATGCCGCGTAGCATAAGATACTCCGCAGCGTCTCCCCCACTTTGCTCATAGTCGTAGAGCTTTTCCACCCATTTTGACGAGGGAGAGTACGCACTTGTTGTGTGAACCTTCGCCAAATCGGATGCGTACTCGTAGGCATAGGCAACAGCTTCCGCTCGTTCCGCGTCACTCATATTGGCGTAGGTAGCTGAGTGGATCATACTGTTAAGCAGGGAATACCGTCAAAATTCTGCTTCTCCCACGCCATCGCGGACAAATCCTGGAGCTCCCTATCGAACTTCTTCAAGCCAGTGTCGTCTGCGGTATACTCCCCCAGATACGCCCCATCATCTGCGTCGTACACTACGAATACATCATTGCCAGATTCATCCACTTCCTGGGAAAGTTCGAGATTCGGGAACACGCGGAACACATACTCGTCTGCCTGATCCCAAGTTTTCAACGCCTCCGGGATAAACGCCCTTCTCCTCGCATCAGGATCCTCTGTGTTTAAGTAATACGGAGACGCGGACGTATTGGGATGCCCGGCAAACCAAAAGCCGGGTTCTCCACTCGCCTGCTCGATGAATCTCGTGTACCCCGCCGTAGAGGTTCCATGAAACACCACAACAGGAAGCCCGGTTTTGCTGTCTCGAAGCTCCCCATTTCCGTCTTTAAACCATTTCTGGAACGACTTCAGGCCGTTAATCCGGGACAGTTCCTTTCTGGTTATACCCCCTTCTAGTCCGAAAAGGGGCTCATCTGGGGCGTATCTGTCATAGCTCTTGTCAGTTGATCTTGCTCTGACAGAGTTTTCTCCAGCTCCCGGCTGTACAGATCTCGGAGGAACGTCCAGTGTTTCTCCAGTTGCTCTTCCGTCATATCCTCCTCCCCGGGCCATACCACCAGCGCCTCGTTCTCCCGGTCGTACATCCGCAGCGCGTTCAGAGAATCCTCCAGGTTCGCGATCACTTTCCGGAGAGACTCGATCTTCTGCTCGGGTGTTTCGGTTGTCGTACTTTTGGTACTCATCTGCAACTCCTCTCGTCAAAAGTCTGTTATATGTGTCCTGCGGAAAATTACCCGCGCTTAGCAATACATCGGGCGGTGTATATCTGCCGGAGGGGGTACCATCCGGCAAAAAGCGGGAAAGCATTCGCTGCGCAGCCTGCTTCGGGGTAACATCGACGTAGTGCAGACCAACAGTATACCCGGCGTCGTGCAGACCGTCAATGTAACCTTCAATCTTACCGATGTCCGCCCCGACAGTTGCGAGAACGAAATTCTCCCCGCGAGCTACCGTTTCATCGTATACCCGGTCTCTTACGGCAGAACTCTCTTCATGGACCATTTTCGCGCCCCGACCGTTGTCGTATTCCGGCAAAAGCTCTTTGGCCATATCGCTGTCGATCACGCGGGAGCCGTGTTTTTGGGAGAGGGGATTCACCGCCGTACTACTCTTGCCAGAGCCTGGCAATCCGATCACGATATCCGCCCTACGGTCTCGCCTCACCGGGGCCCCGTACCCGGTCCCGTCCCAGGCCCCTCGCCCCATTAACGTCTCATATGCGCTGTCTCGAATTCCAGCTCTACCGGGGAGCGCAATAGTTTTTGTGAACTTCTCCTCTCGAACATTTCTGATTTCGGGGATATTCCACAGCCTGGACTGTTGCTCCGTGGTCAACGTGGAGTATCCTCATATCGGTTTTACGGGCTGCCGGCTTTCGGTTATACACGCTGGCGGTAGAATTTGTTGGGTCCTGCTCATAGGCAATTCTTGCGTCGTCCGTGATGCGCCAGTCTCTCCCCAACTTAAACCCCCGCAGGGCTCCTTTTCGGAGAAGTTCATACACGGTGAATTTGCTGCACCCCCACTTGGTTGCCAGTGATTCAGGAGTGTAGTATGCAATGTTGGCCCCTTCCATCAAGATCACCCCCTTTCGGGAGTGTTCTGTAATCTGTGCGCTGGGGAACCGGGTCACGGTTTCTCATCAGTTCACTTCTCCTCAATAAGATTATTTCGGCTTCTCGGCTTCATCTCTGGTACCAAGCTGGGCTACCGCCGCCATTCCCTCAATGAAAGAAAGGAGGCGCTCCTGCTCCCAGTCATTCAGGCATGGGACCAACCTCGTCAGGGTCTCCAAAATCTTTTCCTGCCTCGCTGTCAATAGAATCACCTCCTCCGGTTGCATGTGGAATGGGGTGTGTGGTACTATGGGGGAGTGACGGAGCATACAGGAGAGGGGGTGTAGGTGGTGAATGGTATTCTATCCATGGCTGCTATCGGCGTATATCTGGCCGCTTTTGCCGTAGGGTTCGCGTATGTATGCCGCAGCATATATGCGACGCTCCTAAACGTACTCCAGGATTCCTGGAGAGGATCCTTCGAGCCAAGGCGACGGATAACACAGAAAGACGTAGATACCACAAGCGCGGTCATTCACGTTGTACTGATTATGATTGGGGTATCCGCGTATCTGGCTCTCGCGTACGCCGTGTGGGAGCTTGTCATGAATCGAATACTGCAAGCCCTGTAATAAGTCGCCCCGAATCACTTCCCAGTTGTACTTTATCACAACCAAATGGTGTTGTCAACACTTTTCCACAACTCAGTTGTAATTTTCTTGACAAAACCTTTCAGGCGTGTTTTAATTGAAAAGGAAAAGAGGTGACAAAATGAGCAGTATAAACGAAAGAATCTCTGAGGTAGTCACCGCGTCCGGCCTTTCTAAGACAGCCTTCGGGGAAAAGCTAAAGGTATCTCAGCAATACGTGTCGAAACTTGTGAGGGACGGCGTGCCGAGCGATAGAACTATCTCAGATATCTGTCGCGTGTTTCATGTAAGCGAAACTTGGCTGCGCGATGGGGTAGGCGATATGTTCGTGGAAATGAGCCCAGACGAGGAAATATCCTCTTTGGTCGGTGATATTCTCGCGGACGCGGGCGATACATTTAAAAAAAGATTCGTGTCCGCGCTCGCAAAATTAGATGATCGTGGATGGGATGTGCTGGAAAGTCTGGTTAACGACATCGCGGATAAAAAGAAAAAGGACTGAACCTTACGGCTCAGTCCTTTCTGATAAGCGCTAAGATAAAGAAGTATGCTATTCTCAGTTTCCGTTCATCAAGCTCTTTCAACAAATCAATAATTCTCTCACGCATACATACCCTTTCCAGCGAAATCCCGCGAGCTAATAATAGAACATACGTTCTATTATGTCAAGGGTAAGTTTCCGCTGTATCACATAACATCCACGTACGCGCGCGTGCGCGCTCCCGCGTCAAGGTAGAACTCTATATACTGTGTATATAGAGTCTCCACCTTGACGCGGGCATACCGTGATTTTTCGTATAATGGAAGTAGGAACCCACCCAGAAATCACGGAAAGGATGATGAGAATGTACGGAGCAATGATTGGGGACTTTGTTGGCTCAATCTATGAATGGCGCAACATTAAGACGAAGGAGTTTCCTTTTTTCCACAAAAGGTGCTTTCTAACGGATGACAGCTACATGACCGTGGCGGTTGCTCAGGCGTGCATGAACTGGCCAGAGCACAGGAGCGAGGAAGCGTTTGTGGAAGATCTTACCTTTGAGATGGTGCGTATTGGACGCACATACCCGGATGCCGGATATGGTGGGCGGTTCAGCAAGTGGTTGTTTGCGAAGACGCAGCACCCGTACAAAAGCTGCGGTAACGGATCCGCTATGCGAGCGTCTCCCTGCGGCATGGTTGCAGAGTCTCTGGAAGAGGCTGAGCTGTTAGGTCGCCTGTCCGCCCTCCCGTCTCATGACCACCGGGAGGGTATACGCGGAGCCGTCGTAACAGCAGGATGCGTGTACCTTGCCAAAACCGGAGCAACGAGACATGAGATCAGCAGGTACATCAAAAAGCATGGGTATGATATGCGATTTACATTAAACGCCATTCGTCCCATGTACAAGTTCAACGAGACCTGTCAGGGAACTGTGCCCCCTGCTCTAAAAGCGTTCCTGGAATCGTACAGCTTTGAGGACGCCATCAGAAACGCCATTTCTCTAGGCGGAGACAGCGACACTGTGGCCGCTATAACCGGAGGGGTTGCTGGCGCTTACTACGGAATCCCGGATAGCTTTTTGTCCGTTATCCGGGGTGCTGTTTTAGCGCAATGCTTGCGGGAGGAGCAGGATATCATACACAGGTTTACCTCGAAATTCGACGAGAACGGAAAACAGGCAAGAACAAACAGACGGAAGGGTAGTGATTTTTGACATGAACGGTAGGTTCTGCGACAACGGGTGCCCGTACAACACCGAGTCCACCTGTTTCGTCGCTCTGAATTATCGGGATTGCCCGATAGATCGAATATATCAGGAGAACTTGCAGTACGCAGAGGGGGTGAATCGGTGCGCATACTGTTCTAATAATAAGCGTAATCCCACAGGCCCGTGGTTTGCCCAGGCGAATGGCTGCGATAGCTGTCCGAGGTTTTGTCCCGCCTGTGAGGCCCCAAAACCCGTGAACCCGTGAACCCGTGAACCCGTGAACCCGGCTAAACCGAACAAAAGGGAGGAAAAAGCAGTGGCGAAGTATTTTACGAAAGCTCTCCGCTGTCCCGACGGCAGCCGGAAGTACATTAGAGGAAAAACCAGAGAGGAATTAGAACGAAAAGTTCGTCAGGCCCAAGCCGATCTCGGCATGGGGGTCAACATTAACGACAACACAACTGTTGTAGAGTTTGCTCAGATGTGGGTGGATACCTACAAGAGGCCAAAGATCAGGCCGCAATCTGTCGATGCGATCCTACTCACCATGAACCTACACATTCTACCGATTATCGGCGCTATGAAAGTGCGGGACGTTCGGCCTGCGGACTGCGCCAGAGTGATGATGGAGGCACGGGGGAAAGCTAAAAACACGCAGAAAGTCATAAGGACCCGCATGAAGGAGCTTTTCACTTGTGCGGTAGAAAACGGCATAATCGCAAGAAATCCGGTAACCTCCAGCGTTGCCGCTGGCGGGCCCCCGGCGCGGGAACGTGAACCGCTTACCCGCGATCAGCTTAATTTGCTTCTATCCCAGATTCTAGCGAGGCGGGACGTTGAGCTCTACACATTTGTGCTTTTGTGCGGTTATGCGGGTCTCCGGGAGTCTGAAGCATTAGGGCTCAATTTAAAGAATGTAGATTTTGATAAGGGTACGGTTACTGTCTTGGAGCAATACACCGCAAGGAAGGACCGGACAGGTTACACTAGCCCTCTGAAAACGGTGGCCTCCCGGAGAACAGTTCCAGCTCCACCCGCACTATTGGCTAGACTTAACGAGGTTGCGCAGGCAAAGGGAGCGGAAGCGTATGTGTTTGACGTAACCGACCAGTACCTTCTTCGCAAGATCACGCCCCGATTGGAGCGAATGTGCGCGGTGAACGCAAAGGGTAACCCCGCCTCGAGAAAGTCCCCGTATACGGTTCCGTTTTACGTTCACCCGCATCTGTTGCGGCACACGTATGCCACGCTCTGCTTTGAGGCAGGTCTGGACCTCAAGGAAGTGCAGTACCTCTTGGGTCACAGCTCCCCGAATATGACGATGAATGTGTACCTACACTACTCAAAAAACGCTCGTTCCGTTAGTACGGCAGCAAAAGTAAATTCCCTCTTCTCGGGGCCAAATTTAGTTGTGGCAGCAAATTAAAAAGCCTAGTTTGTTGCAGATTGTTGCACAATACAGGCGTATGAACCCATCAATTAACTGGGCCCCAACGGGTTGTAGCCGCATCAGGATTAATTTGTCGAATATTACATCTCTGTAACATTCCCGCTTTTTCTCTTTACAGATCCGGGAAAAGTGAGTATACTATACGACAGAAGTTTGGAAAGGTGGTGCAGGAGTGGACGATT
>JAGHHM010000061.1 GCA_017887695.1 Oscillospiraceae bacterium | reverse complement strand
GGGTCAACCAGGAGAACCGCCTGAAGCTGATGCTGGCCAACGCCCGCCCCCGGGGAGAAGAGGTTACCGTCTGATCCCGCTGATCCTTCGGGAAATATGCTTGCATAAAAGAGACCGCCGTACCTATAAATGGTGCGGCGGTTTTGCGCTGTATGGAGGAGGTAAGGGACCTCAGGCGTTGACCAAAAAGTCCTTCCTCTCCTGGGCGGTCTGCTGGATGTCCTGCCGGCACTGCTCCAGGTTGCGTTCCAGGCGGCTGACAATGGTGCGAACAGAGCCGTCTACCTGCTGAATCTGGGACTGGGTGTTGCGGATGCGGTCCAGCACTGCCCAGTCGGTGAAGATGTTGTCGAAGAAGTAATCGGCAAAGCGAAGAAAGCTGTCCACCTCGATCTGGATGTCCATGCGAATGTCCACGTCCGCCAGCTCTGTCCGGAACCGGGACAGGGAGCGCTGGAGGGTGTTGATCTGCCGCTGGGCTTCATCCAGATGGGAGTATTTTGCCATATCGCTGATAAGGCCGCCGCCGAATACGTCCCAGGTGCCCCAGCCCTCTGCTGAGGACAGGGACTCCTCAATGGTGCCGATGTCTGAGAGAGCGTCGTAGCCTGCCCGGATGGCCTCATTGAGTTCTTTTTCCCGGGCGGAAAGCTGGGCCTGCCGTTCCTCCAAAGCCAGCAGCCGGCGAGCAGAGGGGGAGTTAGGATCCTCACGGAGGACCCGGGCCTTTTCCGCCAGCAGCCGCTCATACTCCCTTTCGCAGCCCTCCAGGAGGGACAGCTCCCGCCTGCGGCTGTCAAGTTCTGATTCTACCGACTGGAGCTCCTGGCGGGCGGAGTCATAGCGGAGGGCGACGGCATATAGCTCCGCCTGCTCCTTTTCCAGCCGTTCATCCAGCTTGCCCACGATCTGGTAGAAGAGCTTGGCGGCGCTGAAATTTTCCAGTTGATCCACGTCCAGCTGCTCTTTGTAGGTCTCCTCCTTGAGCTGTTGGACCCGCTGGGCCAGAGAGGCGCGGCGTTCCTCCAGGGTGCTGACCTCGGCGTTCAGCCGCCGGCGCCGGGCCATTTTTTCCCGGAGCTGTTCCAATCTTTCGTTATAGTTTTCCATAGATAACCTCGGATGTTTCCTTTGGTGAAAGGGCGGGACAGGCCTAGCCTGTCCTGCCCCTGTTGTTCTTACCTGTTTACTTCTTCAGGGTATCCACCCAGGCGCCGTACTTGGCCAGATTCTCATCCTTCTGGGCAAAGCTGTCGCCCTTGGTGAGGATGTAGACCTTGATCTTGGGCTCGGTGCCGGAGGGACGGACGATAATGCTGGTGCCGTCGGCCATCTCAAAGCGCAGCACGTTGGAGCCGGAGAGCTCCATGGCGGACTTGGCGCCGGTAGCGCAGTCCACTACGCTGCCGTCGCTGTAATCCTTGAACTGGGCTACCTTGACGCCGGCGATCTCGGCAGGGGGAGTCTCCCGCAGGGACTTCATGAGCTTTGCCATGTCGCTGAGGCCGTCCAGGCCGGGCATCACCAGGTTGAAGGTCTTTTCGCCGTAGCAGCCGTGCTTCTCGTAGAGGGCCTGGAGGGCGTCCAGCACGGTCATACCCTTGGCGGCGTAGTGAGCGGCCATCTCGGTGAGGAGCAGGGAGGCGGTGACAGCATCCTTGTCCCGGACATAGTCGCCCACCATGTAGCCATAGCTCTCCTCATAGGAGAATACCACCTTGCCCTCACCGGTAGCCTCCAGGGCATTCTTCTTTTCAGCCATGAACTTAAAGCCGGTGAAGGTATCGAAGCACTTGACACCGTAGCTCTCCGCCACGGCACGGGCCATCTCGGTGGTAACAATGGTCTTGAGGGCCACAGCGTTGGCAGGCAGCTTGCCGGTGCGCTTGAGGGCGCCCAGCAGGTAGTCCAGCAGCAGCACACCGGTCTGGTTGCCGGTAATGACCTTGTACTCGCCGTCCTTGTCACGGACCATGATGCCCACCCGGTCGCTGTCCGGATCAGTGCCCACGATGAAGTCCACGTCGTTTTTCTTGGCCAGATCCACCGCCAGGTAGAAGCCCTCGGGGTTCTCCGGGTTGGGGGAGACCACGGTGGGGAAGTTGCCGTCGATGACCATCTGCTCAGGGACGCAGAGCAGGTGCTTGATGCCTGCCCGGCGCAGGGCCTCGGGCACCAGCTTGTAGCCGCAGCCGTGGAAGGGGGTGTAGACCAGCTTGAAGCTGTCCGCCACGGCGGGGATGGCCTGGGGATCGGTGACCATGGCCATAACCTCCTTGAGGAAGGCCTCGTCGGTCTCCTCACCGATGACCTCAATAAGGCCGGCCTTTACCGCATCGTCATAGTCCATGCGGCGGATGCCGGTAAAGATGTCGATCTTCTCCAGCTCGGCGGCAATGGCGGCGGCGTGGTGGGGAGGCAGCTGGGCACCGTCCTCCCAGTAGACCTTGTAGCCGTTGTACTCCTTGGGGGTGTGGCTGGCGGTGACGTTGATACCTGCCTGGCAGTTGTAGTAGCGCACGGCGAAACTCAGCTCCGGGGTGGGGCGCAGGGAATCGAAAATGCGGACATGGATGCCGTTGGCGGCGCACACCTCGGCGGCGGCCCGGGCAAAGTCCATGCCGTTGAGGCGGCAGTCCATAGCGATGGCAACACCCCGGCGCTTGGCCTCCTCGCCCTCGGCGCAGATCACGTTGGCGAAGCCCTGGGTGGCGTGGCGGATGACGTAGACGTTCATCTGATGGAGGCCCATCTTCATGGTACCCCGCAGACCGGCGGTGCCAAATTCCAGAGGCCCGTAGAAACGGCTCTCGATTTCCTTGGGATCGTTGGCGATGGCTTCCAGCTCTGCCGTCTGCTCAGGGGTAAGCACCCCGCTGGAGAGCCACTTCTGATATTCCTGCATATAGTCCATCGTTTTCTTTTCCTCCTGTTTTTTTGGAATCGCGCCAGGCGCGGGAGAAGTACTATGTATAGGGTTATTGTAGCAATTCTTTGCCTGTGCTTCAAGTAAAAAAAAGAAAAAGCCGCGAAAACCACGGCTTTTTTCCAAAGGATATCTATTTGTGGTATCTGGTGCCCTCCTGGATCTGGTAGGCGCGGTAGAGCTGTTCCAGGAGCATGACCCGGGCCAGATGGTGTGGAAAGGTCATGGGGGACATGCTCAGCCGCAGGTCGGCCTGGGCCTTCAGGGAGGCGTGGAGGCCAAAGCTGCCGCCGATCAGGAACATCAAATGGCTTTTTCCCTCCAGGGAGAAGCGCATCAGGCGGCGGGAGAGGTCTTCGCTGGAGAGGAGCTGCCCCTCGATGCACATGGCTACCAGAGCGCAGCCCTTAGGCAGCTTTTCCCGGATGGCAGCAGCTTCTTTTTCCAGGGCGGCATCGATTTCCCCTTGGACGGGAGACTCCGGCAGACGCTGCTCCGGAAGCTCCAGGATCTCCAGACGGCAGTGGCGCTGGAGCCGCTTACCATATTCCGCAGCAGCATCCAGGTAAAACTTTTCCTTCAGCTTTCCCACGCACAGTATGGTTACCTTCTGCATGGCACACCCTCCAAAATATGGATATTTCCCGGCTCACACCGGGGAGCCACTGTCAGCTGGCCGGTGTAACCAGCCAGGTCCAGCTGCTGCCGCACCGTATCCAGGGCCAGCTGGGGGGTGTTATTTTCCGCGCTGAGATGGGCCAGGATAATGGAACGGGTGCCCGCCTGAGCACTTTCCGAGGCAAACCGGGCAGCGTCAGCGTTGCTCAGATGACCCTCGTTGCCCAGCACCCGGCGCTTGAGAGGGTAGGGATAGGGTCCGCCCAGGAGCATGTCCACGTCGTGGTTGCTTTCCAGCACCAGCAGATCCGAACCCAGAAGGCCCTGCCGGGTTTCTTCTTCCACAAGGCCGGTGTCGGTAAGATAGCCCAGGGTACCGTCGGGGGTGTCCACCCGGTAGGCGGCGCTTTCCCGGCAGTCGTGGCTGGTAGGGAGGGGGGTGATTTCTACCTCCTCCCAGGATACCCGTTCCCCCATAGACAGGGGCCGGAGCAACAGGGCGATGCCTGCCAGGCGGTATTGAAGCTGCCGGGCAGTGCCGGGGGTACAGAGGATAGGCGTGTGGTATTTTTTTATGTAGGTGGCAAGGCCACTGATATGGTCGGTATGCTCATGGGTGATGAGTATGGCGGAAAGATCCTCGGGAGTAAGGCCCTGCTCTGCCAGCGCCCGGCAGATTCGCCGGCAGGAGATACCCATGTCGATGAGCAGGTGGGTGTTCCCACAGGAAAGAAGGGCGGCGTTTCCTGAGGAGCCGCTGGCAAAGGTGCGAAAACAGGTCATAGAAGCCTCCAGGGATAGAAGTAAAACAGCCCGATAACGCTGCCGTTATCGGGCTGAAACGGATGCGGTATGAAAAAGGTCAGCTTACGCTGCTGACAGCGGCGTCCTCCTCCGGTTCCTCCACGGCGCGGATATTGCCGCCGATGCCGCGGATCTTACCGATGACGTCCTCATAGCCACGCTCGATATACTGCACATTGGTGATCTCGCTAATCCCATGGGCAGCAAGGGCGGCGATGAGCATAGCTGCGCCGGCCCGCAGGTCGCAGGCTTCCAGTTGGGCGCCAGTAAGGCGCTCTACGCCCTCGATAATGGCAAGGTTGCCATCCACCTGGATCTGAGCGCCCATCCGCTTGAACTCGTCGGTATAGCGGAAGCGGCTGCTCCATACGCTGTCGGTAATGATGCTGGTACCCTGGGCCAGGCACAGAGCGGCAGCCACCTGGGGCTGCATATCGGTGGGGAAGCCAGGATAGGGCATGGTCTTGATGTTGGTACGAACCAGGGGCCCGATGCGGCTGACCAAAAGGCTGTCATCCACTTCCTGAACATCCACGCCCATCTCGCAGAGCTTGGCGGTGATGCAGTCCATATGCTTGGGGATGATGTTGCAGATCTTCACTTCACCGCCGCAGGCAGCCACGGCAGCCATATAGGTGCCCGCCTCGATCTGGTCGGGGATGATGGAATAGGTGCCGCCGTAGAGCTGCTTGACACCCCGGATCTTAATGACGTCGGTACCGGCGCCCATAATGTTGGCGCCCATGGAGTTGAGGAAGTTGGCCACGTCCACGATGTGAGGCTCCTTAGCCACATTTTCCAGAACCGTCATGCCGTCGGCCAAAGCGGCAGCCAGCATGATGTTGATGGTGGCGCCTACGGAGACTTTGTCAAAGAAAATGTTGGTTCCCCGCAGACGGCCTTCCGTGGCCTCAGCGGTAACAAAGCCGCTCTGGGTCTCTACATGGGCGCCCAGAGCCCGGAAGCCCTTGAGGTGCTGATCAATAGGACGGGTGCCGCCAAAATCACAGCCGCCGGGAAGAGCTACGTCGGCCAAGCCGAACCGGCCCAACAGTGCGCCCAGCATGTAGTAAGAGGCGCGGCAGCGGCGGGCAGATTCGTAAGGAACGCGGTTGTTGCGGAGCTTGGCGGAGTTAATTTCTACGGTGTGGGGATTGATATAGCGCACCGTAGCGCCCAAATCCTGCAAAATCCCCAGCAGCAGATGAACATCGCTGATCTGGGGAATGTTTTCAATGCGGCAGGGGCCGCTGACCATCAGGGCAGCGGGAATAATGGCAACGGCAGCATTTTTGGCGCCGCTGATATGGATTTCTCCAAACAAGGGACGACCGCCCTCGACAATATACTTGGTCAAAGATCTGCACCTCATTGTGTAGTATTGTTTTTTATAAGCCTGTAAGTACAGTTTACCCAGGCGCCAACACTTCATACCGGCAAGAAGCGGTAATCAGTAGACATAATCATAGATAATACATAGTATAACAGGTTTTCCCATAAAATCAATGGGGGGAAGGGAAATAATTTCATAAAGATTTAATATTTCCACTTTTTATGTTCATCAAAACGCAGAAAAATCCGGGGAGAAACCTGGGCACGGCCTTTTGCCAAACGGCATCCGGGCTATGCGCGGGAAATCTCCCCGGAGGAAGCGTCAATGAGGTAATTATAGGTATCGGTTTCCACCAGCCAGAGGGGGGCCAGGCGAAGGGAAGAGGACGTGCCCTGGAGGGAGTAGATACAGCTGACAGCGGTGATGCGGCTGCATATAATGCCGGCACTGCTGCGATAATCCAGAAAACGGACCAGAGCGCTGGCGCAGGTGAGCTGATCGCTGTCTTCCAACTGTCCGTTCTCCAGACTGATATGGGAGCCGCTGACAGCGATAAGATATCCTCCCTGAAAGGTCATGGTAATACCGCAGTAGCGGATGGGAACACCGGCTATGTATTGCGTACCGGTGACAGTAGTGGTATTGCCTGAGGTGTGGATGGCAATATCCTTGTAGCTGAATGTTTCGCAGAAGGAGCGAGCAAAGGCGGCAGCATCGTCCACCGGAAGGGAGAGCCCGGTGCCGTCAAAACTACCGCCGGATCGGAACTGGAGCTCCCCGGCAGGGGAGGCGTAGCTGTAAATACCGCCGCCCTGGCTGACGCTTTCCCAGTCGTCCCCCAGGAGAGCGGCAGCCATGGAGGCCTCAGCGGTGGTATTCCGGGTCAGGCGCATGGGACTGAGCCCTTTTTGCATAACGTCCACAGAGCTGTCCAAAGTGAGCTGGTTGTCAGAAAACAGGGCCCGCAGCTGTTCCGCGGTATCGGAGGCAGTCTGTTTGGATTGAAGATACTGATAGCCCAGAAGCATGAGAAGAAAGATATTAAGCAGGAGAAGAATCAGAATGGCAATATTTTTCAGCCGATAGGTTTCCAAGAACAGAACACCTCCTTTCTGCGGGGAAGGTCATCCCTCCAGCCAGAAGGCGGAGAGGGTATCGTTGCCGTTGTCAATGTAGCCCAGAGATAACCCACTTCCAGGGTGGAGAGAGGCGATGGCGATTGCCATGGTGGTCGGAAGAAGGGAAGAATTTTCTTCCAGGGAGGTATACGTCCGGCAGCGATAGGTAAAGGAAACAATCGTCCGTCCGGTAATGGTGATGGTCAGCGCTTCTTCTCCATCAGGGAAAAAGACGGGAAACCCCGCGGCCTGATAGCCAAAGGAAAGCTGCCAGCCGGTATCCGTGGCATCAATGCTCCGGAGATAGAGGGAAGAGGCGCCTGTGCTTCCGGTGAGAACGGCGGCCAGATGCAGACCGGACTGAAGGGCGTCTATCGTTGTAGGTTCCTCGCCGGAGAAAGCGACACGATAGAGGGAGGAAGCGGCGTCTTCGCTGCCGCTGTAAGAGACCGTGCCGTCAGGATCCAGACGCAGGGTCCTGGGAGATTCTGTGATGACCTCGGCACCGCTGCTTTCCTGGTAGCGGAAACCGGTGTGGGCGTTAAAGTCCAGGGCAGTAAGAAGGTTATAGGAGGAATATCCTGTGGGCAGCGCAGCCTGGACAACAGGAGCAGAGACAGCCTGTGTGGTAAGAACCGTGTAAGGGGCCAGAGTAGTGTAGTTGGATTCAAAGCCAAAGGCTCCGCTGTTGGGCGCACATTGGGCGGCCGCATCCTGTACTGCGGAAAGAGGAAGTGCGGTATAGTAGCGGAAGATGGAACCGTCACCGCTGTACAGGTAGAGGACAGCGGAGTCGCTTTCCTCTGTGGTCAGTGCCATAGCGCGGACAGAGCGGTTATAGGGTGTTTCCTCCCCCAACCAGGCAGCCACTGCCTCCAGCGGAAGCTCAATGGTCAGGTCGATATAGATGCTGGGGGTGCTGAGGGCTTCCTGCAGAGTTTTGTCAGCGGTGGCGCCTACCTCGCTGGCGGAGCCCAGAGCCTCTTGAAACAGGGGGCCCACCTGCTGGAACAGGGCGCTGTCCACGGGGGTATAGAGCTGGCTGTACCGGCCATATTCGCTGTCGCTGGTAACGACAATGTGAACGGCGGCCAGAGCGGAGGACAGATTGGCATTCTGCTCTTCCTGGACGGCGGCAGGGGATGTGAGAAAGGCGTGGACCTGGTTGGCCCATTTCCCGCCGAAAAGCGGAATACGGGAGAGCAGGAACAGGGCGCTGAGAGAAAGCGCTACCAGAACCAGATTCTGCAGGCGGTTGACGGTGCGTTTACTCATGGTGATCCTCCCCGTTCTCCTCCTGGCGGATGGGGAGGACGATCCGTACGGTAGTGCCGGGGCCGTCGTGATCCGTCAGGGCGATGGAACCGTTGTGACGCAGGACAATCTCCCGGGCAATGGAAAGCCCCAGGCCTGTGCCGCCGCTTTCCCGGCTGCGGGCCTTGTCGACCCGGTAGAAGCGCTCGAAAATCCGCTCCCGGTCCTGTTTGGGAATGCCGATACCATTGTCAGAGACTTCCATCCAGACATTTTGCCCGGTGATCCCGGCATCTACTTCGATAGTGCCGCCATCGGGGGTGTATTTGATGGCGTTGCCCACCACGTTCATCATTACCTGCTCCAGACGGCTGCGGTCGCCGGTGATCATGGGCAGGGCGGCGCCATACTTGCGCACCAGGGTGTGGCCCCGGCGCTTGGCCTCCAGTTCCACTGCCCGGCACACGGAGTCGATAGCTTCGCGGAAGGGGAAGCGGACCATTTTCATGTCCGCGCGGCCGGAATCCAAACGGCTGAGGGTCAGCAGATCCTGAACAATATGGGTCATGCGGTCGGTTTCGCTGATGATGATATCCAGGAAACTGTTCTCCATATCCCGGGGGATATCCTCGCTGTCCCGCAGGGTTTCGGCATAACTGCGGACGTTGGTGAGAGGGGTACGCAGCTCGTGGGAGACATTGGCAACAAACTCCTTGCGCATCTCCTCATTTTTCCGCTGGGCAGTGACGTCATGGAGCACCGCCATCACGCCGCCATCCTCTCCGTCGGAGAAGGGGGCCAGGTACAGCTCCAGGATCCGCCCGCCTACGGTAAGCTCCCCGGAAACAAAGTCCGGCCGCTGGAGGCTCATGACTTGCTGGAAGGGAAACTGCTGGCCAAAGAGTTCGTCGTAGTCATAGAAGGAAACCTCCTTGCCCAGCATCTGGCTGACAGCGGGATTGGAGTGGAGGATGGAACCGTCACTGGCAAAGGCCACCACGCCGTCGGTCATGTGCAGGAACAGGGTATCCAGCTTATTGCGCTCATTTTCTACCGCCTCCAGGGTATCCTGCAGGACGGAGGCCATGTCGTTGAAGGTGGTGGTGAGGATACCGATCTCGTCGGTGGATTCCACGGCAATGGTACTGCTGAAATCCCCGGCGGCCACCCGTTCAGCGCCTTCTGTAAGGCGCTCGATAGGAGTGATCATGGTCTTGCTGAGAAGGAAGCTCAGAAGCACAGAAATGAGAAGGCCCACCAGCAGCGCCTGGACGATGATGAGAAAAAGTTGGCTGTTAAGCTCACTGACGGTATCCCGGTTATCGTAAATATAGATAATAAAAGAGTTGTCTCCGCCGGTGATGGGAATGGCCACATCCATGTAGCCGGCGGTGATGTCGCTGCGGTCGCCCACCACACTGGTACCGCTTGCAATGCTGTTGCGGGCGGTGAGAAGGTTGGGGGTGGTCTGGAGGTGGTCAAAGGCCTCCTTGTCCTCGGAGCCTGTAAGGTACTGCCCGGTGCGGCCATCCAGGATGTAGTAGTTGCGGGTTCGGGAATTGAGGCCCAAATCGCCCGCTCTGGATTCGATCATATTCTGCAGCTTCTGAGCGCCGTCCTCCTGAGCAGCTTCCTCCCGGAGGCTGCTGACAAAAGCGCCGCTGGTGGAGCTGCTGTCACCAAACACGCTTTCCATCTGCTGGTAAAATTCATCGATGTAAAAGCCGGTAACGCTGGTCATCAGGAACGCCCCTACAATAGCCATCAGGGACGTGATGAGCAGCAGCATGATAAGCACCAGCTTCATGTGCAGGCTGCGGAACATACAGGCGCGCTCCTTTCCAAAAGGATAGAGGAAATCAGCTCTCGGCGGTGAAGTAGTAGCCAACGCCGCGGCGGGTGAGGATCAGGGTGGGCCTGGCGGGGTCATCCTCGATTTTTTCCCGCAGGCGTCGGACTGTGACATCCACGGTACGCACGTCGTCGCCCACATAGCCGTAATTCCACACCTGCTCCATAAGGTCGGTGCGGGAGTAGACCTTGCCAGGATGGCTGGCGAGGAAGGTCAGCAGCTCATATTCCCGCTGAGTCAGGTCGATGGGCTTATCGTGCTTGCAGACCTGGTAATTTTCCGGATTGATGGTCAGGCCGCCGCCGGCGGACATGGCAGCCTCGGCAGAGCCGGTCTGCTGCATGGCAGTGCGGCGGATGTTGGCCTTTACCCGGGCCATCAGTTCCCGCATGGAGAAGGGCTTGGTTATGTAATCGTCGGCGCCGATCTCCAGGCCCAGAACCTTGTCAGCCTCCTCCTCACGGGCGGTGAGGATAATGACGGGGACGCTGCTGCCTTTTTCCCGCAAGGTCCGGCACACATCAAAGCCGTTCATCCGGGGCAGCATTACGTCCAGCAAAATCAGGTCCGGCCCGCTGAGGGCTTTCTCCAGACCGGATTCGCCGTCATAGGCGGTGGTTACGGTATACCCTTCCTTCTCCAGATTGAAGCGGAGAATATCTACAATACTTTTCTCGTCCTCTACCACAAGGACGGTTTTTTTTTGTTCCATATCGGTTACCTCAGTCAAAAGGTTTTTCCCAAAGGGAAAAGCGTTACAGGCCCAGCAGAAGTTTGGCCTTCAATACAGCGGCGATGGTCTTGGCGTCCTTGATCTCTCCGGAAAGTACCTGCTCCACCAGACGATCAAAGGGGATCCGCTCCAGGCCCAGGAATTCATCCTCATCAGGATCCGTGTCTCCAAAGGACAGATCCCGGGCCAGATACATCCGGATGATCTCCCCACAGTAGCCGGGGGAGGGGTAGAGCTCGCCCAAAGACTGGAAATCTCCGGCCACAGCGCCGGTTTCCTCCCGCAGCTCCCGGATGGCGGCCTGAGCGGGATCCTCGCCGTACTCCAGTTTGCCTGCGGGGATCTCCCGCAGGACCTCGCCGTAGGGATAGCGGAATTGGGACACCAGCAGGGCGTTGCCCTCACTGTCCAAAGCCAGTATGCCCACGCCGCCGGGATGATCCACTACTTCCCGGGTGGAAGTGTGGCCGTTGGGCAGGAGGACGGTATCCCGCCGGATATGCAGGATCCGCCCGTCAAAAATCCTTTCGCTGCTGAGCGTTTTTTCTGTCAGTTCCATGTTATGTTTCCTTTCCCATGATTTCCTGTGGCTGTCTGTGATCATTCCGCCGGCGCTGCTAGATCGCCGGGGGTCAGGGAGTCGGTATATACAGCGCTGATGCCGCTGGCCAACAGGGAGCGGGCCTCCTGGGCGTCATTGACGGTATGGGCGAATACCCGCAGGCCATATTCCTGAGCGATAGGGCTGTATGCCTCGTTCCACCAATAATCCCACATGGTGATCCCCAGGATGTCGTTTTCATCGCAGAAGGAGGCGATATCCCGGAAAGCTGTCTCTGTGCGGCCGAAGCCTTCGGCGTAGAGGGTGTAGAGGTAGTTGGGGAAGTGGTGGAGGTTGTCCACCACGGTGTACATAAGCTCACTGTATACCTGTATGACCATCCGGTCAAAGAGGTAGGTAAGCCCCAGTTCCTGGGCGTCGGAGAGCATGGCCTCGAACTGGAGGGTGACGATTTCAGCATCAGTAAACTTGGTGTCTGTGACGATGCATACATCCGGATATTCCTCCATCAGCAGCAGCAGATCCTGGAAGGAGAGAGGCGTATACTGCTCCAGAAGAGGGCGGTTGAGGAAGGCCTCCAAGAAAGGGATGGAGGTTTCGCTGATTCCGGCCTGCCAGCCGGCCCGCCAGTCGTGGCGCAGTACCACCTGGAGATCGGAGGTGAGCCGGAGATCCACCTCAAATACCCGAACGCCCCGTTCATATTGCTGCTGGAAGCCTTCCAGGCAGTTGAGGGTGGTGATACCGTCCATCGTCCCCATTCCATGGGCAATGACCTGGGAGCTGGAGAGAATATCCTGAGCGGTGAGGGCTCCCTGGGGAGGCTCTTTTTCCTGGACAGGCTCCGGATCTGGGGGTTGCAGCCATGTGGGCATGTCCGCGTCCTCTGTGTCGGGCTGGACGTCACCGGAAGTTTCCACGGCATCTGCGTTTTCCGTTCCTTCGGCAGTTTGTCGGCTATCTGCCAGCAGCAGGCCCAAAAGTCCAATGAACTGTAAAATGATTACAGCCAGCAGCAACCAGGTAAAAGATGAGATTTTGCGAAAACGCGCCATAGAGAGCCTCCAGGAATGTGACATTACCCGCATAGTATACCATATTGACCCGGAAAATTCCACAGGGAATTCCGTTTCCCCATTGCGCGTTCATACAGCCGCGTTTACAATGTTTGGCCAAGCATATAAGCGATAAAAAGAAAAATCCGGGAACCACTGGGATCCCGGATTTTTTACTATGGTGCGGGAAAGAACGATTATGCCAACAAAAGCCGGACGAACATATACAGTTCGTCCGGCACTGTTGGGACAGAAGGGTATTTTGCGGATAGTATCAATTTTAGAGGTGTAAAGAAACTCCCACACCGCTTAACGTTGATCACTGATGGTAGCGCTGCTGTTGCTGGCTTCCAGGGCAGAAAGAGGATCATACGGCGCGCCGGATATTGTGCCTGAAAGCAGCGCAATGTCTGCCGTGTTTTCAGGAATGCCCCAGGAATTACCTGAAAATAAAAATGTTGCTTGGTCGACCACATACCCGCGGGTATTGTATACGACATTATGGATAATTGTTCCGGTGGATCCAGGATTCAGATAAGCTGATTGCCGTAAGGTGTGAAAGATATTGTTGCGTACCAGGAGATTTGTTGCGTTTCCCTGTGTCACGAAGCCCCTGTTTACGATCCATGTTGAGGAATCGCCAGGCTGGTTGGGACCGTAAATCTGGCAGTTTAAAATTTGGTTTCCGTCTCCGGAAATTTGTATAAATTCGACGGGATATGGGTTGTCGCTGGTCATGGTGAGCCCGTCAATCGTGTTGTTTCCGCCGCTGCACAGGAACGGTACCACGGGTGCCTCAAGTAATATTACGGAGCCTGCTGCACCCTGAATTGTCAATCCGGGTATGTTCACGTTAAGCTGCTGCGTGATGAGATAGGTGCCCCGTAAGACGTGTATAAAGCCGCCGGGCCGGGCCACAGTCAGCGCTTCCGCAATGGTTCCAAAGGGAGTGGCCTGGCTGCCGTCTCCGCCGGGAGGCGCATCAGCCTGGACATACAAATTGTATGGGTTTGCTTCAATACTTCCGGTTGCACCAGTGGGGCCAGTGGGTCCGGTAGCTCCAGCGGCGCCGGCAGGCCCAGTGGGCCCGGTAGCTCCGGCCGCGCCGGTTAGTCCAGTAGGCCCGGTGGCTCCAGCGGCACCGGCAGGCCCAGTGGGCCCGGTAGCTCCGGCCGCGCCGGTTAGTCCAGTAG
>JAGHHM010000060.1 GCA_017887695.1 Oscillospiraceae bacterium | reverse complement strand
GGTTCGACTTAGTGGCAGATTACCTGCGGGAGTATGATTATCAAGATTAATAAGTAGTAGTGCCCCCACGATGAGGGACAGAGAGAGAAACCATGACAGAGATCAGTGTAAACGGACTTGTCAAGTCCTTTGAGATCGGAAACAATATATTGGACGGCATCACGTTCCAGGTGGAGACTGGGGAGCGGGTAGGCCTTTTGGGCCGCAATGGCGCAGGGAAATCCACCCTCTTCAAGATCCTCACGGGAGAGATGGACTATGATGAGGGAGAGGTGGTTATCGCCAAGGGCCGCCGCCTGGGGCTTATCTCCCAGATTCCCGTCTACCCGGTGGGCTTCACGGTGGAGGATGTGCTCAATACCGCTTTTTCCCGCCACCAGAAGCTGGCGGAGGAGATGGCGGCACTGGCCGCCGCCATGGCTGCCGGGGACAGCAGCGAGCTGACCCTGAAGCGGTACGGAGAGCTGTCCGCGAAATTTGAAGGTATCGGCGGCTACGACACGGAGACCGCCGTCAATAAGGTGGCCAACGGCCTGTCCATTCCGCCGGAGATGCGGTGCCAGCTCTTTGACAGCCTCTCCGGCGGGGAAAAGACCCGGGTGAACCTGGGACGGCTGATTCTGGAGGATACGGATATCCTTCTGTTGGACGAACCCACCAACCACCTGGATCTTCATGCGGTGGAGTGGTTGGAGGAGTACGTCCGACACTTTAAGGGTACAGTGGTTACCATCAGCCACGACCGGTACTTCCTGGACCGGACCATCACCCGGGTCATCGAAATCTCCGGTGGCAAGGCGGAATTCTACTCTGGCAATTACAGCTTCTACGCCATTGAGAAGGAAAAGCGGTATGTGGAGCGGATGCGCCGGTATGAGAAGGAGCAGGCGGAGATTCAGCGCTTGACGGAGACTGCCAAGCGGATGCACGAGCACAACACGGAGCTGCTCCACAAGCGGGCCTTTTCCATTGAAAAGCGAATTGCCCGGATCCAGCAGACCCAGCGGCCAGACAAGGCCAGATCCATGACCAACCGCTTCGGGGAGATGGAGTTTCTGGGGGACGAGGTTATGGAAATCAAGTCCCTGGGAAAATCCTTTGGGGACCGGGTGCTGTTTCATGACGTGGAGATCCGGGTAGAGGGCGGTGAGCGGATCGCCCTCATCGGAGACAACGGCGTGGGAAAATCCACGATGCTGAAGATCCTCATGGGGGAGGAGCAGCCCGACGAGGGGCGGGTAAAGTTCGGCCCCACGGTGCGCTGTGCCTACCTGCCCCAGATCATCCACTTTGACGATCCCCGGCGGAACCTGGTGGATACCATGCTCTATGCCAAGCGGGGCATGACCACCCAGGCGGCCCGGGACCGGTTGGGGGCCTTCAACTTCCGGGGGGAAGACGTGTTCAAGCCGGTGTCTGTCCTTTCCGGCGGGGAGCAGAGCCGTCTGCGGCTGTGTATGCTCATGGACGAGGAGATCAACCTCCTGGTGCTGGACGAGCCTACCAACCACCTGGATATTGCCAGCCGGGAGTGGATCGAGGAAGCGGTGGAGGCCTATGAAGGGGCCCTTCTCTTTGTCAGCCACGATCGCTACTTCATCAACCGCTTTGCCACCCGGGTCTGGGAGCTGGAAAACGGGGTTATTACCGACTATCCGGTGCCCTTCCAGCGCTACCGGGAGATCAAGGAGCGGCAGAAGGCCCTGGCCCTGGAGAAGGCCCGGGAGGAGAAGAAAGCGGCGGACAAGCTGGCTGCCCAGACAAAGGCGGCGGTGCAGAAGGGCGGCAAGGCCCAGCAGGCTGCCCGCAAGCAGCTGACCATCGTCCAGCGGGAGATTGACAAGCTGGAAGCCGCCCTCAAGGCTAAGGAGGCGGAGCTGGAGGCCAATGCCTGTGACTATGAGAAGTATAGTGTCCTCTATGCTGAAAAGGAGCAGATGGACGAGGAGCTGCTGGCGCTGATGGAGCGCTGGGAGCAGCTCAGCGAGGAGGCAGAGGGATGAAGCGGGGGTTCTGGATCGCTGCCGCCCTCTGTGCCGCGCTGGGGGCTTTCTTCGCTTTTGGTTATACTCCCATGCGTTTTAGTGGTTACCTGCTCTTTGCTGCTGCGGCAGTGCTGCTGTGCCTGGGGTTTTTGTGGCGATTAGGGAAAAAACATAGATGGGCCAGAATCTGTAAGGCGATTTTACTTGCGGGTATAGGTGCAGGAATGATCCTCTTTACAGCCCTAGAGGCCTGGGTGATTTCCTGGGCCAGGACGGATAACGATACGGCAGTTGCCGCCGTGGTGGTGCTGGGGGCCGGGGTCAACGGCACTGTCCCTTCCCTGAGCTTACAGGTGCGGCTGGAGGCAGCCTTGGGCTACATCGCCGACAAGCCGGATATCCCCATCGTGGTCACTGGTTCCCAGGGGCCGGGGGAGGACATCTCCGAGGCCCAGTGCATGGCGGACTGGCTCATTGACCACGGCGTGGCGGCAGACCGGATCTTTTTGGAGGACCAGGCGGACAACACGGAGGAGAATATTGAATTTTCCATAGCGATGCTTCATGACAATGGAATTGATGTAACCTCCAATATCGCCGTGGTCACCAGCGACTACCACCTCTGCCG
>JAGHHM010000059.1 GCA_017887695.1 Oscillospiraceae bacterium | reverse complement strand
GCGGTCCAGAAGGCTGTCGATACCGGCGAGGATCCCTTCTTCCGCCTTCTCCCCCGCGCCGTCAGGGCTCCAGATCTCGTTGGAGAGAAGATTTCCCAGATCCTCCAGCAGCACATAATCCCCCGGCTCCACCGCCGCGCCGCCGATATCCACCGGCCGCTCCACTGTCACAAATTTCCTTCCGGCTGCCGCGCCGTGGCGGGCGCGCATCTCCCGGTGGCGGGCAATACGGCGAAGAGACTCCCCGTCTCCCGCCGCCATGGTGGCCAGGTACACCGGCCGTCCCTGGGCCTGGGAGAGCAGGGTCTGCTCAGCAAAAGCGGACTTGCCGCTGCCGCTGCCGCCGGTGACCAGGATCAACCGCCCCCTCACAGAGGCTTATAGGCTTCGATGCCGATCCCGTCGAAGGACGGCATATCGAAGTACACCCGCAGGGCCATGTCGATGAGGGGCATAGCAGACACCGCGCCGGTGCCCTCTCCCAGAGCCATACCCAGCCGCAGCAGAGGCGGAAGGCCCAGAGCCTCCATCACATAGCCCGCCCCCGGCTCCGCCGAGAGGTGGGAAGGGATGAGGGCATCCCGGGCGGCAGGGCACAGGCGCACTGCCACCAAGGCCGCCACAATGGAGATGTATCCGTCCATGATGGCGGGCACCCGGTACCGGGCGCAGCCCAGATAAAAGCCCACCATGGCAGCAATGTCAAAGCCGCCCACCTTGCTGAGGACATCCACCGGGTCAGTGGGATCGGGCTTATGGAGGGCAATGGCACTGTCAATAACCGCAATTTTCTTTTGCAGTCCCTCGTTGCTCAGGCCCGCCCCCTTGCCGGTCATCTCCACTGCCGGACGGCCCAGCAGGGCCGCCGCCACAGCGCTGGTGGTGGTGGTATTGCCAATGCCCATTTCCCCGGCGGCCAGGAGGGTATAGCCCTGGTCCCGGAGCTCCCGGGACACCTCCATGCCGCCCAGCAGCACCGACAAGGCCTCCTGCCGGGTCATGGCCGGCTCCTTCGCCAGGTTCTTTGTGCCCCGGGCCACCTTGATGCACTTCATACCCGGCACCTCGGTGATCATACCCGCGTCCACCGGCACCACATCGGCTCCGGTGACCCGGCCCATGCAGCACACACTGGAATCGCCGGTAAGCATATTCTTGGCCACCACGGCGGTGACGCTGCTGTCCGTCTGGGTAACCCCCTCGGCTACCACGCCGTTATCCGCGCAGAAGGCCGCCACGCACTTGCGGTAATCCCGTCGCAGGGGAGCTACCGCTGCCATCCGGGCCACCACGCCCTCCAGCTGCCCCAGACCGTGAAGGGGCTTGGCCACCGCGTCCCAATGGCGCAGGGCTTTCTCCTCTTCCCCCTTGTCTCCGGGGCGGATGTCTGCCAGCGCCTGACGCAGCTCCGCCTCCAATACCGCCAATTCCTTCATTTCTCCTCCGCCTCGCAGTTCTTTCAGTTTCTCCCGGCTCCGGCAGGGCCGAGGCCGCATTTTCCTCTACTATACTCTACCGGGGCGGATTTTGCAACTGCCGCCGGAACGGTAGAAGCGGCCCGGCAGTTCCCGGCAAAAAGGCCGGCGGGGACATCCCGCCGGCCCTTCTGCCGCAGCCCTTTATTCCGAGAGGCCCAGGTTGCTTACCGCCACCCAGCTGCCGTCCTCCTGCCGGATGGTCAATTGCATGGAGGCGCTGCTCCAATAGCTCCGTTCCTCCGGCGGCTTTTTGGAAAAGTCCGCTATATAGTCGGTCTCATAGTTCAGTATGCAGATCCCGTCAGCGTAGAAAACGCCGCCGGTGAAGATATATTCGTGCCACCAGGTATCCGTGTGGACGGAGTAGTAGGCGTCGTATTCCTCCAGGTACAGGTATCCGGGCTTCACTGCCGCCCCGGCCAGGAGATTCGCCGCCTCTGCCTCCGTCAGGCCGAAGAGCCGGGCCAGATCCGTCTGGGCCTGGGCCCTGGGGATCTTCTGCACATCGTAGTTGTCGATAGGGACTCCCGCCGCCCGCAGGTCCGCCGCCTCCGTCTCGCTTCTGACCTCCTCTATGCGCTGGCCGGAGACGGTGAGGTTCCCTGCGTCGTAGAACAGCAGGTCCAGATAGTACCCCGCGTCCTCCGGCCCTGCGAAGGGGAAGCGGAGCAGGCCGTTGTACAGGCAGGCATCGTAGCTGTTGGAGACATAGCCGGAAAACAGCTCCTCAAAGCCTGCCAGCTCCCCGGCGGTCAGGGGGATGCCATCCGCAAGGGTGTACTCCGTCCAGGCCGCGCTGTCCAGGGCGGAGGCGGTCCGTTCCGCCACCCAGGCCTCCGCCTCTCCCATGACTCCCGCCAGCAGCCCGGCGGCCCGGACCAGCTCCTCCTCCGTCAGCGGCACAGGCTCCTCCCCCTGATAGCCGTGGCGCTCCTCCGCAAGCACGGTCCCCGCCGGGATATCCACGGTAAAGACCCGGCCGGGGCCGTCCACCGTGCCGCCGCTGTTCAGGGGGCTGTTCTCAGTGAGGCGCACCTCCAGCTGTTCCCGGCTTTCGTCGGTCCAGAAGGCGCTGCCCTCCACGGCCTTGTCCCGGAAGCTGTCCCCCAGGAAGTAGGGATTGGCCACGTACAGCCAGCCCTCCGGGTAGACCTCGCTGGGGAGGTGCCACTCCAGGCGGGTCCTGGCGTCATACTCCCCCAGGATGACACACACCCCGTTCACCAGGGAGTAGGTGGCCTTCCCCGCCGTACCGGCCGCGCCCTCCAGCCGGCGGCTGAGGGTCAGGTCCCCCGCCTTATCCCAGACATAGCGGTCCTCGTAGGGCACGCCCTCCTCGTAGAGATAGCCGCCCTCGGTGTAGGCGGAGATCACCTCCCCCGTCTCCGGGTCCGCCCCCACGTCCCGCAGGCAGAAGGCGTACCGGAACTGCGCCGTCTCCGGGTCGAAGAGCCAGAAGTACTCATACCAGCTGCCGCTGCCCCCATCCCGCCAGGCCTGAAGGCCAATGTCCAGGTAGCCGTCGAAGTTCACGTCCAGGAGCTTGAGGCCCCCGTCAAAGGCGTAGCCGTCCTCCGTGGCCACATAGCTGCTGGCATCGGTAAAGTAGTCCCGGCTGTCCTGGCCCCACTGGGCCGCGATGGCATCCCGGGTATAAAAGATCGTCCCGCTGCCGTCATCCCAGAGCACCTGGACACTGGACACGCCGCCGCAGTCGTTGCCCTGCCAGCCGCTGAGATTGAGGGTGCCGATATGGCCCCCGCCGAAGTCCACCGCCCTCTGATACAGCGTCTGCTCCTGGACCCCCACCGCCAGGGCGTTCCCGTCCTCCCAGGCCGCCCCGCAGACCATCCAGAAGGAGGCGTCGGCGTTCCAGCTCTCCACCGGGTAGACGATGTGGCACAGCAGGAGGTAGAGCGTGTCACCCCCGCTGTCACAGCGGACCAGGAGGCTCTCATCGCAGTCGCCGTCCGCCGGCTGGGCGAACTCCTGCACCTGGGTCAGGGAACCGGGGGCCACACCCAGCTCCTCCAGGTAGGCCACGGCGCAGCTGTCCCAGGACTGGGACCAGGTGTTGTGGCCCTCCAGCAGGTCGGTGATAAAGGGGGTGGTGAGCTCCGGCCAGCCTCCCAGCTTGTAGGTCAGCTCCATACCCATATGGATCTGACAGGTGATGTACTCCTCCCAGGTGAAGCCGTCGTCCCGCCCCAGGGCGTAGGCCCAGGACTCCTCCTCCAGGGTGATGTTCCCCGCCTCGTCCACGCTGACGACGAGCACCGGGGAACCCATGGAGGCACTCTCCGTCAGCCAGCCGTTCTCCAGGTCCATGTCTCCCGTCAGCACCACCTTGCTCAGGTCCTCCGGCAGCAGCCGGTAGCTGACGTTCCACACGGAGTAGTTGGTGCCGTCAATACCGAAGCTGGCGGCACACCACAGGTCACTGACGTACCGGTCCACGAAGGTGGGGCCGTTGTCGGCGCTCTCATACTCCGCCGCCTGGTCGTCCATCAGCTGCCAGGCCATGCTCTCCACGGCAGTGTACAGCGAGTTGGTAAAGCTCTTGATCTTTCCATCTGCCACCGTGAGGACACCCTCTGTCAGCCCAGCGCTACCGTCGGGCCGCTCAATGGTCAGCTCAATGGTATTCCCCCGGCGGGTGCCGCCGGTAACGGTAACGGAAACATAGTTGGTGTCCCCGTGGGCCAGGTAATAGCTGTCATATTCCGGGAGATAGATCCACATACTGCCAAAGCCTCCGGCAATGTTGTCAAGGCCCAGCCCTGTGTTCTCCCGGAGGAAATCGTCGGCGGCCCGGGCAGTGACCGCCACAATGGGACAGTCCGGATCGCCGCCCATAGCCTCCAGCACCGCCTCCCGCTCCCCATCTGTCATCTCATGGTCTACCCCGGCGCCGTTGTAGAACACCTGGCTCACCGACAGGCGGGATCCATCGGAGTACATACTGGCCACAAAGCCGTTGTAGGCAATGTCGCTGAGCTTTTCCTGCCACGCCGCCAGCTCCTCGTCGCTGAGAGGTTTCCCCGCCACCGCCGCGGACACCCCTACGGTGCAGCCCACTGCCGCCACCAGCAGCAAAACGCAGGCCAAGGCCACGCTGCCCCGACGCCGGGCGCTGCTGCCCAGGATGTTCCGGAACCGCCGCTTCATGATCTCCGCCCCGCCGTAGAAGTGGGTGGAGAGAGCGGCCCGGGCCAGGCCTTTTGAGCGGTGAAGGCTGCTCAGGAGCGTCTCGCTGTACGCCCGGCGGTCCCCACCGCTCCGGCCCGCCACCACCGCGTCGTCACAGGTCAGCTCTATATCCGCCTCCGCCTGCCGTACCATCAGCCACACCAGCGGATTCCACCAGTAAATCATCTGGGCCAGCAGCAGCACCAGCTTATACCACAGGTCCCGGCGGCGAATATGGGTCAGCTCATGGCGGAAAATAAACACCAGCTCCCGAGAGCTGTAATCCTCCCGGGGCAGCAGCAGCCGGGGCCGGAAAAGCCCTACTGCCATAGGGGAATCCACAGCGGCGCACACCGCCAGGGGGATTTTTCTTTCTATCCCCATTTCCTCCCGGATCCCGGCGCACAGGACCGCCGTCTCCTCCCGAGGCTCCCTGCTCCAGCGGCGTACCTTCCGGGCAAAGGTCCAGCTTCCCCCCAGCCGCCAGAGCAGCAAAGCCAGCACGCCCCCCAGCCACAGGCCAGTTAGCACCGTCTCCAGGGGCAGCAGCTTCGTCTCCTGGCGGGATCCCTCCAACGCCTCCTGTGCGGTGTTGGAGCTGGCAGCCGGCTCCACAATCAGAGGGCTTTCCTCCAGCTCCTCCCGGGTGGTCAGGGACACGCCGCCCTGCCCCACCACAATAGTGGTCTGGGGTACCTGAATGGTTACCGGGGTATCCACCGCTGAAGCGGCTCCTTCCGGCAGCAGCGCTCCCCAGGGCACCGGGGCCAACAGCAGCACGGCCGCCAGAACCAGCCACAGCCAATAGCGCCACTTGGCACTGTACCGCTTATCCAGAGGCTCCTTCAGCAGCAGAAGCAACAACGTGGCGCCCCCTGCCAGGACGCTCCACTTTACCATCCGCAGCAGAAGCTCCATCTCACTTCACCTCCAGTTCATCCAGATACGCCCGCAGCTCCCGCAGCTCCTCCTCTCCCATGGCTCCCCGGTTCACCAGGGCTGCTACCAAAGAGCGGCAGCTGCTGCCGTAGAGCCGGTCCAGAAGCCCCCGCCCTTCCGCCGCCTTGTAATCCTCTTCGCTGATCAGCGGGCGGTACAGATTCCCCCGTCCCCGCTTCTCGCAGGAGAGGAAGCCTTTGTCCACCAGGCGGTTCATGGCGGTGATCACTGCCGGCAGAGCCCAGTCCCGGCGGCCCTTCAGCTTCTCATGTACATAGGTGGAGTTTACGCCCTCCTCCGCCTGCCACACTACCAGCATGATCTCCAGCTCCGCGTCCCCCAGGCGCTTGATTCCTTTCTGCATATCTGCCCCTCCTTGTTATACACTCGTATAATATGGTTATATTATACAGCTGTATAATATGTCTGTCAAGTTACAGCCCGGTAACAGGAAAAATAAAAAAATTTGCTGGAGAGAGCTTGGACAGCAGGCAGACGGACAGTAAAAAAGCCCCCGGCTCTGTGGAGAGCCGGGGGCTTGCAAAAATCTGACGCTTACTGGTTGTAGTCGTTGATGCGGCAGATGATGGCGCAGATCTCACCGCGCTTGATAGTGCTGGTACCGTAGTAGTAGGTGCGGCCGCCATTGGTGGTGCCTTCCACGATGCCCGCCTGGTACAGAGCCAGGACATAGCCGTCATTGCTGTCCACGAAGGGGCTGGTGATGTTGGTCACCGGGCTGAGCTTCAGGGCCTTGGCGGCAATGGAGGCAATGGTGTTGCGATCCACAGTGGCGTTGAGGTCAATGTTGGGGTTGGTCACCAGGCCGTCACGATAGGCGCGGGTCAGGTAACCGCTGGCCCAATGGCTGCCGGTCTTGGCCTGCTCGCTGTAACCAGCCGCCAGCATGATGAGCTTGAGGGCCTCGCCATACTTCACATCCGAGTTGGGATAGAAGGTGGTGGGGGTAACGCCATTGACGATGCCGGAGGCAGTCAGCTCGGTGACGTACTCATAGCTCCAGAGGGTGGTGGGGACATCCTTAAAGGCCTTGGACACCACATAGACCTTGACAGTGCCGCTGACCTGGGTACCGGTAATGTTGGAACCGGTGTAGGGGATGGACACCACGCCGGTGTAGCCGGCAGCGGGAACATAGGTGAGGTTATTGATGCTGGTCACCTGGCTGCCGCTGTTGCTGTAAGAGAAGAGATCGGTGGTGCTGATAGCCGTGCCCTTACCGTTGCTGTAATTCTTGTACAGGGTACCGGAGGAGGGCTTACCAAAGGTGATATACTGCACGGACAGCAGGCCGGTATCCGCGTTAAAGAAATCTGTGGTCTTGAAGGTCACACCGGCACTGTTGGTGTGGTACTTGATAGCACCCTTGGCAGTAGCACCGAAGTTGATCTCACCCACATACACCGGCGTGCCGTTGCTGGTGCTGTACGCCACATAGCGAATGGTATCCGCAGCCTTGGTGGTGCCGGGGATATAAGTGATGTTGCTGATGCTGTTGCTGGCAGCGGAGTTGCTGGAGAACAGCATGCTGCCGATATTGGTTGCGGTCAGCTTGGTGCCGCTGGTCAGATAGCTGCCGGAACCATAGTAGAGGGTACCGTAGGCAGGCACATCCAGCAGCTGGATATACATGGCAGTAGTGGCCAGCGTGCTGTTGGTAGCCTTGCGGTAGACCGTGAGGAAGTCGCTGCCGTCAAGCTTCATACCGGTAGCAGGGGCCTGATAGCTGATATCCTCCACAGTGCCGTTGGTGACCATGATGTACATCATGCCGCTGCGGCTGGTTACCGCGGCAGAAACAGCAGAGGTGGTACCATAGGCGGTGAAGGGCACTGCCAGGGTACCGGTGCGGTAGCTGACGCCGGTCTTGCTGGGCACAAAGCTCACAGAGCCCAGGCTGGTCTGGTTATAGCTGGGAGAAACATAGAACTGCACCGTGCTGCCGGGCACAGCGATCTGCTGGCCGTTAACAGAGGTGTAGTACAGGCGGCCCACAGTGCTGGAAGAATTGCCAAAGGTCACATAGCGCAGGGTGCCCAGATTGCCGGTCTCCTTCTGCCAGAAATCAGAGAAGTCCTGAGCATTGAGCTGGACGGTCTGGCCCAGAGTGGCGGAATAGGCCACATCCAGATTGCTGCCGCCCTTTTCCACGGTAATGGTCAGGGTGCCGGGATAAGCGCCGCCCAGAGTATCATAAGCAGTGAAGCTGAAGGTAGCACTGCCGGTATAGTTGTAGGAACTGGGAACAAAGGTAATGTTCTCCAGATTGCCGTAATAGAGGCTGCTGCCGCCGTAATAGTACGCAGTACCAGCAGTAGCGTTCAGGGAGCCATAGGTGGAGGTGACACTGCCGAAGATCACGTGGCTCAGCGTCCGGTAACTGCCCACAACAGAGCTGTACAGAGCGGAAGCAATCTGGTTGACCACAGAGGTGGTGGTCTTCATATTGGTGCTGCCCAGAGTGAAGCCGGTCTCGCCGCTGGAAACGGTGGCAGTCACGTTGAAGGTGTTGCCCACGTTGACCAGGCACTGGGCGGTATAGGTCTGGCCGCCAATGGCTGTGGAAGCGGTAATGGTGGCCTGGCCGGCCCTAGTGCCGGTATACAGGGTAACAGAGGTACCCACAGCGGAGTTAGAACCGTAACCGCTGTTATAGAAGCCCACCACGCTGGGATCGCTGGTAGTCCAGGTTACAGAAGCACCAGTGGGGGTGCTGCCGTTAATAGCAGTCACTGAAAGCGTCTGGGTGGAATTGTAGCTCATCTGGAGGTTATTGCTGGACAGGGTCACCACGCCGCTGCCGGTGCCGCCACCAGTGCCCACAGTAACAACACAAGCCAGATAATCAGTAAACTGCTGATAAGAATAGCTGTCCCAGCCGGTTACAGTGGCATAAATCGTGGCGGTACCGTTGGTATAGCCAGTCACATAGGCGCTGTTTGTGCCGCTGGAATAGGGCGTCACGTTGGCCACTGCGGTGTTGCTGCTGCTCCAGGTAACATTCTGGATCTGGTAGTAAGTGCTCATGGTGGAAACAGAAAGATAGCTGTTGCCATTGATAGTCAGCGCCATAGAGCCTTGAGAAAGACTGGTATGATAGCCTGTGGCACTTCCGCCACCGCCGGGATAGCCGGTACCGGTGACGCTGACCGTCCAGGTCTGCTGCTGGATCATCGCTCCCGGGTAAGGATTCCCCGGGAGATTCCAGCCATAGTAATATACCGTGGCTGTAACGGTAGCCGTCGTACCGGAGGGGGTGCCGTATGCGGCATACACCGTGTTCGTCGTACCGTTGACATTCTGCAGCGTTACATAGTAGCTGTCACTGGACCAATCCACCCGCTCCACCTGGGCAAAGTCGCCGGTACCCGTGTCCACAGACAGGGTGGCGCTGCCGCCCGGCTGGAGCGACACCGTGTTGCTCCAGGAATACGCCAGGGCCGAGGGCACAAGGGTGCAGAGGATGGCCAAAGCCATGACCACTGACAGGAGTCTGCGCTTAACTTGTTTCATACTCATTCCTTCCCTTCACAATAAGTTTTCTTCTTTGTTCCTTCCTCGCTGGGGCCTCTCCTACCAATTTATGTACGAATCATACCACAGCTTTGTGAAAAGAACGTGTCAGAGATGCATCAAAACTGCATCATTTCTTAAGGTTCCTTTAAGGTTCCCTTCCTTCTTTTTATAGACGCTTTTCCTGGAGCAAAAGTTCCCGTCCCAGGAAATTTCTTTCACCCCTCCTGCCTTACGCCGAAACGGTACTCCGTAGTGTAGTCATACCGCTTGCCCGGGCGCAGGAGGATGTCCCCCCACTCCGGATGGTTGGGGCTGTCGGGGAAAAACTGGGTCTCCAGACACACCGCCTGCCGCCTGCCGTAGGGCGCGCCGGTCTTGGTCTGACTGTCAGTCTCCAGGAAATTGGCGGCATAGAGCTGGACACCTGGTTTTTCTGTCCAGGTTTCCATGGTGATACCGCTCTTCTCCCCGGTGAGCCGTGCCGCCAGGCGCAGCCCCTGGCCGCCGTCCAGCACAAAGTTGTGGTCATAGCCGCCGGTATTTTTCAGCTGCACACAGTCTGCCTCAATATCCCGGCCCACGGCCTTCTCGATGGTGAAGTCAAACGGTGTCCCGGCCACATCCTCCGCCATGCACAGAGGGATGCTGTCCTCCCACACCGGCGTGTAGCGGTGGGCTGCCACCCACAGGCGGTGACCCATGGCGTCGCCGCCGCCGTTAAGATTGAAATAGCTGTGATTGGTGATGTTGCAGTAGGTGGTCTTGTCGCTCTCCGCCTCATAGCGCAGGCGCAGGGCATTCTCCGTCAGGGTATAGGTGGCCTTCAGCGTCAGCTGCCCTGGGAAACCTCCTTCACCGTCGGCGGCGGTGTAGGTAAGGGTCACCTGGCTGTCCCCGGTGATCTCCCCGGAAAACACCCGATAGCTGAAGCCCTTCACGCCGCCGTGGAGCTGCTTGGTGCCTTCGCTGGCCTCCAGAGCCACCCGCTCCCCGTCAATGAGACAGGAAGCCCCGGCGATGCGGTTGGCATAGCGGCCCACCAGGGCCCCCACATAACCGCCGTTCTTCTCATAACCCGCTACACAGCTGTACCCCAGCACCACGTCTGTCGCGCGGCCCTCCTGATCCGGTACCCGCAGGGCCGTCACCGTAGCGCCGAAGGTAATCACTTCCGCCTCCATAGCGCCGCAGGTAAGGATGTACTTGTCCACCGGCTGGCCGTCGCCAGTGGCGCCGAAGGGCACTTTCTTTACTGCCATCGCGCTCCCTCCTTTTATGATATTTACCTCAGTATACCTTGCTCCAGATGGAAAAACAAGGTGGAATTCATCGCAGTCTTGTGATACACTGGTGGCGGTATCGCCCGGAGCGTGCAGACCGGGCTTTTGGATGTGAGAAGAAACGGAGGATTCTCTCTATGCTGAATAAAACACCGGCCCAGTGGCGGCAGGAACTGCCTGTGGTAGGCCAGCTGATGGATCTGGAAGAAACCCTGTGGCTCAACCCCAATCTGCGCTCCGGGGCGGCCGCCCTGGCGGACTGCCCCCTCACCGCCGCTGACGTGGCGGACGCCGAGGCACGGCTGCGCCGTTTTGCCCCCTATCTGGCCGCCGTATTTCCCGACACCGCCCCTACCGGCGGCATCATCGAATCCCCCCTCACCCCTATTCCCGCCATGCAGGAAAAGCTGGGGAACTTCCCGGGGCGGCTTCTCCTCAAGCAGGACAGCCACCTGCCCATCTCCGGTTCCATCAAGGCCCGGGGCGGCATCTATGAGATCCTCCACCTGGCGGAGGACATTGCCATAAAGGCGGGGATGTTGTCCCTGACCGATGACTACTCCGTGCTGGCAAAGCCGGAGTTCCGGGCTCTGTTCCATAAGTACGCCGTGGCGGTAGGCTCCACCGGCAACCTGGGTCTCTCCATCGGCATCATGAGTGCCCAGTTGGGCTTCCGGGTCACCGTCCACATGTCCGCTGACGCCCGGCAGTGGAAAAAGGATATGCTCCGCAGCAAGGGCGTCACTGTGGTGGAGTACGCCGATGATTACAGCAAGGCAGTGGCTGAGGGCCGCCGTCAGGCAGAGGCGGACCCCATGTGCCATTTCGTGGACGACGAGAACTCCAAAACCCTGTTCCTGGGCTACGCCGTGGCCGGGGGCCGGGTGGCAAAGCAGCTGAAAGATATGTCTATCCCTGTGGACAAGGAGCATCCCCTTTTTGTCTACCTGCCCTGCGGAGTGGGCGGCGGCCCCGGCGGCGTGGCTTTTGGCCTCAAGCTTCTCTACGGCGACAATGTCCACTGCTTTTTCGCCGAGCCCACCCACGCCCCCTGCATGACCCTGGGCCTTGCCACCGGCCTCCACGACGCCATCTGCGTCCAGGACTTCGGTATCGACAACCACACCGCCGCAGACGGCCTGGCGGTGGGCCGGCCCTCCCGGTTCGTAGGCCGGGCGGTAGCACCGTTCCTCTCAGGGTCCTACACCGTCACCGACGAGCGGCTGTACCGGCTCCTGAAGGATATGGCGGACACGGAAAACATCCGCCTGGAGCCCAGTGCCCTGGCAGGGGTGCCGGGAATGGGCCTGATCTGCGCCGGTGCCGGCCAGTCCTACGCCCAGGCCCACGGCCTGGATCTGGCCAACGCCACCCACATCGCCTGGGCCACCGGCGGCCGCATGGTGCCTGCCGACATCTGGCAGGACTACTATCATAAAGGAGCGACCCTGTAAGGACGCACCCACAGCCGTCAGGGGGCAATGCTCCGGCAAAACGCGCCTGTCATACAACAGCAAAAATCTCCTGCCCGGGATACCCGGGCAGGAGATTTTATATATATAGATGTTATGCCGTTTCGATGGAAGCGGCCTTCTGGAGATTCAGCTTCTTCACGGCGTCCTCCCGCATCTTGTACTTGAGGATCTTTCCGGCAGCGTTCATGGGGAAGGCATCCACGAAATCCACATACCTGGGCACCTTGTGCTTGGCCATGTGGTCAAGGACGTACTGCTTCATCTCTTTCTCCGTCATGGTCTCCCCCTCCTTGAGGATCACGCAGGCCATGATCTCCTCGCCGTACTGCTCGTCGGGCACGCCGATGACCTGGACGTCGCTGACCTTGGGGTGGGTATAGATAAAGTCCTCGATCTCCTTGGGGTAGATGTTCTCGCCGCCCCGGATGATCATATCCTTAATGCGGCCGGTGATCTTGAAGTTGCCGTTCTCGTCCCGACGGGCCAGATCTCCGGTGTGGAGCCAG
>JAGHHM010000058.1 GCA_017887695.1 Oscillospiraceae bacterium | reverse complement strand
TGCTGCGCCTGGCAGTCCGGGAGGGCCACGATAAGCTGACGGCCCGCTTTGCCTACGATATGTCCCGTACGGACGTGGAGGCGGCGGTAGCGTCCTTGTGGCAGGAGGTCTGCGCCGGTGAAGAAGAGGCGGCCCCGCCGGAAGAAGGGGACCAGACAGCCCCGCCGGAGGAAGGACAGACAGCGGAAGCTGGCGGAGAGGAAGCCCCTGTGGAGACAGGGACGGAAGAGCCTCTCCCTCCCTGCCCCTGGGAAATTCGGTTCTACCCGGATCAGGAGGCGGCGGAGCTGGTGGAGGTGCTCCTCAAGCCGTAACATAATTTTTGATATGAGAATAGGCCCCGCTGCGGCGGGGCCTATTTTTGCCGGCGGCGGTTGGGGGTGGCAGAAATCTTTTGGGTGCGGGGAAAATAATTTCGATTTGGGATTGACAAGTCCGGAAATGTTTGTTATAATCCTCATTGTTCTGCGGGCGTAGCTCATCTGGTAGAGCGCCACCTTGCCAAGGTGGAGGTAGCGGGTTCGAGCCCCGTCGCCCGCTCCATCGTCGGAGCAAGCTTTATATCGCTTGCTCCGGCTTTTTTTGTAAAAAGCCGGAGCGCGCTCATGCCGCTGCTCCTCCTCCCCAAATCCCAACCGCTACGCTGGGTTGGGATTTGGTCGGCCGCCCGAAGGGCGGCATTTTGCTTTTTTGGAAACCGAGGCAAATAGCACTGCTCGGCGGGAGTGAATCCCGCCTGCGCCGGGGTCTCAAATTCGCCTGGCGCTGGGGCGGGGAAAGCTGGCATCCGCCTGGCGCGGGGAGGGGCCAGCCCGCGCTGAGCGCCCCGGAGCCCGCTCCAGCCCTCTTGCGCCCTCCCCCCTTTTCCGCTACAATAGACCCCGAGGTGATATCCCATGAAGCAGTCCGCCCAGACATTGGGTTTATATATTCATATTCCCTTTTGCAAAAGCAAATGCATTTACTGCGACTTTTACTCCCTGCCCTCGGCGGAGGATCAGATGGATCGCTATGTGGCGGCCCTGTGCCGCCATCTGGTGGAGACGGCGCCCCAGGCGGCGTCCTATACGGTGGACACGGTATATTTTGGCGGCGGCACACCCTCCTACCTGGGAGTGAAGCGGCTGCGCAAGCTGATGAAGACCATCCTGAAGCACTACCATGTGGCCAGAGACGCGGAGGTTACCCTGGAGGCCAACCCTGACAGCCTGGGGGATTGGCGGGCCGTCCGGGCCCTGGGCCGGGCGGGATTCAACCGGCTTTCCCTGGGCGTCCAGTCCGCGGATGACGAAGAGCTGAAGGCCATCGGGAGGATCCATACCTTTGCCCAGGTACAGCAGGCGGTGGCGGCGGCCCGGAAGGGGAAAATCAAAAATTTGTCCCTGGATCTGATTTATGGCCTGCCGGGCCAGACCCTGGAGGGCTGGAAAAAGACCCTGGCCGCGGCGGCAGCGCTGGAGCCGGAGCACTTGAGCTGCTACGGGCTGAAGGTGGAGGAGGGCACGCCTTTGTGGCAGCGCCAGGAGGAGCTGGAGCTCCCGGACGACGATCTTCAGGCGGATATGTACCTGTGGACGGTGGAAGAGCTGGAGCGCCGGGGCTATGAGCAGTATGAGATCTCCAACTTTGCCAGGCCCGGCTTTTTCTCCCGTCATAATATGAAATACTGGACGCTGGCGGAGTATGCGGGCTTTGGCCCCGGAGCCCATTCAGATTTCGGCGGGGTGCGCTACGCCTTTGAGCGGGATCTGTCCGCCTACTGCGCCGGAGTGGAGAGCGGCGGGGAGATCCTGTCGGAGAGCGAGGCCATTGACGACCGGGAGCGGGACCGGGAATATCTGATGCTGGGCCTGCGGACGGCGGTGGGGATTTCCCGGAAAGTTTTTGAAAACCGGTGCCGGATGTCCTTTGCCCCTGTGGAAGGGGTGCTGGAGCGGCTGGAGAGTGCCGGTTATACAAAGCGTCAGGGGGACGACGGCTGGCGGCTGACGCCGGAGGGTTTTCTGGTGTCTAACCAGATCATTGGCCAGGTGCTGGACGCCCTGGGAGAGGAAAAACGGCGCCGGGAGGAGGCCGCCGCCCGGGGAGACTACCGGGTCCGGTGAGCAAAAGACCCCATAGAAGGAAAAACGGAAAAACCAGGGAGCGCCGGCAAGGCGCTCCCTGGTTTTTTGATGACAGACACAAAAAACATTGGAAAAACTGCCGCTTTTTACATGGACAGATAGTCGGTAAAATTCCTGCTGCCGCAAATACTAGTACCAGCGCGGAAATGGCGCAATCCAGGGAGAAGGAGGAAATTCGGTTGAAAAAAAAGGGCATGATACTCATTGCCGCCATGGTGCTGGTGCTGCTGCTGGCGGCCTGCGGGGATCGGGACAACAAGAACAACAGCAATACCGCAGGCAATGGCGTGACGGACAATAACGGCACCACCAACAACAACGGCGTCACCAACAACGACGGCATAATGGACAACAACGGTATCACCGACAAGGATGGCGACAGCCTGATGGATGACATCACCGGCAACAACGGCACGGACAACTCCGCCGGAAACAACAGCCGGGCCAGACAGGCGGACACCAACAGCTTCCAGCAGATGCTGGATAACGCCCGGGTCCATGACACCGACGGCGACCTCACCGACGGCGAAAACAGCACCTGGTAAGAAGCTGTGCTGGCGGATGTCCGCAGCGCGGAATACAGCACAGAGGCCCCTGTGCTGCGGACAGCGGGGCTTTGACCGTCCGCAAAAAAAGCCGGGGCTGGGAATTTCCCAGCCCCGGCCTGCGATTTACGGAGGATGGATTACATACCGGCCATACCGGCGGTGATAATGGCCATCTTATAGACCTCCTCGGCGTTGCAGCCGCGGCTGAGGTCGTTGATGGGGGCGTTGAGGCCCTGGAGGATGG
>JAGHHM010000057.1 GCA_017887695.1 Oscillospiraceae bacterium | reverse complement strand
CGAGAATCTTCTTCAGATTTCTCATGGTGGATGTTTCCTCCTTCTAAATTTTTTGGAGCGCAAAGCGTTGATTATGGACTTTTTTGTACAGTTTCCAGTACTTTAAGGCCAGCATCAAGCCCCTTACCCCTTTGTAAGCCTCGGAAAATCCAGCCCATCGTTCGCACCGGAACACATACCGTGGCTAGCCGGTCCCGTATCTATCCCGGGAAGAACGGCAGGAAGGGCCTTCTTCGGTTTACGGATGCAGTTTATCACGGGGTCGGGCGGGTGTCAATGGGCGGCAGGGCTTTGTAACATAACTGTAATGTTACATCTTCTTCCGCCCTTTCGCCCTTTTACCAGCCAAGGCAGCCTTTTCCGGGACTTTTTCCGCCCTTTTCCTTCGCTGCCTCCTGCTTCCATGCCGAAGGATCCCCCCACCCGTATCATTTTTTCCGCCGTGTGTTGTACGCTCCCATGCAACAACTGCCCCATTTCCCGCCGGGAGTGAAGGGACGGTGATCCAAACGGAGCTGGAACGGGAACAAATCCTGGAGGCACTGGCGAAAGTCGCCTTCTCCAAGCCCAACGACGCTATCGCCCTGGCCCTGCATCCGGACAAACTGTCGGGAAGCCTGGACCTGTGGGGCGTGGCTGAGTTCAAACGGGGCGGCGGCGGAACCATTGAGATCAAATTTGCGGACCGTGTAAAGGCGATCTCCCTCCTGCTGGACGCCCTGGGCGGAGGCGAGGACGGTATGTCCGCCCTGCTGGACGCCCTGGACTGCTGTGAAAGCGAATTGTCGGATTCTTAGGAAATGAGTGGTTAAGGTTGAATATCAAGCGCTTCTCCCCGAAGCAGCGGCGGGTCATGGCCTGGTGGAGCCCCCGATCCGCCGACCGGCGCTTTGACGCCATTATCTGCGACGGGGCCGTGCGCAGCGGCAAAACTTTATGCATGGGCCTGAGCTTCGCCTGCTGGGCAATGTCCTCCTTCCATCAGCAGCAGTTCGCCCTGTGCGGCAAAAGCGTGATCTCCCTGCGGCGCAATCTGGTGCAGGAGCTGATCCCCCTACTACGGGAGCTGGGCTTTCAATGCAGGGAAAAACGCAGCGAAAACCTGCTGATCCTCAAACGAGGCCAGCGGGAAAACCGCTTCTACCTCATGGGCGGCAAGGACGAGGGCAGCGCCGCCCTCATTCAGGGTGTGACCCTGGCCGGCGTCCTCCTGGACGAGGCGGCCCTGATGCCCCGCAGCTTCGTGGAGCAGGCCGTGGCCCGATGCAGCATCAGCGGCTCCCGGCTGTGGTTCAACTGCAACCCTGAGGGGCCCCAGCACTGGTTTTACCGGGAGTGGATCCTGAAGGCCGCCCAGCACAACGCATTATACCTCCACTTCACCATGGATGACAACCCCTCCCTCTCCCCCAGGATCCGGCAGCGTTACCGTTCCAGTTACAGCGGCGCCTTCTACCGGCGGTTCATTTTGGGGGAATGGACCGCTGCACGAGGTCTGGTTTACGACTTCTTCGACCCCGCCAGGGACGCGCGGCCCCGGCCGGAGGGCGATATGGAAGAGTACTGCATCTCTGTGGACTACGGCACCGCCAATCCCTGTTCCTTCGGCCTGTGGGGCCGGCGACACAACGTCTGGTACCGGATGGAAGAGTACTACTACGCATCCCGGCGCACCGGCGTACAGCTGACCGATCAGGAATACGCAGCGGCTCTGGAGCGCCTGGCGGCCGGGCGCTCCATCCGCCATGTGGTGGTGGACCCCTCCGCCGCCAGCTTTATCACCGCCCTGCGTCAGCGCGGCTTCAACGTCATCAAAGCCAACAACGACGTCCTCTCCGGCATCCGCATTACCGCCAGTCTCCTCAAACAGGGGCGGCTGGTAATCTGTGAAGGCTGCGAGGACTGTCTCCGGGAGATGGCGCTCTACCGCTGGGCTGACCAGGGCGGCGGCCACGACGCTCCCTGCAAGGAAAATGACCACGCTATGGATGATATGCGCTACTTCGCCGCTACTGTGGCGGAACCAGAACTCCGTGGCTGTTCCTTCTTTGCCGGCAGCGTCGAGCGGCCCGTCTGGTAGGCCGCTGCCCTTACCTTATTATTGAAAAGGAGTTTTTCAATGAATGGGACTGTTTAAGCGGAAACACGAGGCGGTTGGAGCGGCCGCCGCCTCCCCTCAGATCCGGCGGGGTGACGCACCTCCCTTCGGTATGCTGGGAGGCTATGTCCCCTTACAGCCGGGAGAGGCACGGCTGTACCGGGCTATCCGGGAGGCCGTACCCCTGGTAGACGCCTGTATCTACAAGATTATCCGTCTGTGCGGCGGCGTCAGCGCCGCCTGCACCGATCCCCGGGCAGAGCGGGAGCTGCGGCATTTCCTGGAATACGTTCCCGCCGGCCGGGGCCAGCGAGGCATCAACGCCTTTCTCGACCAATACCTGGATTCCATGCTGGTATTCGGGCGGGGCGTAGGTGAGATCGTCCCTACCGGGGATGGGCGTGACATTGCCGCCCTCCTCTGCGGCCGGGTGGAGGATATTCAGATCCGCGAGGGGGACAACCCCCTGGACTTCACCCTGTGCGCCATGGACGAAAGCGGGCAAATGGCTCCCCTTCCCTGCCAGCAGCTGCTCCTCTTTACTCCCTTCAACCCCGAGACCTACTGCCCCTACGGTGTGTCCCTCCTGCGCTCCATGCCCTTCCTCACCGAGCTTCTGGGCAAGATCTATCACGCCATCGGCGTCAACTGGGAACGGATGGGCAACGTGCGCTTCGCCGTGGTCTACCGGCCCCAGGCCGGAGAACTGGAGCGGGGCATGGCTCAGGAACGCAGCCAGCAGCTGGCCAGCGAATGGAGCCGGGCCATGGAATCCACTCGCAGCGGCAGCGTCCGGGATTTTGTAGCGGTGGGCGACGTGGACATCAAAGTCATTGGGGCGGACAACCAGATTCTGGACAGCTCCGTGCCCATCCGGCAGATCCTGGAGCAGCTGGTATCCAAAACCGGTATTCCCCCTTTCATGCTGGGACTCAGCTGGTCCAGCACCGAGCGGATGAGTACCCAGCAGGCCGACCTTCTGACCACCGAGATGACTGCCATCCGCCGTTCCCTTACACCCGTGGTGGAGCGCATCTGCTCTCTGTGGCTGCGGATGCACGGCTATGGCTGTGATTTTCAGGTGGTCTGGGACGACATCAATCTCCAGGATCTTCTGGAGGAAGCCAAGGCCGACTGGTATCGGGAGCAGACCAGAAAGCTTGCCCTGGAAAATGACGCCGCGGAACGGGCCCTGCTGTGACAGCGCCCTGACGCCGTCCTGATTCATTTCTATATTTGGAGGCGATCCTGTTTGGATGTAAAAAAGCAGCCGGGCTGCGTGATGGGACATCAGGTGTCCCGGGAGGACATGGACCTCATCAACCGCCTGGCAAAAACCGCTCTGACGCCGGAACAGGTATATACCTTTGCTGTGCGCCTGTGCGACAACGAGGTGGACCGGGACTGGGAGCGCTTTGACACCAGCGCCCTTACCGCCCTCAGCCGCCTTTTTATTGGAAAAAGCGGCATTTTTGACCACAACTGGTCCGCTGAGGGTCAGACCGCCCGGATCTACCGCACCGAGCTGTGTCGGGAAAATGGGTTCACTGCCGCCGGGGAGCCCTGCTGCTACCTTAAGGGCTACGCCTACATGCTGCGCAGCGAAAAAAACAGCGACCTGATCCAGGAGATTGAAGGCGGCATCAAAAAAGAGGTCAGCATCGGGTGCAGCGTCAGCAGGAGCGTATGCTCCATCTGCGGCCAGACCAGCTGCTCCCACCAGAGAGGCCAGACCTACGACGGCAAACTCTGCTACTTTACCCTCCAGGAGCCTACCGACGCCTACGAGTGGAGCTTTGTGGCCGTTCCCGCCCAGCGGAAGGCAGGGGTCATTAAAGCCTTTGCCCAGGAGGCGGACGGCTCCCTGCGAGGCCTCCTGGCCCACTCCCCCGCCGGTCTGAAGCAGCTGGAAGTCCTGGAAAAGGAAGCCGGTATGGGACGGGCCTACCTTGCCAGTCTCCGCAAGGAGCTGGTACGTCTGGCCGGGCTGGCCGACGAATCCCTGGATCTGGGAATCTTCGCCGGAATTACCGAAAAGCTGGATGAACCGGAGCTGCTGGAACTCAGCCGCAGCTGCCGTTCCCGGCTGGACACTATCTATCCCCCCGCTCCCCAGCTGCGGTCCAAAGCCGCCCTTTCCCCCGCCGAGGATGACGGCGCATTTTTGATTTGACAGGAGGATTTCCATTATGAGCGTTTCTTTTCATGGCATCGGCCAGGTCTGCGCTACCTTTCTGGGCAGCGGTACCGAGGGCCAGGTGGTCAAAATGACGGATCGGGACACCGTAGCCCCTTGCAGTGACGGCAACAGCTTCTGCGGCGTGGCAATGTGCGTCAAGGACGACGCCTGCTGCGTACAGGTGGCAGGCTTTGTCACCATCCCTTACAGCAGCACCGTCCCCTCCGTGGGTTACACCAAGCTCTCCGCCAACGGCACCGGCGGCGTGAAAACCGACGAGGCCGGCCGGGAATACCTGGTGGTCAGCGCCGACACCACTGCCAAAACCGTCACCATTCTGCTCTAATAGGGAGGACATTAGGATATGGCTTATACATATGACAATCTGAAGCTGGAAAAGGGCATGTACGGCGAGGCCGGCAAGTCCTTTACCCAGGTGCTGGAAGCCGCCGACCCCAGCGAAAACTACCGGGGCACCCCCCTTGAGGGTCTGGACGCCTTCCAGCGCCAGCTCAAGCGCTTTGACATCCACGTCAAGGGCAGCCGCTCCGACGTGGTGGAAAAATTCTTCCGCACTACCGAGTCCGCCGTCCTCTTCCCTGAGTTTGTCTCCCGGGTAGTTCGCCAGGGCATGGAGGAGGACAACGTCCTGCCCTCCATCACTGCTACCGTCACCCAGTTCGACGGCATGGACTACCGCTCCATCTACTCCGTCCCCAGCGAGGACGAGAAGTCCCTCAAGCGGGTGGAGGAGGGCGCCGCTCTGCCCCAGACCAGCGTGCGTACCCAGTCCAACCTGGTGAAGCTCCACAAGCGGGGCCGTATGCTGGTGGCCTCCTACGAGGCCATCCGCTTCCAGAGGCTGGATCTGTTCTCTATCACCCTGCGCCAGATCGGCAGCCACATTGCCCGGATGCACCTGGAGGATGCCATCAACGTCATCATCAACGGCGATGGCAACGACAACGCCGCCAAGGCCTTCTCTGTGGGTACTCCCCCCATCGGAGGCCAGAGCGGCACTCTCTCCTATGAGGCCCTGCTGGACTTCTGGGCCCAGTTTGACCCCTACACCATGAACACCATCCTGGTGCCCAACGCCGTTATGCTGGACATGCTGAAGATGGAGGAATTCCAGAATCCCCTCACCGGCCTCAACTTCCAGGGCACCGGTACCCTGGCCTCTCCCCTGGGCGCCACCCTCCTGCGCACCAGCGCCATGCCTGAGGGCAAGCTCATTGGCCTGGATCGCAATTACGCCCTGGAGATGGTCAGCGCCGGCGAGGTCATGGTGGAGTACGACAAGCTCATCGACCGCCAGGTAGAGCGGGCTGCCATTACCAGCATCTCCGGCTTTGCCAAGCTCTACGCTGACGCCGGGAAGGTCCTTACCATCTGATAGGACCATCCCGCTGTCCCGGCGGGGAAAGCTTCCCCGCCGGGATACCCGGTCGGCTCCCGCCCTTCGGCTGGGAGCTGACGCTACGAAAGGAAGCGCAGCATGATGCAAGATACCATTCTTTCCCTGGCCACGGCCATTACCTCCCCTGCCGATCAGGAGCTGCCCCTGCTGGAAAGCCTATGCGCCTGCGCCGAGGCCCAGATTGCCGGGCGGCTGTCCGACGGCACAGCGCCCGAGGATTGCGCCGAGGCCTTTACCTGCGCCGCCGCCCTCTACGCCGCCGCAGGACTTTTCTCCTGTCGGAGCTCCGGCGGTGTGGAGCAGTTTACCGCCGGGGAGGTAAGCCTGCGGATGAGCACCGCCAGCGGCGGCGCTCCCGCCGCCCTCATCCGTCAGGCCGACGCCCTTATGGCTCCCTATTGGCAGGATGACGCCTTTGCCTTTCTGGGGGTGAGAGGATGAAAAGTTCCTTTGACCAGCTTCTCACCCGCTTCGGCCAGGACATAACCCTTACGCCCCGGTCCACCGGGGAGCCCCTGGCCCTGCGGGCCTTCCTCCAGCCCATTTTGAAACGCCGGGAAGAACTTCCCATCACCCCTTCCCCTCTGGGTGCTGTCAGCCAGAAGCGCTGGCTCTATCTGGGCAGCGCCGGACAGCCCCTGGCCGCCGGTGATCGGGTGGACCTGGATACGCTGGCCCTGGTGGTACAGGAGGAGCGCACCATCTACTGGCAGGATACTCCTCTCTATCGCTGGGCGATCCTGCGGGAGCGAAAGGAGGCGGCCCAATGAACCGAGGTTTGGAACAGGTCCGGGACGCCCTGGCCGAGGCTCTCTCCAAAGCTGGCCTGGCCGTATGTCCCGCCTTCTCCCCTGGCTGGGCCAAACAGTACAACACTCCTGTGGCTGCCGTGGGACTGCGGACCGGCGAGAGCCGCAGCGATGCCTTTAACAGCTATCTGGGCCGGCAGTTCGACCCAGAAACCCAAACCACCCGTGAGCTCTACGGCATGCGGCTGGAGCTGACGCTGTCCCTGGACGTCTACTCCCCACCGGAAACCGGAGCCGCAGGCTGCGATCAGGCCTTGGATATACTTCACCAGGTCATGCTGGAGGGCCTTCCCTCCGGTCTGAAACCCACGGAACTGCGCTGGGAGGAAACCACCTGGGATAAAGCCTCCTCCATGTTCCTGCGGCGAGGCAGCTTCTCTTGCAGCGCCTACTTTGTGGCTACCGCCACCGAGGAGGGCGCTTGGCTCACCGACTTTATTCTGAAAGGTGTTGTGACCAAATGAGCAATATCATCATTCATGAGCGTCCGGGAGTCTACTCCTCCTACGACGCTTCTACTGTCATTCGGGGAGGCCGGGCGGTACGGGTCATCGGTGTGGCCGCCAAGGCCACTGCCGGTACCCCCAACGTCCCCGTCACCCTGACCAGTTATGAAGGCGGGCTCTCCGCCTTTGGCGAGGATGCCGAAGGTACCCCCGGCATGGCTGCCATTCTCTCCCTTCTGTTCCAGAACGGTGCGTCCACCGTGGTGGCCGTAGCCGTGGAGGAGGAGGACTATACTACCGCCTTTGCCGCACTAAATGGAGTGGACAACATCCAGGTCATCGTATGCGACAGCGGCGATGAAACCGTGCAGCAGGCCCTGCGCTCCAGCCTAGAGGAGGCCTCTGCCACCCGCCGGGAACGGATCGCCGTGGTAGGCATGAGCGGGGCGGGCACCACCGAACTGACAGAGCGCGCCGAAGCTCTCAACAGTGAGCGGATGGTGCTGGTGGGACCTGATGTGCTGGACCAGGCCGGCAAGGCACTGTCCGGTATCTTTGCCGCCGCCGCGGTGGCCGGCGCCATTGCCACCACCGCCGACCCCGCCATTCCCCTCAACGGCACCCCGCTGAAAGGGCTGGGCGGCGTAAGCACCCTGTATAACGACAACGAAATCGATCTGCTGGTCCGGGGCGGCGTAACGCCTCTGGAGGCCGTAGGCGGCGTGGTCTCCCCTGTCCGGGGCATTACCACCCGCACCACTACCGGCGGCGCACAGGACATTACCTGGCGGGAACTGACCACTATCCTGATTGTGGACGACGTGATCCCCTCCATCCGTGCCAGCCTCCGCAGCCGCTTCAGCCGCACCAAAAACACCGCCCAAACCCGGGGCGCTATCCGTTCCCAGGTCATTGTGGAGCTGGAAAATAAGCTGCGCGCTGAAATCATCGACAGCTACGGTGAGGTGGAGGTATCTGTTTACGAGGACGATCCCACTGTGTGCCTGGTGGAGTTCAGCTTTGCCGTGGCCCACGGCCTCAACCAGATCTACCTCACCGCCCATATCACCATTTAATAAGGAGGCATTAACATGGAGGTAACAGGATTCCCTACCAGCTGTGATATTTACCTGGAACTGGATGGCAAAAAAGTGGCGGTGGTCCAGAGCTACACCGCCAAAGCCACCAAAAGCAGCCAGGTGGTGGAGGCCTTCGGTGAAAGTGAGCCGGTGGCTACCATCAACGGCCAGAGCAAATACGTCCTGGAACTGACGAGGCTCTATGCCACCGACGAAGCCATCAGCGACGGCATCGACTTTTTCTCCCTGGCCGACTTCTCCCTGGTCATCTGCAAGCCTGACCGGAAGGTCATTTACAGCGGCTGCCAGTGGAGCGCCATCCAGGAGGAAGGCAAAGTAGGGGCTATGGTGGCGGAAAAAGTGACTCTTATGGCCACCAACCGCATTGAGGTCACCGCCTGATGGAGCCCCAGGAACGCATTGCGCTGACCATTCAGCTGCCTGTGGAGGAGCTGGGCCGCTTTTCCCAGCTGCTGGAACAGGTCCGTCAGCTGATGGCAGACAACAGCGCAGCGGCAGGGGGCAGCCGGAAGGAAACGGCAGAGAACTCTTCTTTTGACAGCGCCCACTTTCAGGCGCTGTCAAAGGATCAGGTCTCCAGGGAGGAACAAACCGGTACAGCAATAGAAGAAGCATCTACCGCCAGAGCTGAGTTTACCGTCCCGGAGGACGCCCTTCCTCCGGCGGAGCTTCTGCCCCAAGCAGAAAGCCCCGCCGCTGCGGCGCAGCCGGAAGAACCCCTCCCTTCGGACAGTGCTGATTCTCAGGCCCCATTGGAAAACGCCGCAGACGGCTTTTCTCAGGAAGCAGACGTCCTTCCCATTCCGCCCGCAGAGGGCCAAGAGCTCCAGGCCCCAGCTGTCCCCACCGCCGGGTACGCCCCGGAGGTCCAGCTGCCGGAGGCTCCCGGCAGCAGCTGGAGCGGCATACGGGAAGAACTGACTTTTCCCGGTCCCGCCCCTCTTACTGCCGAAGCCGTATCCCAGGCCTTCCAGCGGGACGATCGGCGCTATGACAACGGCTTTCCCCTGTATTAACGGAGGTGATAACCATGCTGCTGACCCCTATGCGCTACAAAGACTACGTCTGGCCCCACAACCCTGCCACCTATTCCATTACCTATGAGCGGCAGGTAGCCCTCCACAAGGTTCCCTTCGGCCGCTACTACATGCAGGATCTGGGACAAAGCTGCCGGATCATGCGGGGCGAAGGGGAATTTGCCGGTCCCGGCGCCTATGACGAGTTCAAAAAGCTGGCCTCCGTTTTCTATGGCGGCGGCCCGGGACTGCTGATCCACCCCCTTTGGCAGATTGCCAACGCCTACTTCACCTCCCTGCAATTGGAACAGGCCCCTTTGCCCGACTATGTGCGGTACAGCTTTACCTTCCAGGAACGCTACGACGGATACAGCGATGAACTGACAGCGGCGGGAAGCGCCGGCATCACGACGGATACAACCAAGGATGCACTCCACACCGTAGTTAGCGGCGATACCCTGTGGGGGATTGCCCTGATGTATGGCGTAGCGCTGGAGGACCTGCTGGCCGTCAACCCGGGGATCAAAAACCCTAATCTTATCCATGCAGGAGATCAGGTGGTGATTCCATGCTGACTATGGAGCTGACTACCTGGGACGGCCGGCAATACCAATTGCCTGTGCTGCTGGATTGGTCCCTGACCTATACCGGCGGCGTCCCCTGCGACAGCATGAGCGCTACCTGCCCTTACGACAGCGGCATGGCGGAAATCCTCCCCGACGCCACCCGTTTTACCGCCCGGGAGAACGGACAGATCATGCTCTATGGGGTTATCGACGCCTACGAGATCTCCCTGTCCGGTCAGGGGCTGCTGGTCACCCTGGAGGGCCGGGGCATGGCGGCTCTCCTGCTGGACAATGAATCGGAGGCTTTGACCTATGGCACCGCCACTTTGGAGGACATCCTGACAAACCATGCACTTCCCTACCACATCCCGTGGGAAAAGGGCATCTCATTGTCCGGCTCCGGCTACGCCGTCACTTCCGGATCCAGTCAGTGGAAAGCCATCCAGGGTTTTACTCACCGCTTTGGCGGGTTTGATCCCTATTTTACCAAGGAGGGCCTTTTGGTCCCCCGGCGTCTTTGGGGCAGCGGCCGCACCCTGCGGGTGGACGCAAAAGCCCCCGTCACTTCCCTGCGCCGCCGTGAACAGCGCTACGGTGTTATCTCCGAAATGCTCATTCAGGACAAGGTGCAGGGCATCCGGCACCGGGTAATTAACGAGGAATTTCTCCAAAAGGGAGGCTGCCGCCGGCATGTGCTGTACATGCCCCGCAGCACCGCCGACGAACGCCGCTATACCGGCGAATACCAGATCGCCCAATCCGCCCTGGAACAGCTGGAAATTACCCTGGAGCTGCCCTTCCCCTTCGCGGCTTTTCCCGGTGACCGGGTATGCCTGGCGATAGAGCAGCTGGGGCCGGAAGAAACGTTCGATGTAACGGAGGCCCGGTGCCGCATGGATGAAAAAGGCCAACGGACTGAAATTGTACTGAGCAGGAGGTAACTAATCATGTGGTTATCCAGAAAATTGTCCGCCTACCGGGCAGCCCAGCAGGAGGGCACCGCCGCCGATATGGGCGTGACTACCATCGGCGGCGGAAGTGCCTCGGTAATGACCCGGGGTGAACAGCGGGATCTGGAGGTGTTTGCCCCCGGCGGCCTGGTATGGCAGCCCAGAGTCGGTGATACCGTCCTGGTCATCAAAGGCGGTGTAGGCTGTCAGGAGCACTGTGTGGTGGCGGCAGAAACCGCCGGCGCCGCACCGGAGGATATGGCCCCCGGAGAGCTGTTCCTCTACTCCACTGACGGCGCCTCCATTCATTTAAAAAACGACGGCAGCATCGCTGTAAAGGGGGATCTTTCCCTGACCGGTGATCTGAACGTCCAGGGGGATGTGAGACTGACGGGAAGTGCGCAGATCGTAGGCAATCTGTTTATCAACGGCAAACGCTGCCCCGCCTGCGGCGCCTGACAAAAAAGGGGGACACACACCTATGGAAATCAAACTGATACAGGGAGATTATGTTGCCGACGGGCTGGGCGGTATTGTACGCTGCAGCGGAGCGGATGCCCTTCTGGCCCGGGTTCTTTTCCGCCTTACCGCTCGGCGGGGCCAATTCCCTCTCCTTCCCCAAATGGGCAGCCAGCTGTACCTGCTGGGCCGGGAAACCGCGGCAAACCGCAGCTCTGCCGCCCGGAAATTTGTGGCGGAGGCCCTGGCCCCGGAGAATGTCTCCGTCACTGACGTTCTCCTCTCTTCAGCCGGACAGGGGCGCATCCAGCTGGAAGTTCTGCTGGATTACCAGGGCAGCGACTTGTCCGTGACGTTGACTGTATAGAAAAGAGGAAACCTATATGACCAAAACCATTGATGACATCTATGGCGAGATGCTGGAGGTATTTGCACAGGAGAGCGGATACCTGCCCGCTTCTTCCTGTGATCTGGCCGTCCGTCTCTACGCTGCCGCCGCTCAGATCCAAAGCCTCCTGATTCAGGCGCAATGGGTGCTGGACCAAAGCTTTCCCCAGACCGCCCAGGGGGAATACCTGGACCGGCTGGCAGCCCTGCGGGGCATCAGCCGCAGTATTGCCACCTGCGCCACAGGAAACTTACGCTTTGGTGTATCCAGCGCTATCGGCGGAGATTTGTCTATCGCCGCCGGCACCACCTGCATGACACCGGACGGTATCCGTTTCGCCACCACTGACAACGCCGTACTCTCTGCGGGGAGCCTTTATGTGGACGTTCCCGCCATGGCCCTGGAGCCTGGCAAGTCCGGCAATGTGGCGGCCGGTACCATCACCATCATGGCGGCCATGCCCGCCGGAATCCGGGCCTGCACCAATCCCCAGCCTTTCAGCGGCGGCGACGACGCAGAGGACGATAATTCCCTCCGCCAGCGGGTACTGGACAGCTTCATCCGCTTGCCCAATGGCGCAAACGCCGCCTACTACGAACAGACCGCTCTTTCCTTTCCCGGCGTAGCGGCGGCTAAGGCTGTGGGCCGTCCCCGTGGCATTGGTACGGTAGACGTATATATTGCCACTGACGCAGGTCTTCCTGATGAAGAACTGCTGGACGCTATCCGCAGCTATCTCCAGGAGCGCCGGGAGATTTCCGTGGATCTCCAGGTGCTGGCTCCCGCAGAACAGACTGTGGATATCCAGGTGGCTGTAAAATGCGCCCAGGGCTGCACCTTTTCCGAGGCCAAGGCACAGGTGGAAGCCAGTCTGCGGGCTATGTTTACCGGTTCCCTCTTGGGCAGGGAAGTTACCCTGGCCAGCTTGGGTGACCTTCTCTATCATCTGGAATGCATCGACAACTACCGCTTTTCCGCCCCTGCCGCAGATATTCCCGCCAGTGCCACGGTACTGCCCCGGCTGGGAACGCTGACGATCACGGAATGGGAGGCCTGACATGGGCTATTGTGACCATTTGAAAAATCTGCTGCGGCCCCTGGGTGTTTATGACCTGACACCGGGCAGCCTTAGTGCCAGCGAGCTGGAAGCTCTGGGGCAGGGCCTGGACAAAGCAAGCGAGGCCATAGATTACGTCGAACAGGAAGGTTCCCTCCCCACCGCCTCCGGTCTGGGGCTGGACCGGTGGGAATCCCTCTTTGCCAGTGCTCCGGTTCACTATTCCACGCAGCTGCGCCGGGAAGCTATTGCCGCCCTGCTGCGGATCGGAGGAGATAGCTTTACCCTCGCCGCCATCAACGATACCATTTCCGGCTGCGGCATCCGGGCTCTGGCACAGGAGAAAGACCGCTTCGGCTATATCCGTGTCATCTTTCCCGAAGTAGCCGGTATTCCAGAGGATTTTGAGCGCATCCGCACCATCATCCTGGACATCATTCCCTGCCACCTGGAAGTAGAATTCTATTTCCGCTACCTCACCTGGGCGGAGTGCCATGCCCACGGCTATACCTGGGCCATCGTCCACCAGCAGGAGTACACCTGGCACACCTTCCAGCTGGCAGTCTGAGCGGTCCCGCCGCCCTTATTGCATGCATATACTGGATGGGGCAGCTGCCGCTGCCCCGAAAGGAGCGAGAACAGATGCTCAACAGCAGGGATATCAGTCTGCTGCGCCAGGACGTGGCCGCCAACTGCCGCCTCTGGCTGGAGCGGTGCCGCGCCGCCGGCCTGTCGGTGTTGGTCACCAGCACCGTGCGAGACCGGGAATACCAGGAATTCCTCTACGCCAGGGGCCGTACCCGGCCCGGCAGCATTGTCACCAACGGTAAGGTACCCACTTTCCACAGCGATACGGCGGGACTTGCCTGGGACTTCTGCCAAAATATCAAAGGCCAGGAATACAGTGATCCCGCCTTCTTCCGAACCGCCGCAGGCCTGGCCAAGGAAATGGGCTTCAGCTGGGGCGGAGACTGGCGCTCCTTCCCCGACAGCCCCCACATCCAATGGGACGCCGGCGGCAAATGGAGCAACGCCCAGATCCTGGCAGGCAAGCTGCCGCCGCCTATGCCCCTTTATGGGGCTCAGGCGTCTGTGGATAAGGAGGATGAGCAGATGACCGCGGAACAATTTGACGTGATGATGCAGGGCTGGCTGGAACGGCTGAAAAATGAGCCGCCTTCCCAGTGGAGCGAGGGCGCCCGAAAATGGGCTGAGGACAGCGGCCTTATCAAAGGCGACCAGCAGGGAAACCTTCAGTATCACTCCCTTGTTACCCGGGAGCAGCTGGTGGTTTTTCTCCAACGTCTGGCCCAACAGTCCGGCCTGTAATCTAAAGGCCGCGCACCTGCAATACCATGTTACCCGGGAGGATCGCCAAGGGCGATCCTCCCTTTTTATATGCTGTCCCTGCCTCCAGACAAACATGGCTTTCCTTCTTCTGCACGCCCTATTTTTGATGATATATGCAAAAAATCTCCCTTGTTATTTGTGTTATTTGCCGCCTGTTTCAAAATTATTTTTCCTTTTTTGATACTTTTGCTGAAAATTTTAAAAAATTATGAACAACCCTTGCATCTCTTTACAAAACGGTATATAACAATCTCTGCAATATAGAGCCTTTGGCTCAGTGTGTGAGGAGGAATTCCATGATTACCTTTATCATCTGCCTGGCATTCCTGCTTGTCGGCTTCCTGGTTTACGGGAAGTACGTCAATAAAATGTTCGGGCCCGATGACCGCGAGACCCCTGCCATTGCCATCAACGACGGCGTTGACTACATCCCCATGCCCACCTGGAAGGTGTTTCTGATCCAGCTGCTGAACATCGCTGGTACCGGCCCCATCTTCGGTGCCCTCAGCGGCGCCCTGTTTGGGCCTATCGTGTACCTGTGGATCATCTTCGGTAACATTTTTGCCGGTGCTGTCCACGACTATATGTGCGGTATGCTCTCCATGCGCAACCGCGGCGCCAGCATTTCCGAGCTGACCGGCAAGTACCTGGGCAACGGCATGAAGAACGTCATGCGCGTGTTCTCCGTGGTGCTGCTGGTAATGTGCGGCGTGGTGTTCACCACCGGCCCTGCCGGCCTGCTGGCCATCCTGACCCCCGACACTCTGGATGCTACCTTCTGGCTGTGGGTCGTGATGATCTACTACTTCATCGCTACCTTCGTCCCCATCGACAAGGTGATCGGCCGTCTCTATCCTCTCTTCGGTATCTGCCTGATCGTCATGGCTGTGGGCGTGGCCGGCTCCATGATGTTCTCCGGCAAGTTTGAGATGCCTGAGCTGTGGCTCAACTTCGAGAACCAGCATGCTTCCGGCACTCCCGTGTGGCCTTTCATGTTCATTACCGTGGCCTGCGGCGCTATCTCCGGCTTCCATGCCACCCAGTCTCCCATGATGGCCCGCTGCTGCAAGAGCGAGCGGGAAGGCCAGAAGGTCTTCTACGGCGCCATGGTGGCTGAGGGCGTCATCGCCATGGTGTGGGCTGCTGCCGGTGTAACCTGCTACGAGAGCAGCCAGGCCCTGCTGGAAGCCGGCGGCGGCGTCAGCTCCGTGGTCTACGCGGTGTGCACCTCCACCATGGGTAAGGTAGGCGGCGCCCTGGCCCTGCTGGGCGTGGTGGTCTGCCCCATTTCCTCTGGTGATACCGCTTACCGCTCCGCCCGTCTGACCCTGGCCGACTGGTTCAATATCGACCAGAAGGATTGGAAGAAGCGTCTGGCCCTGACCGCTCCTCTGCTGATCGTTGGCGCCATCATCTGCCAGATCGATTACAGCATCGTGTGGCGTTACTTCTCCTGGTCCAACCAGACCCTGGCTATGATTGCCCTGTGGGCTGCCGCTACCTATCTGTGGCAGAACAAGAAAAACTACAAGGTCTGCGCCATCCCCGCTACCTTCATGTCCGCTGTATCCGCCACCTACTTCCTGGCGGCTCCTGAGTGCATGGGCCTTCTGTGGACACCTCTGAACATTCCTATGTCCACCTACTATCCCATCGCTGTGGGCGGCGGTATTGTGGTTGCCATCCTGTTCCTGGCCATCTTCCTGAAGAAGACCGTCTTGAGCGGCAAGCAGCCCACCCTGGCCTGATTTGATTCCACAAAAAATGACCTGGAGCCATAAGCTCCAGGTCATTTTTCTTCTCCCCGCTCTGTGCCTTCCAGCCGTTCCTTCTGAGCTGCCAGAGTAGCCAGAGTGTCCCCCAGCTGGGTCAGCACCGCCGCCAGCACCGCCAGATCTTCGGTAGGAAGGCTGTCGTACAGAGCATTGGCGGTGCCTGTCACCAGCAGCACCAGCTCCCTTGGATCCACAAATACCCCTCCCCGGCCAGTATATGAAGAGCCGCCGCCCGCTATCACGGGCGGCGGCTCTTCAGCGCACCATTTAATTGAGGGTATCCCCTTTTGCTTCAAACATCTGCGCCACCCGAAGGGCGGTCAGCGGATACTGCTTCAGCGCCGGATCCTCCTCCATCAGCGTCTCCGCCGCCTCCCGGGCCTCCTGGAGCAGCGCCACGTCACAGGTAAGATCCGCTACCTTCAATGCCGGCAAGCCATGCTGCCGGTGGCCAAAAAAGTCTCCCGGTCCCCGCAGCCGCAGATCCTCCTCTGCGATCTGAAAGCCGTCAGCCGTTTTTGTCATTACTTTCAGCCGCTGCCGAGTCTCCTCGTTGCGGTTGTCGGAAATCAGGATGCAGTAGGATTTCTCCTTTCCCCGACCTACCCGGCCCCGGAGCTGGTGGAGCTGGCTGAGGCCGAAACGGTCCGCGTCCTCCACCACCATTACTGTGGCGTTGGGCACGTCCACACCTACCTCCACCACCGTGGTGGACACCAGGATCTGTACCGTCCCGGCAGCAAAGGCAGCCATAACAGCCTCCTTCTCCTTCGCCTTCATCCGGCCGTGGACATAGCCCACCTTCAGCTCCGGGAACACCTGCTCCTGGAGCATTTTCGCATACTCCGTCACCGCCTTGCGCTCGTCGGGGATAGTATCATTTTCTTCCACCATGGAGCAGATCACATAGGCCTGACGGCCTGACGAGACCTCCCGGCGGAGGAACTCCCACACCCGCCGGTGATAGGCGGAGGTAACGGCAAAGGTGTCGATCTTCTGCCGCCCCGGAGGCAGCTCGTCGATCACCGACACGTCCAGATCCCCGTAGATAATGAGGGCCAGGGTACGGGGAATAGGAGTGGCCGACATGACCAGCAGATGGGGATGCCGCCCCTTGGCAGCCAGGGCCGAGCGCTGACCCACGCCGAAGCGGTGCTGCTCGTCGGTGACTACCAGGCCTAAATCCTGATAGGCTACATCCTCGCTGATAAGGGCATGGGTGCCGATGGCCACCTGGGCCTCCCCCTGGGCCAGCTGCCCCAGAGCCTCCCGGCGCTGCCGGACGGTGAGGCTGCCGGTAAGAAGGACACAGGTGATCCCCAGCTTCTCCAGCAGAGGAGCAAGGCCCTGGTAGTGCTGCTCCGCCAGAATTTCCGTGGGGGCCATCAGGGCCGCCTGGCGGCCATTGCGGACAGCACACACTATGGCGGCGGCAGCCACCATGGTCTTGCCGGAGCCCACGTCTCCCTGGACCAGCCGGTTCATAGGCCGGCCGGAAGCAAAATCCTTCATGATATCCCCGATGGCCCGGCGCTGTGCCCCGGTGAGGGAGAAAGGCAGCGCCTGATAAAAGGCCGTCAGATCCGTATCCCCAAAGGGCTGACATTGCAATCCGTCCCGCCGCCGGCGCAGCTTCTTCAGGCCGATGGCCAGCAGGAACAGCTCCTCGAACACCAGCCGCCGCCGGGCGTCAGACAGCTCCTTCTCATCTCCGGGGAAGTGGATCTTCTCATAGGCATAGCCGGCGTGGCACAGGCCGTGGGCGGTACGGACCTTGTCAGGCAGGGGATCTGCCAGCAGATCCCGGCATTCCGCCAGCCCCTGCTCCATCGCCCGGATCAGCGTCAGCTGGCTGATACCGGCGGTGAGGGGGTAGATGGGCACGATTCGGCCGGTAAGCTGCCGCTGGCCCTCCTTCTCCACCACCGGGTTGGTCATGGTCTTCCGCAGGAGGTTTCCCTCCGCCTTGCCGTAAAAAATATAGGTTTCTCCGGGGATGAGGCTGTTTTTCCGATAGGCCTGGTTGAAAAAGGTAATATCCAGGGTGCCGCTCTCATCCACCGCCCGGAGCTTCACCAGCTCCAGGCCCTTGCGGATCCGGCTGAGGGTGGGCGCAGCAGCTACCATGGCCTCCGTGCAGGCGTTCTCCCCGTCCTGGAGATCCTTGATTTTCACTACCGCCCGGCGGTCATCGTATGCCCGGGGAAAATAGGCGATCAGATCCTGGAGGGTACGGATCCCCAGCTTGGCCAGGGCCTTGGCTTTCTGTTCCCCGATGCCCTTGATATACCGCACGTCGGTGCCCAGATCCGCCATGGTCCGTTCCCTCCTCTCCGCTGTTACTTGCTTTCCTGGTTGATGTACTCAATAAACTGGTAGTCCCACGTTCCGTCGGACACGATAGCCCCGGAGCGCAGCACCTGCCACTGGGGCAGGGTGTCCAGATCCGGGAAAAATACGGCGCTCTCCGGCCGGGCATAGACCCGGGTAAGCCAGCACAGCCGGCAATAGGGCAGCAGCTGCCGGTAGATCTCCCCGCCGCCGATGACCCACACCTTTTCTGGATCCTCCCCCGCCGTCAGGCGGAGGACCTCCTCCTGGGAGCGGGCCACCTCCACCCCCTCCCGGGCAAAATCCTCCTGCCGGGTGAGGACGATGTTCCGCCGCCGGGGCAAAGGTTTCCCGCCGGGCATGGAGTCCAGGGTCTTGCGGCCCATGATCACCGTACCGCCTGTGGTCAGCGCCCGGAAGCGCTTCATGTCCTCCCCGATGTGGAACAGCAGGTCGTTGTCCTTCCCGATGCCCCAGTCCAGGCTTACCGCAGCAATGGCATTCATCAGATGGCCACCTCGATCCTCTCGTCAAAGGGCCAAGGGTCGTAGCCCTCCAAATGGAAGCTGTCCACAGTGAAGTCATAGAAGTCCTTCACATCCGGATCAATGACCATCCGGGGGGCGGGACGGGGCTCCCGCTTGATAAGCTCCTCCACCAGGGGGATGTGCCGGTCGTAAATATGGCAGTCGGCAATGACATGAACCAGCTCCCCGGCCTCCAGCCCCGCATGGCGGGCCATCATATGGACCAGAACGGCATACTGGCACACGTTCCAGTTGCTGGCAGTGAGCATATCCTGGCTGCGCTGGTTCAAAATGGCGTTGAGGGTATTGCCGCTGACGTTGAAGGTCATGGAGTACGCACAAGGGTACAAGCCCATCTCGCTGAGGTCGTGATGGTTGAAGATATTGGTGAGCATCCGGCGGCTGGCGGGGTTCTCCCGGAGATCCTTGAGGATCCGATCTACCTGATCGTACCAACCGTCACTGTACTTGTGCTTGACCCCCAGCTGGTAGCCGTAGGCTTTGCCGATGGTGCCGTTCTCATCGGCCCAGGCGTCCCAGATCCGGCTGTGGAGCAGGTGGGTATCGTTGGATTTCTTCTGCCAGATCCACAGCAGCTCGTCCACGCAGGATTTGAAGTAGGTCCGCCGCAGAGTCATAATGGGAAATTCCTTGCGCAGGTCATAGCGGTTCACCACACCGAACTTCTTTACCGTGTGGGCCGGCGTACCGTCCTCCCAATGGGGCCGGACGGCCAACGCCTCGTCACTGAAACCGTTATCCAGGATATCCCGGCAAACGTCAATAAATACCTGATCCGCGTAGCTCACGGCTTCTCCTCCTTTGTTATTTTTTCTGTGGTCTGCTGATTCTCACAAACTGCCGCCCCCAGCTGCCAGAGCAGAGGCTCAAAATCCACACCCTCCGGCTCCGGGCTGCCTTCCGCCGCTGTGCGGGCCGCGCAGCGGGCGGTAAAGTCTGCCACCAGGGCCGCAGCCTCCGCCAGAGTCTTTCCCTGTACCAGAGCCCCGGTAAGGACGCTGGCAAAAAGATCGCCGGTGCCATGGAAAGCCCCTTCGGCGAGGGGTGCCGACACGATCTCTGTCTTTCCCGTTTTCCGGTCAAAGCAGGCCGCGCCAATGCGCCCCGGCTCCAACGACACACCGGTAAGTACCACTGACCGCCGGCCCTTCAGGCTCAGCGCCTCTGCCCACCGGCGGCAGGCTTCCTCCGTATCCAGGGATACCTCCTCGTAGGGTTTGTCCAGCAAAATAGCGGCCTCGGTGCGGTTGGGGACAATGACATCCGCCAGCCGAGCAAGGCTGACCATTCCCTGGCACAGCTCCGGCGTGCAGGTGCGGTAGGACTTACCGTTGTCCCCCAGTACCGGATCCACTACCACCAATGTCCGCTCCCGGCGGAAGGTGCGGATCAGACTCTCCGTCAGGCCAACCTGCCGTCGGCTTCCCAAAAATCCGGTGTAAATGCCGTCAAAGGTCAGGCCCAGAGCCTGCCAGTGAGCGGTAAAACCGGCCATCTCGTCAGAGAGATCCAGGAACGTATTTCCCGTATAGCCGGTGTGAGTAGACAAAAGAGCCGTGGGCACCGGGCAGCATTGGATACCCATGGCAGACAAGGTAGGGGACACAATGGTCAAAGCGCAGCGACCAAAGCCGCTGAGATCGTGGACAGCGGCAACACGGGGCGTAGACATGGCAAAATTTCCTTTCTTCTCCTATTCCATCAAGGGTAAAGCGTATCATACTTTGCCAATTATATGCTAATTTTCTGCTCACTTCAAGTGTCCCATATAAAAGAGGCAAACGCAGATTCTCCCGGCTCTCGTCCCCCGTCCGTAGTATACCCAGCAATATAATAGGTGAAAGGGAGCCATGAAAGATATGCTTTTCACTTCCCGGATTTTGTATTTTCCCGTTTACAAAACCACCTGCTATGGAGTATAATCGAACTTGCAATTGTGCGGATATGATGGATTTGACACATAAACAGAATACGCGCCTGTGATGGAATTGGTAGACATGCGAGATTTAGGTTCTCGTGCAGCAATGCGTGCGGGTTCGAGTCCCTTCAGGCGCACCAAACCAATATAATCCGAACTTGTTTCTGATAGGAGATGGGTTCGGATTATTT
>JAGHHM010000003.1 GCA_017887695.1 Oscillospiraceae bacterium | reverse complement strand
CACGATCATTACCAGCAGGCAGATAAGGGCCGGCAGCCTCGCCCAAGTGGTCATGAGGTGGGAAGAATTGAATACCGCTGATGTCACTTTGATGCTGTACCGCCAGTTGGCGGAAAACAGGGAAGGGATGGATCTCCAAGCGGGCCTCCTTCATTGCCTGGGCAAATTCCGGATGAGCAAGAAGTGCATTTACCGTTTTCAGGGCAGAAGGGCCATCAATGGAACCGGCACTGTGGGATAGGATCCTGCGCTGTTCCAGCGGAAGGTCACCATCCTCAAGTGTCACCAGATTGCAGCGGAAAGCCGCGTCTCCTGGAAGCATCTGAATCCCTGAGGCCGCAGCCTCCATAGGTGAACGGCCAGTAAAGTAACGGCGGGGATCACAGCCAAAAATGGACAGGATGGCCGTCTCGCTGCCCGGGGGCAGAGGCTTAGGGCAGTTAACAACGCTGCCAACCAGCCCTTGGGCGGCCAGGCGGTCAATGGTAGGGATCCGGGCAGCTTGTAGCGGCGTTTTGCCACCCAGCTGCTCCACCGGGTTGTCGGCCATGCCATCCCCGATAATCAGCAGATATTTCATGGCAAGCCTCCCAAAGAATGTAAAATAGGATTGTACCATATTATACCGATTTTCAGCTGACTTTTCAACGATAAATCCGTGCTGACACATCAAACTTTTTCATTTCCCAGCCTGCCAGAGGTCACGAGTGCATAAGCGGCAGCAAACGGGATACACTACGTCTGAAAGCCGGACGATTCTGGCTTTTGAAAGGAAGGGAGGTAACAGAGTATGATTTGGGATCGGATCGCGCTGGCGCTTGTCATCATTGGAGCGCTGAACTGGGGAGCCATTGGGCTGTTCGGTTTTGACCTGGTGGCTTTCATTTGCGGCGGGCAGATGGCCGTCCTCTCCCGTGTGATCTACACAGTCGTAGGGATCGCGGGCCTGTGGTGCGTATCACTGCTGTTCCGGGAAAACGCCACTGGAGAGGCAACGGCTTAACTCCTTGGCCATGTATAAGGCTTCATGCGCCTGGTGCCCTATTACCTGTGAGCCAGAGACATCCGGCGCATGGAGCCCGTACAGCCGCGGGCAATTGTGGTTGCCTGCAAGCCGTAAAGGAAAGCGGAAGATAGAACGCGCCTGGCCGTTATGCTATGCTTTTGCATAGAAAATTCTGCCCATTGGAGACAGTGGGCAGAATTTTTAATATATCAGGCTGCCGGGGCGAAAGAGCGCCCCGACGGCCTGAACCAAGAACTGGTACAGGTAGAAAAACGGAAAACAGAAGAGCAGGCATTGGTTTAAAGAAGCTCCTCAAACCCGCTGATATACCGGTCACATAACTCCCGCATATCCGGTTTGCTGGATTGGAAGAAGGGGTCATAAACACCTACCACCGTCATCCCGGCGGCCTTGGCAGCCTTACAGGCGGTAAGAGAATCGTCAAACAAGACGCATTCGTCAGGCCGGACTCCCAGCATCTTGGCCACATGGCGGAATATAGCAGGGGAACGCTTGTCCTCGCCCAGTTCCTGGGCATAGATCACCTGCTCAAAATAGGGCTCCAGGTGGTGAGCCTCCATAGCGGCTCGGCAGTGCTCCGGTACACAGGCGGTAAAGACCGCCATGCGGTGACCTGCTGAGCGGCACTTTTCCAGATACTCCCGCACACCAGGTTTCAAGAGGACCTTCTGGTACTGGCCGGCAGCCAGCTCCATCCACTCAGCAATGATCTCTTCGCAGGATTCCTCCAGTCCCAGATACTCTTTGGTAAATATGGCACAATTCTGAAGAATGGTATGGGCGACTCCTTCGTAGTATGCCTGGGTGTAGGGAGCACCTCGGCGGGACAGGAAGGTCTTGTCCACCTCCACCCATACGCCGTTGGAATCGATCAAAGTACCGTCCAGGTCAAAAATCAGCATAGCGGTTTGTCTCCTATTATTATATGTGCTATCATCTCACTCCAGCCAGAACCGCCAGGGAAATTCCGCGGCTTCCTGCGCATAATCGATACCAATGCGTTTGCCGATATGGACAGGCAGGCTTGCCGGCCTCTTTCTCAAAGATAGCTCTGGCAGCTCATCCGCAAAATAGAGGGGATGACTGGCGGCAGATAAGTTGTTGAGAGATCTATCAATGTTTAAAGCTTTACAGAGTTTGCCGGGGCCATTGGAAAGGATACGCTGCCGGGCGGCTGTCAAACTGCCGTCAAAAGCGCCAAATCGATAGGCCGCAGCCAGCTCAAGGCCATGGACAATTTCTCCGCCCCGGATCAATACAGCAGCTGCGGTGCCCTCTGCCTCGGTGACCACATTAAGACAATGGTACATCCCATAAATCAGATACACATAAATCGTTCCGGGAGAGGCATAGAGGGTTCGGGTTCGCTCTGTCATCCGTCCGCCGTAGGCGTGGCAAGCCTTGTCCACAGCTCCTACATAGGCCTCCGTTTCCGTAATACGGCAGACAATCCGTCCTTTTTCTGTCTCTCGCACCAGGTAACACCCCAGTAAATCCTTGGCAGCTTCCACGGTATCCCGAAGAAAAAAAGTCCCGTCCAGTCTTGCCATTTTCTCACCTCTTTGGTAGTATCTTATCATTGCGCCGCGATTTTGGCAATTATGAGGTGATGGTTATGAAGGGAAATTTTGTCAAGCGGGCGGCAAAGCCTATGCTCTTTGCCGCAGCTTTTATCTGGGGCAGCTCTTTTTTTATTATGAAAAACGCACTGGACGCCATTCCTGTCCAGTATCTGTTGGCCATCCGCTTTACCATGGGCGCCGTATTGCTGGCTTTGATCTGCTGGAAGCGGTGGGGAAAGGTAACTGTGGATTACCTGTGGCGGGGCGCTATTATCGGCGGCTGCCTGTACCTGGCCTATTCCATTCAGACATATGGCCTGGCGCTGACCACGCCGTCTAAAAACGCCTTTCTTACTGCGGTATACTGTGTTATTGTGCCATTTTTATACTGGCTGTTTGTAGGTGTAAAGCCGGATCGTTACAATCTGTTAGCGGCAGTTTTGTGTGTTTCCGGCGTGGGCCTCGTCTCGCTCAGCGGAGATCTCTCTGTAAATCTGGGTGACGCGCTGACCCTTCTGTGTGCTATTTTTTACGCCGCTCACATTGTGGCAGTAGCAAAGGTCTCCCCCAAAAAGGACATCTATCTGCTTACGGTATTTCAGTTTGCCTTTGCAGCTTTGTATGCCTGGATCGGAGGCGCACTGACAGAGACGTTTCCCGTCCAGGCGCTGGCGAACCCTGAGATCCTGCTGCCTTTGTGCTATCTGGGTGTGATGGCCACCACCGTAGCCCTTTTGTTCCAAAACGTGGGACAAGTCAATTCCGATCCTGCTTCCGCCGCGGTGATCCTATCTCTGGAATCGGTGTTTGGCGTGCTTTGCTCGGTAATATTTGCGGACGACAGCGTCAGCCTGCGGATGGCGGTGGGGTTCGTACTGATCTTTGTTGCTGTGGTGTGCAGCGAGACAAAGTTTTCTTTTCTGCACCGGTCCACAGCCCAGTCCCACAAAAATCCATCTTGATTATTCCAGGTTATCCACGAACAATTCTCCGCCGATTTACAAAATCTTAAAGAAATTGCCGGAATATTCTGGTATACTAAAGTTGGATTTTTGTCCGGGTCTGTTTGCTGGCCGGTCAAGTCTATTCTGGGAGCAGGAGAGACGCCATGAATGAGAAGCAAAGACTTTCTGTATGCCTTTTGAACGATTCTTTTCCCCCGGTTATTGATGGTGTAGCCAATGCTGTGCTGAATTATGCCCGAGTGATACAGGACGGTCTGGGCAGTGCCGTGGTGGCTGTCCCGGATTACCCGGGCACCACAGACGCTTACCCCTTTCCGGTGGTACGTTACCCAAGTTTTGATACCACCAAAATTGTGGGATATCGGGCAGGCTACCCATTCAGCCCCAGAGCGATGGAGGCGCTGGCGGATTTCTCACCGGATATCATCCATACCCACTGTCCGGTCATGTCTACTGTTATGGCCCGTGCTCTCCGGGAACGCCTGGATGTTCCGGTAGTTTTTACCTACCACACAAAATTTGATATTGATATCCGCCGGGCTCTGTCCGGTCATCTTCTCCAGCAAACGGCCATCCGTTTGTTGGTGGATAATATCTCCGCCTGTGATGAGGTCTGGGTGGTGAGCCAGGGGGCAGGGGAGAACCTCCGCAGCCTTGGATACGTCGGGGACTACACCGTTATGGAAAATGGGGTAGATTTTCCCAGAGGCCCGGTATCTCAGGAGAAGCAGGAAGCCCTGCGTCAGGAGTTAGGATTGCCCAAAGATGTTCCGGTGTACCTTTTTGTAGGCCGTATGATGTGGTATAAGGGAATCCGCATTATCCTCGATGCTTTGGCTGATCTTCGGCGTTCCGGCAGTGACTTTCGGATGCTGTTGGTGGGAGACGGCATGGAGCGGCAGGAGATGGAACAGGTAACCCGTCAGCTGAAGCTGGACGATGTATGCCTTTTTACCGGCGCTGTACATGACAGGGAAAAGCTGCGCGCCTATTTTTCTCTCAGCGACCTTTTTCTGTTTCCCTCCACCTTTGACACCAATGGTATTGTGGTGCGGGAAGCGGCTGCCTGTGGTACGGTAAGCGTACTCGTGCGAGGTTCCTGTGCAGCCGAGGGTGTGACGGATGGCGAAAATGCACTGCTCATCGATGAAGATCCGAAATCCCTCCGTGCCCTTCTGGGACAGGTAGGTGGGAACCGTTCCCTGACACAGCGGCTGGGACAACAGGCCATGGAGCAGCTGTATCTTTCATGGGAGGACAGCGTGAAACAGGCTTACCAACAGTATTATACTGTGCTGGATCATTACAACCGCGGCCTCAGCAGCCGCAGCATGGAGTGGACAGATGAGGTCTATAATCTGCTGGATGATCTCAGAAAGGGAATTACTGCTGCCAGAAACTTTACAGAAAGTAACCGTCGTCGCTGGCAGAACCGGCATCACAGATAAGAATAATGAAGAATTCTTTGCAGATGGACAAATTTGCTGGCTTGTGCTATACTGCATAAGATAATGCGGCACAGCCGAAAAAAGGAGTATATGCATGAGGATCGATGTATTGGGCGTAGGCTTTGACAATGTTACTATGGATCAGGCGGTGGCCGAGGGCGTGCGTTTGATGAATGAGGACGGCGCCCACTATGTTGTAACGCCCAATCCTGAGATTGTGGAGACCTGCCGCGAGGACAGTGAAGCCATGGAGGCTGTCCGGCGGGCAGATATGGTGATTGCCGACGGCATTGGCGTAGTTTATGGCGCAAAGATCCTGGGCACCCCGCTGAAGGGAAGAGTGCCGGGCATCGAATTTGCCCAGAACCTGATGGGCCGGATGGCGGAAAGCGGAAAATCATTGTTTTTGCTGGGAGCCAAGCCCGGCATTGCGGATCAGGCCGCGGAAAAGCTGAAGGTTCGCTACCCGGGGCTGCAGATCGCAGGAACCCATGACGGCTATTTTAAGGAAGACGGCCCGGTCCTGACACAAATCCGGGACAGCGGTGCGGACGTAGTGTTTGTCTGCCTGGGAGCGCCAAAGCAGGAGAAATGGATGCTGCATAATGGCGAGGCTACGGGAGCCCATCTGCTGGTGGGTCTGGGCGGTTGCCTGGATGTCTTTTCAGGCAATGTCCAGCGGGCGCCGGAGGTATTTCAGAAGCTGGGGTTGGAGTGGTTTTATCGGCTCTTAAAGAACCCCAGCCGAATTGGACGAATGATGAAGCTGCCCTTGTTCCTGATCCATGCGGCAGGAGAAAAGAGGTCTCGGAAATGAATGGGAAGCTCATCGTATTTGAGGGGACTGACGGATCTGGAAAAGGAACCCAGGCTCGAATGATGGCCCAGCGGCTTCGCGAGGAAGGAATCCGCTTTCGGGAAATTGATTTTCCTCGTTACGGAAACCCCTTTGCAGAGCCGGCCCGGCTGTATTTGGCTGGTGCTCTGGGGGATCATCCCGGAGATGTGAACGCGTATGCCGCATCTACTTTGTTCGCCGTTGACCGCTATGCGTCCTACAAGGAGGATTGGGGAAAGGATTACGAGGCAGGAGAGCTGATTCTTGCTAACCGCTATACCACCTCAAACGCAGTTCACCAGGCATCCAAGCTGGCACCTGAGGAGCGCTCCGCCTTTGTATCATGGCTGTTTGATCTGGAATATGGCCGTCTGGGCCTTCCTGTGCCGGATCTGGTTATCTATCTTGATGTTCCCACCGACCTGTCTGAGGGGATGCTGCGCCGCCGGGAAGCGGCCACCGGTACTTCCGCTGACATTCACGAGCGGGATGACCTGTATCTGCGCCAATGCCGGGAATGTGCTCATAAGATAGCGGAAAAGCATGGCTGGCGCCAGATTACCTGTGCCAGACGGGGCCGGCTCCGCAGTGTGGAGGACATTCACGAAGAGGCTTGGTCTATGGTACAGGCGCTTCTTGGCCACGGCATGTCAAACAATAAAAAATGAGAAGAGGGGCGCCTGGGCGCCCCGCTTCTCCAGGTATGGAGGACCCCCTCCTCAGCAGGAGGGGGAATCTGCCATCCATACAGTCCGAAAGGGCGAACCCTTCCGGACTGTATGTAGGGATTAGCAGCAACCGCAGCAGCAGTCGTTGCTGTTCCCGCAGGTGCAGGAGTTCCCGCAATTGCAGGAATTGCCGCAGGTGCAGGAGCCGCAGGAATTGCAGCAGCTATTGTTGTTTCCGCCGCAGCACCCCAGCAGGATGATGATCAGAATGATCCACAGGCAGCTGTTATTACCGTTGTTCCACATTGTTTTTCACCTCACTCGTTTGTCACTGGGCTATCTTATGTGGGAGGAAGGCAAAAAGCAGCTTGACCGCAAAAATTTATTTTATGCATAAAAAGGAGGGGATCTCTCCATGAGTAACAGAGAGGACCGCTACCATACGACCAGCTGGGACGGCCGACAGGTTCAGCGTCAGCAGCAGTCGGCCGCCGGGGGCCAGGCGCCCCGCAGTCAGCAGTCCCGTTCCGCCTCTGGCGGGCAGGGCGGCAGCAAGAAGAAAGCCAAGAAGAGCCGTATCAACCCCTTGCTGGGAATTCTCCTGTGGGTCGTGATTGTCGTTGCTTCTTCCGCTATTTTCGCCGGTGTGGGCTGGATGCTGGCCAATGACCTGTGTGCCTTTAACAAAACGCCGCTGGAGACAACGGTTGTCATTTCCGAGGAATGGATCACGGAGAAAGAGGTTAAGCAGGACGATGGTACAGTCGAAATCGAGACCACCGCTGACATGGGAAAGGTTGCTGACGCGCTGGAGGAACAGGGACTGATTGAGTACAAATGGTTCTTCCGCCTGTTTTCCGTATTCTACAAGAGCAGCGAGCGTATTGATGCCGGCACCTATGTTCTCAATACAGACATGGATTATATGGCCCTGGTCCGGGCTATGCACAGCACCGGTTCGGCTGAGACAGTCGACGTAACAATCCCCGAAGGATATTCTGTACAGCAGATCATTGACCTGCTGGCGGAAAAGGGGGTAGGTACTGTGGAAGACCTCACTGAAGCGGCAGAAAACCATGTTTTTGACTCCTACGCCTTTGTTGATAACGAAAATCTGGGCAGTATCACTCGTCTGGAGGGTTACCTCTACCCCGATACCTATAACTTCTATGTAGGGGGAGATGTGGTGCTGGCATTTAACTCCATGCTCAGCAACTTCAATACGAAGGTTTATGAAAACGAGGACTTCTCGGCTCTCTTTGAGGCCTCGGATTACAGCTTCCAGGAAATCATCACCATTGCCTCCCTTATTGAAAAGGAAACCGATGGTACGGACCGGGAAAACATCGCCTCCGTTATCTACAACCGTTTGGAGAATGCCGGTGAGACAGCGTACTACCTGCAGATTGACGCTGCGCTTGTCTACGCTGCTGGGCGGCAGATCACACAGGAGGACTACGCTACCCTGGATAGCCCCTATAACCTTTATACCCATACCGGTCTGCCCCCCACACCTATCAGCAACCCTGGCGTTGCTTCCATCAAAGCCGCTCTCCAGCCCGCGGATACAGATTATTATTACTATGTTCTGGGCGCAGATGGAAAGCATGTGTTCAGTCGGACTCTGAAAGAACATGAAAAGGCCAAGGCGGCCGCTGCCGCAGCGTCCAATTAAGAGGGGCCAATCATGAAAGAAAGAAAAAAGCCGGAGCTTTTGGCGCCGGCAGGGGATATGGAGCGGCTTCGGATGGCAGTGCTGTACGGCGCCGATGCTGTATATCTCGCAGGTACCAGTTTTGGGATGCGCTCCTTTGCGGGGAACTTTTCCCCCGAGGAGCTGCCCAAAGCGGTAGCCTGGGCTCACAGCCACGGTGTGCGGGTCCATGTAACGGTAAATACCATGCCCCGCAATGAGGAGGCATCCCGTCTGCCTGCTTACCTGGAGCAGCTTCAGGAAGCTGGAGTGGATGCACTGATTGTGGCGGATCTGGGTGCATTTACCATGGCAGGCCAATACGCGCCCAGATGTGAACGCCACATCAGCACCCAGGCCAGCATTGCCAACTATGCCTGTGCTGCTGCCTGGTATGATCTGGGGGCCAAGCGGGTTATTCTTGCCAGGGAGCTTAGTCTGGACGAGATCCGGGAGATCCGGGAGAAGGTTCCTTCGGAATTAGAGCTGGAGGCTTTTGTCCATGGCGCGATGTGTGTAAGCTACTCTGGCCGCTGCCTGTTGTCCAACTATATGACTGGAAGAGACAGTAACCGTGGTGCCTGCGCCCAGCCTTGCCGCTATCAGTACTACCTGATGGAGGAAAAGCGGCCTGGGGAGTATTTTCCTGTGTTTGAAGACGAAAAGGGTACGTATATCATGAACTCCCGCGACATGTGTATGATCGACCATGTCGGGGAGCTGATGGACGCAGGTCTCAATAGCTTGAAAATTGAAGGCAGGGCAAAAAGCGCCTACTATGCGGCCATTGTTACCGGTGCATACCGCCACGTTATTGATGATGTGGCAGCTGGCCGGCCGGTGGATCCTGTTTGGCGGGATGAGGTGGAGCATGTGAGCCATCGGCACTATGCCACAGGCTTCTACTTTGGCCAGCCAGGGCAATATACAGATAACGCCAGATATATTAGGGAATGGCAAGTGGTTGCCCTTGTCACCGAATGTGACGATTCCGGCTATGCTACGTTGTCCTTGCGCAACAAATTCTCTACTGGTGAGCCACTGGAGCTGGT